>JAIXQS010000134.1 GCA_027485615.1 Verrucomicrobiaceae bacterium
AGCGTTTGATTTCGTCAGATTCGTCATTCATGGGAGACCTCCATTCTGGCTTTGGCGCGACCCGGGGCTACCCGCCCCAGACCCCGGCAAGCTGTCGTCAGCTTGACCACGCCCGCCAGGTTTTGGCGATCCGGGAGTTTGGTGGTGGAGGTTCAGATCGGTCTTATTACCTGTCCAACTTTTGCGGGGGACGCTCCAAGTTGCTGCTCTCATGAATGAAATGCCCGGCGTCCTTATCCTCCTTAAGGATGTTGACTTCCGGATCCTCGGAGAAAGAAACGCGTTCCGGCCAATCAGCGTCGAAATTCATCATGGGTTTGGCTACGCTCCCCTTCAGCGCCCCGCGCTGCTTGTCCACGTATGCGACATCCGCTGCGGATAACTTGGCGATCGGAAAGTCCATTTCCTTGCCGTTCTTGAGGCGAAGCACGACGACAACCTCTTTCACATCGATGAGGGCCGCCTCCACCTTGCGCCCCTGGACATCCACCCATGTGCGAATTTCGGTGGCGGACGCAAAACCCACCGACAACAGGGATAGAATGAACAAACGCATTACATCCAAGCCATGCGATAACAGCAGATGCCCGTAATGCCCCCTTTCTGGGATTCCTGGCTGGCTGAGGCGGCCAATCCGGTGCCGTCCTGAGCTTCAAGCATGTAGGTTCCGGTTTGGAAGTATGTTCTAGAACACCAAGGAATGTTCCGATAAGTTGCCCCCACCCATGACGCTGAAGCAACTCGGCTGGACCCCCGAACTCGAAAACGCCTTCGCGCCCCACCGCGCGCAGGGCTGGGTTCCCGCGCGTCTCATCCGGGAAACCCCGATCAATTTCTCCGCGTTCCTGAAAGGCGGGGAGGAGATCGACTGCATCCTCTGCGGGCGGCTCTGGAATGCGGCGGTCGTTGATTCCGACTTGCCTGCCGTCGGAGATTGGGTGGCGATCGAGGAGGGGGACGATGACAACCCGCACGTGATCCGAGCACAGCTCCCGCGCCGGACGGTTTTTTCCCGGAAAATGCCCGGCAACAGCAGCCAGGCGCAGGTGATCGGGGCGAACATCGATGTCGTCACCGTTGTCACCGACGCGGGGCCGGACTACAACCTCCGCCGCATGGAGCGCTACTTCGCGCTGATCCGGCTCAGCGGTGCGAAGGCCGTCGTGCTGCTCAACAAGTCCGACCTTTTCACCAAGCCGGAGCTGAAAAACGCCGCTGCGGAGATCTCCGCGCTCTGCCCTGAGGCATCCGTGCACATCACCTCCGCTCTCAAGGGCGAGGGGTTGAAGGCGATCCGCAGCCACCTCGCCCCGGGAATTACGATGTGCATCGTAGGTTCCAGCGGCGTCGGGAAATCCACCCTGGTGAACCAGCTTTACGGCGAGGAATGGCAATGGACGAGCGAGGTGAACGAGGCCACGGGAAAAGGCCGCCACACCACCACCACCCGCGAGCTTGTCCCGCTGGATGGCGGCGGGATGCTCATCGACAACCCCGGGATGCGCGAGATCCAGATGTGGACGGACGAGTTCACGCTGCGCGGCAGCTTCGAGGATGTCGCCGCGCTTACCGCCGAGTGCAAATACTCCGATTGCAGCCATGAAAAGGACGCGGGTTGCGCGATCCGCAACGCGGTCGAGAAAGGAACCCTTGATCCCGCGCGTTACGGCTCTTTCCTGAACCTCGAAACCGAGATCGAAGCCCTGCGCAAGCGCGCCAAGAAGCGCCAGATGGCGACCGAGCGTTGGCACAAGCGCAACCACCGCGTCAAGGCGCGCAACCTCGACGACCGGATCCAACTCGAAAAAGACGAACGTGGTGAATTCTAAATCCTTTCCGACATATCTAACTCTCTTCCTGCTTGCTGCCTGCCTGCCCTGCTTTGGTCAGTTGGAAGATTTATTGAAAAAGGCAGAGTCTAGCAGTGCAGAGAATGGCAAGTCTGTTCCTGATCTCCGCGACCAACTCGAAAAATGGAAGGTCGAGGCCGAGGGAGAACTCGCTAGGCTCGACCGTTACGATACACCGGAGAAACTGCCCGAAGGAATCAGTGCATCTAGTTTATCATCCCGCAGACGTGATCTTGAGCAGACCTTACTCGCGATTTCCCGCCACTTACTCATTCTCGATGACGCGGAAGAGCCTGTAGCAGCTCTGAAGGAAGCAACGGCCGAGGCGGATGCTTGGAAAGGATTCGATACGCCACCCCCTCATTCCACGCTGATGGTGGACGAGTTAATCGAGCGCAGGGAAGCTATCGAGGGTAAACAGGTCTCCAACCGATCTTCGGTGGAAGTTTTCAAAGCCACGCTCGCCGGGCTACTCAAGGAATCGAAAGCTGCCGAAGAGGGTGTAGAATTGGCAATAAAAGGACTTGAGCAGGCCAAGGATGACAAGGCGCAGCTACAGTGGAAGCTCGACGCGCTGAAGGTGAAGCAACGTGCGCTTTTCGTCCGCGCCAGCGGCTTGCAACATGCGATCGCTTCCCTTGAGGAATTGATGCGTGCGAACGAGGTCTCGCTGGGATTGCTTTCCCGTAAAATCAAGGAGGCGGGAGATGATCTCGTTTTCAGCGAGGAGAATCTGGCGCGGATCAAGGAAGCATCTGCGGACAGGCAGTCGGCATGGAAAAAGGAAGGCGCGGAATACCGCAAGCGCCAACGCAAAGCTGTCGATGAAAAGGCGGTGGCCGCCGCAGCGCTCGCCTCGCTTAAGGCTACACCGGAGCCAGATCCCACCGCGCTGGAGATGGCGGAGCTCAACGTAGAGACCGCCGCCGTTCAACTCGAAGCCCTCCAGTCCATCTCCGATTCCCTGGATGCGATCCTGCAGCTTGAGGCCTTCACTCCCGATTCTTACGAACTGCGCTTCATCCTTTTGAATAACCCAAATCCTGCCGAGCGAAAAGCGGCCATTGCGAGCCTTGCTTCCCTGCACCAGCGACTCGAAGCCTGGGAGGTCGTTGCCAGCAACCAGCTTGCATCCGTCTCGGCGGACATCGGAAAGGAACAATCCCGTGCTTCGCTGCTTCCCGCAGATGATCCGAAGCTCGTCCCCTTAAACAAACAGCGTGCCATCTTGTGGGAGAAGCAGGCACTCCTCCAGCGCGCAATGCAGGCGATCACCAACCAGAGCCGCACGGTCTCCCGCTGGCTGGCTTATTATACGGATAAGGAGAAAGCGCCATGGTACGCGCGCGCCGTCGAGGCGCTTTCCTATGGGTGGCAGGCTTCGAAGGGGATTTGGAATATACCCGTAAACCGCTATGAGGAAACGCTGGAAGTCGATGGGCAAAAGGTGGTGCAAACCCGCTTCGTAAGCCTCGGCTCCATCATCTCGGCGGTGATCCTTTTCTTCATCGCGTACCTCATCGCCGCGATGATCAGCCGCCGCATCCAGCGCATCCTCGTCCACCGCGCGGTAATCGGCGAGAACCAGGCGCGGACTTTGCGGACGTGGGTCATGCTGCTCGTCGCCTTCCTTCTCGCGCTCGCGACATTGAACTGGCTCAGCATCCCGCTCACGATCTTCGCATTCCTCGCCGGTGCGCTGGCGATCGGTGTCGGCTTCGGAACGCAGACGATCATCAAGAATTTCATCAGCGGCATCATCCTGCTGTTCGAGAGGAAAGTCCGCGTCGGCGACATCATCGAGGTGGACGGCATCAACGGCGTCGTTTCGGAAATCAACACCCGCTCGTCCATCGTCCGCGGTTTCAACGGCATCGAGAACCTGATCCCCAACTCGCTTTTCCTCGAAAACCGGGTGGTCAACTGGACGCTGAACTCCCGCCTCTTGCGCCGCGAGTTGACGCTCGGCGTGGCCTACGGTTCGCCTGCCAAGACGGTGATCGACATCCTCATCGATTCGGCGGAACGGCACGGCCTCATCCTCAAGAATCCCGAGCCCTTCGCAACACTCTCGAACTTCGGCGCCGCATCGCTGGAATTCCGCCTGTATTTTTGGGTCGAGCTGAATGACAAGACCAACAGCCTTGTTGTCGACAGCGACCTGCGTGTTATGATCGAGAAACGGCTCACCGAACTCGGGATCTGCCTGCCTTCGCCGCCACGGGAAATTTTCCTCAGTGCGGCCCAACCGCTGGAAATCGAGATCGCGGGGAAGCGCAAGGAACCCGCCCCCGCGAAACCCATTATCTCATGACGGGCCCGGAGCCGATCTATGTTTGCGGAGCCACGGCGTCGGGGAAAACGGCATACGCCCTCGCGCTCGCCGGGCAGACCGGCGGCGAGATCGTGAACGGCGACGCCTTCCAGCTTTTCCGGGGCATCGGGATTCTCAGCGCCGCGCCCTCGCCTGCGGAAATGGTGGTCGCGCCGCATCATCTTTTCAGCGTGCTCGCGCCCGGAGATCCCTGCGACGCGGGTCGTTACGCGGAGTTGGCGGGGGAGGTGATCTCGGAAATCAGGTCTCGCGGGAGAACGCCCATCGTGGTGGGAGGCTCGGGGCTTTACCTCAAATTCCTCACCCACGGCGCCTCGCCGCTGCCTCAGGGCGATAGGAAGCTACGTGCGGAAATGGACGCCCGCCCGCTGGAGGAGCTTTTCGCGGAGCTGGAAAAACTCGATCCTGCCGAGGCCGCGCAGGTTGATCGGCATAACCCGCGATACGTCTCACGGGCGCTTGAGATCTGCCTGCTGAGCGGGAAAAAGGTTTCCGAAATGCGCGATAGCTGGGCGGTGAAGACCCGCGAGATCGAATCGACCCTGAACGGAGTCTGGCTGATCCGCAGCCGCGAGGATCTCCATCGCCGCATCGCAGCGCGAACGGAACGCATGCTTTCCGACGGAGCCGTCGAGGAAGTCGCCGCGCTGGATGGCGTGCCGGGAAACTGGGAGAAAGCGATCGGTGTGAAGGAAATCCGCCGCCTGCTTACCGGCGAGATCACCCGCGCCGAATGCGCCGAACTCATCACCGCCGCCACCCGCCAATATGCGAAGCGGCAGGAGACATGGTTCCGCAGGGAGAAGTGGTTGAAGCGGGTGGAGCTATGATGGAAGCTTGGACTGCTACAGCAGGCTGTAGCAGTCCAAGGTGTTCCCGGCCTACTTCTCCCCCGGAAACGGATCAGCCGTGAGGCGGAGCTGGACTTCCGTATCGCTCACGACCGGGATTTTTCCGCCGACAACCGAGAGGGCGCACGCGGTGGCGGCTCCGAGTATCGCAAAGGCAACGAAGGTAAGCGCCCCGAATCTCGGCGAAGGCCGCAGCATCCGGGCGACCCGGCGTTGGAGCGAAGAGGGGTTCGCCATCGCGAGGGCGAGTGGGGCGTGCGATTGTTTTTCCGCGATGCCGCACAGCAGGCTGGCATAGGTTTTCGCGTCCGTGCCTTCGCGTACGACTGCCTCGTCACAGGCGTATTCGCATTGGAGGTTGAAACGGGCGGCCATCCAGTGGGCGAGCGGATGCCACCACATCGCGGCGCGAGCGATCTCCGCGCACAGCCTCCACAAAGGATCGCGGCGGCGATGATGCGAAAGCTCATGGCGCAAAACGATTTCCTGATCCGCCTCATTCCACGCGCCCCATGCTTCCGGAACGAAGATCACTTTCCGACAAAGACCCGCCGCCACCGGCCCGCGCAGTCCGGTCACTTCGCGGATCTCCACGCCGCCGATTTCACCGACCTTCGCCGAGCGTTTTCTCCACATCCCCAGTCCGTGCGCGGCGAGGGCGAGCCTTGCGAGAAAGAGGACAAAGCCGAGCGCCCAGATCCCTGCAATCCATTTCCCCCATGCGAAACCCTCCGCCGGAACAGCGGGCAACACGGCCACCTTCGGCACGAACGCGGCCATCACGGGAATCAGCGCCATGAGGATCAGCAGGAAAAGCGTGAGCCTGGGATCGCGGGCGGTGTCCTTCCTTCCGGCCAGCAGCACCAGCCCGGCGGCGATCAGGGAAAAGGCGAGGGTCGGGATCATTCTCGTGGGTAAGGTTTCATTTCCCATCGCCGCCGTCGATCAGTTTCCTGATCTTCGCGATCTCGGCTTGGGAGAGATTCTGGTCTTTCGGATCGAGCAAGGAGGCGACGAGTTTCTCCGGGCTGCCTTCGAAAAACGTCGCCATGAGCTGCTTGAGCGCCGTGCGCTTCGCCCGCTTTTCCGGCACCGCCGCGCTATACACGTAGCGCCGCGAATCCTTCGAGTGCGTCACCAGCTCCTTCTGCTCCAGCGTCGCCAATAGCGCGCGCACCGCCGAGTAGCTCGGAGGATCCGGGATCTCCTCCATCACCTCCTCCGCCGTGCATTTCCCCTTCCGGAAAAGGATCTCCATCACCTGCCTCTCCCGCCGCGTGATCTGGCCGTTCTCAAATCGTTTCACGCCGCGAAAATGGCAGATGCTGGAAAAACCGCAACTTAAATGCTGGAAAAAATGCATTTTATGTTTGACGGCGCGCTCGCGAAATGCTGTTTTTCCAGCACCATGAAATTGAAAGCCATCCTGCCGCTGGGAGCCATGCTCGCCGCCCTCATCATCAGCTCCTGCGCGCCGCCTTCGGGAGGATACGATGCGGCGGGCGGCTTCAGCTCCAGCGATGCCGCGAGTCCTGCGGAGAGCAGAATGCCGTTGAACGCCCCCGCCCCCGAACGTCCCGGCCTCGCCACCGGCTGGGGAGCTGAGCGGAATTCCGAGATGTCCTACACCTCCTTCCACCGCGCCTCCTCGAAACCCGTCGGCACCGACGCGATTTTCTACAACGACTCCGAAGGCATCAAGGCGATGTCCCGTGCTCCGGAAAAGGTTGAGCCGATGCAGACGGCGGCGGGCAGCCTGGTGGAGTGGGGGATCAAGGGCGGCTCCGGCTATCTGCCCGCCTACAAGGAATACGGCTACGGGCGCAGGCTTGTCGGCGGATCGAAGGGTGGCAGCTATATCATTGTCATAAAGAACCGCAGCAAGAGCGCGCTGGAGATCGTCGCGAGTGTGGACGGGCTGGATGTGATGGACGGGAAAACCGCGGGCTTCTCGAAACGCGGCTACATCGTGGATCCCGGCGAGACCCTGGAAATCGACGGGTTCCGCAAGAGCGAGAGCAAGGTCGCGGCCTTCGAGTTCTCCGGCGTCTCCGACTCCTACGCGAACCTCAAGCACGGCGACACCCGCAACGTCGGCGTCATCGGCCTGGCCGTCTTCACCCAGAAAGGCGTCGATCCGTGGACATGGAGCTCCGGCGAAGTGGGACGACGCAACAGCGCGAGCCCTTTCGCGGTGGCTCCGTGAGGATTGTTGCGCGAAGCCCACCGAAATCCCACTTCCATAAAATGAAAACATTCAGTCGCTTGGTTCTGTCTGCCGCGCTGCTGATGAATGCCTCCTGTTCGTGCGGGATAATCGGTGGGGAGACTTATGTTTCGTCCGGCGGCTCGCGAGAAATCAGCGGTCGGATTGTGGAGGAATTTGCGAAAGAGGCGAAATACCGCAGGACTTCGGAATCAACGTATCGAAAGGGCAGTGTCGATCTGAATCACGACGAAATGCTACACGGCTTTCGAATTCTAGGCAGCTTCTGTGGTTTTCCGCATGAATTGCTTTTTTCGTCATCTAAGAAAGTTGCGGATGAAGTAAGCGGTGCGCAGAGCGAGGCGGAGAAGTGGTTCATGGGCAGAGGATATCGGCTTCGTGTGTCTGATCAAAATCAGCGTTCTGCCCATATTTCCGCCACAGCTCACTGACCTTCGAGTTAGGGAAAATGTCGCCTTGCGGGCGGCTGGGCCGGATGCGATTATCACGACAATGAATGTAAGCGCTATCCAGCAAGAGCTGTTGTCCCTGCCGCCCGAGCAGCAGGATATGCTTTCGGCGTTTCTCGTTTCCGTGAGACTGAAAAGGGACGGCCTTCTAAAGGTGGTGGATGATCGACTGAACGACACCGATCCGGGAAACTGGGTCGCGTGGGACGATCTGAAGCCGGAACTCGGTGACGAGCCGACGGATGCTGGGCAATGAAGCCATACCGGATATTTATCCGAATGGAGGCTGCCGAAACCCTTCGAGCGATCCGAGGTAACCAGAGTAAATCCGTCGTTGTTTTCATTGATTCCCTATCCGTTGATCCTAACAAAACCGGGGATTATTCCGAACATGACCAGACCGGTCGGCTGCTTGAGATCAAGGTGATCGGAAGTTTTGCGATCACCTATTGGGCGGATCATGCAGTGGCGGAGGTGAAGGTGGTGGATGTCCGCCGAGCGGATCGGGCATGAGACTCCACAAGTGGCCGAACGTCTCGTCCTCTCAGGGCTTGCATGAACGCCGCTTTGCGGCGAAGGAAAGGGAGTGGATCGCTGGTTCCTGATCGCCGCAACCGCCCTCGCCGCCATGGCGGGGGTGCGCGGCTTGCTGATCCTGAGGCACGGGAACAAGAGCCACTGGACGGTGTGGTGGATGATCGGGGCGCTGATCTGCCAGATGGGCTACCTCGTGATCCGGGGGGAAATGCGCGGGGCGTGTCCGCTGCGGAGCATCGGCGAGATTTCCGTCTATCTGGCGTGGTCGCTGACCCTTTTCTACCTGCTCGTCGGGCCCATGTACCGGATTTCCCTGCTCGGGGTGTTCACCGCGCCGGTGGTGGTGCTGTTCCAGGGCTTCGCGCTGCTGCCGGGTCGGCTGGCCGCGAATCCTGAGCGCATCCTGAACACGAACCCGTGGGGCGAGACGCATTCCGCGATGTCGGTGCTGGCCTACGGCGCTCTCGCTCTCGCGGCGGTGGCCGGGGTGATGTTCCTCGTGCTTGATCGCCAACTGAAAGAACACCATCTCAAAAGCGGCCTGTTCCGAAACTTGCCGCCGGTGCGCGAGCTGCTCGTTTCACTGGAGCGGCTGCTGTGGATCGGGATGATCCTGCTGACCATCGGGCTGGCGGCAGGTTTGCTGATGCCACACGGCGAGGGCGCGATGGGCCACCTGATCGCGGCGGTGGGTGTGTGGGCTGGTTACGCCACGATGATGGCGCTGAAGCGGATCCGCGGCATCACCGGGCGGCGGTTCGCGCTGGGGGCGGTCGCGCTGTTTGTTCTTTCACTGGGGGTTTTCGCTTTCGTCTGATGGAACTCGCCTGCCTGGGACTGAACCACAAGACGGCGCCCGTTGAGGTGCGCGAGCGTTTCGCCGTGGGCAACACTCACCTCGGCGAGGCCGCTCGGAGTCTGTTGGAAACGGCGGGCGCGGCGGAGGGCGTGGTGATCTCCACCTGCAACCGCACTGAATTCTACCTCGCCGCCGAGGACGTCGGGGAGGCGGTGAGGCGGCTGGAGGAAGGCCTTGCCGACAAGGTGCATGGCCATGATGGGTTGTACTATCGGCATGAAAGCGCACAGGCCGTGCGTCATCTCTGCAAGGTTGTCAGCGGGCTGGATTCCATGCTGCTCGGGGAGACGGAAATCTTCGGCCAGGTGAAGCAGGCCTACCAGGCCGCCCACGAGGCCGGAGCCACCGGCCCCACGCTGAACCGCCTTTTCCAAAAGGTCTTCGGGGTCGGGAAAAAAGTCCGCTCGCAGACATCGATCCAGGAGGGCTCCACCTCCATCGGCAACGTCGCCGTCGAGCTGGCGGAGAAAATTTTCGGCCACCTGAAGGATAGCGAGGTGATGGTGCTCGGCGCGGGCGAGATGAGCCGCCTGACGGCGAAAGCCCTTGTTTCTCGCGGCGCGAAATCCGTCATCGTCGCGAACCGCACCCACGAGCGAGCGCTGGAACTCGCCGCCGAAATGAATGGCCGCGCGGTGCGCTTTGATGATTGGCTGCCCGTGCTCAAGGATGTGGATGTCGTCATCTCATCGACCGGCGCGCCGCATACCGTAATCCACGCGAAGGACATCGAGTCCGTCCGCCGCGCCCGGAAATTCCGCCCGCTGTTCCTCATCGACATCGCCGTCCCGCGCGACATCGAGCACGCCGTCGGGGAGATCGAGGAGGTCTATCTCTACGACATCGACGCCCTCGAGCAGCTCGCCGACGAAGCCCGCGCGCGCCGCTCGCAGCAGATCGTTGAGTGCGAGAAAATCATCGAGGCGGAGCTGGTGAAGCTGTTGCCATGAACCCCGCACTCGAAACGCTTGCACTCGCCTTCCGCGAACATGGCGATCCCGCTGCGCCCTTGATTTTCCTCGGCGCGGAGCCGCATCTGGATCTCATCAGCGCCACCGCGTGGCAGCCGCTGAAACCGCTGGCGGATCAATGCACGGCCGCCGGGATGACGATGACCGATGAGCCGCAGGGAAAACATCCGACCGTGCTATTCCTTCCCGGTAAATCCAAGGAGGAGATACTGGCCGGTTTCGCCCGCGCCCATGATCTCCTCGCGCCGGGCGGCATTCTCATCACCTCGCTCGCGAACACGGCGGGTGCCGCCCGTTTCGAGAAAGAGCTCTCCAAAGCCGCGCCGCTGCTCTTCTCCGTTTCCAAAAACAAGTGCCGTGCTTTCGCCGTCGGGAACACGCAACCATGGGACGCCTCCGCGCTCGCCGCGTGGCGCGAACTTTCCGAACCCCGCCTCATTCCCGGCACCGATTTCACCGTCGTGCCCGGCGTGTTCAGCGCGGATCACATCGATCCCGGCTCCGCCCTGCTCGCTCAATATCTGCCGCCTGCCTTGCGCGGCGAGGTCGCGGATCTCGGAGCCGGTTGGGGTTTTCTCAGCCATGTTGCTTTGGGAAAATGCCCGAGGGTCACGCGCATCGATCTCTTCGAGGCCGATTCCCGCGCCCTCGCCTGCGCCCGGAAAAACGTCACCGGCCCTGCGGAGTTCCACTGGCACGATGTCACCGCCGGCCTGCCGGGGAAATACGACCATATCCTCACCAACCCTCCCTTTCACACCGGGCAATCGCGGGACATCGGCCTCGGCCAAGCCTTCCTCACCACCGCCGCAAAATCCCTCAAGCGCGGTGGGAGCCTCCACCTCGTCGCCAACCGCCAGCTTCCTTACGAGGCGCACCTGGAATCCCTCGGACTCCGCCCCCGGCTTCTCGCGGAAACGGGTGGTTTCAAGGTGATCACCGCCGTGTAGCAATCTTAGAAAAAGAACCCGGTTCAGGGGAAACGGTTTGCGTGAAGCGTTGTTCTGTTGTCACCGATGACAGTCGGGCGAACGGTGATGCCAACCCGAAGACGGAATCCGCAGACCTCGCTGGGACATCGGAATCTCGCAGGCAAGCACTTTGAGGTTTCTGGCTTCCGGATTCTGGTGTCTCTTTCCCCCATGTCCGAACACGCCCCCAGCCGCCCCCGCGTCAACGTCCGCCGTCCGGATGTGATGGAGCTCGTCTCCGCACAGGTCGCTGTCCATTACCGGTCTTCGCTTATCGAGAAAATCAAGGATACGGGCGGGAAGATCACGCGCGGCGACACCACGCTGTTACTTGCGAAGGATTTCGGATTCTGCTACGGCGTCGAGCGGGCAATCGACCTCGCTTACGCCTCGCGGAAAGTTTTTCCCGAAAACCGGATTTTCCTGATCGGCGAGATCATCCACAACCCGGAGGTGAACCGCCAGCTCCGCGAAATGGACATCGTTTCGCTGCCCTGGAAGGAAATCGATGCGACCTACGATGAGCTCGGCCCGGAGGATGTGGTGATCGTTCCCGCCTTCGGGGCTCCGACCCATTTCATGGCGAAGCTCGACGAACGCGGCTGCTACACGGTCGATACGACCTGTGGTGACGTGATGAAAGTCTGGCGGCGTGTGCGCGGCTACGCGAAGGAGGGTGTGACCTCGATCATCCACGGCAAGGCCGGTCATGAGGAGACGCGCGCCACCGCCTCCCGCGCCGCCGGCGAGGACGGGCAGGGTCACTATCTCGTCATACTCACCGTCGCAGATGCCGACTACATCGGCGATTTCATACGCCATGGCGGGGATGAGTCGGCTTTCCTGGAGCGCTTCAAAGGCGGTTTCCAGCAAGGCTTCGACCCCCATGTTCACCTGCGGAAAATCGGCCTGGCGAACCAGACGACCATGCTCAAGGGTGAGACGCTTGAAATCCAAAAGCGTCTCGCCTCCGCCATGAAAGACCGCGATGGCTCGGCGGAGAATTTCAGTGTTTTCGACACGATCTGCGGCGCGACGCAGGAGCGGCAGGACGCTCTCTTCGAGATGCTCGAAACGAAAATGGATCTGCTGCTCGTCGTGGGCGGATACAACTCCTCGAACACCGCCCACCTCGTCGAGATCGGCGAGAAGGAGCTGCCCACCTTCTTCATCCGCGACGCAGAACAAATCAAATCACTGGAGGAAATCGTCCACTTCGACCTCCATCACCACGAGGAGCGCACCGCGAACTATGCTGATGTGTTTTCCGGAAAGGAGCACGTCACCGTCGGCCTGACGGCGGGCGCGTCCTGCCCGAACAACCTCATTGAGGCGGCGGTGCGGAAAGTGTTCGAGCTGCGGGGGAGTCCCATCGAGTGAAGGCGATCCATCACGCCAGATCCATTACCAGCACCTTCGCCCACATCTCGCGGTGGCCGCCGGAGAAGGCGTCGTGGATGGGGTCGGCTTTCTGGTATTTTTCATGGGCCTCCATGGTTTCGAAATGGAATGAGATGCCGTAATCCCATGAGTGGTCGGTCACGGGGCGTTGCGCGGTGGGAGCGGGTTTGCCCCAACGGGCTTTCGAGATATTCGGGGATTTCACCAGCTCAGCAAGCGCGGCCTCCATGCGGGCGCCGCCGGCCTCGTTCCTGAACTCATCCTTTAACCAGAAATAGACATGGTGTTCCATGCGCCCATCCTGCCTGCGGTCGGATGCCGCTGCCAAGGACGAAGCTCGTCAGAGATATTTCATGAACGCCGAATACACTTCCGGCGGGATGTCGAGCAGGCCGTAGTCCTTCGAGGAAACGAAGAGCAGGCTCTGCTTGCCCTTGCCCAGGAGCTGGCCCTCCGAGCCGAAGATCTGGTGCTCAAGGGTGCAGAACTTGCGGTTGAAATCGCCGACGCAGATCTTGACCGTGATCGTGTCGAATTCGCGCGTCTCACGGACGAACTTGTGCTCGAAGGAGCGGGTGAGGATGTAGAACTTCGTGGTCTTGAGGTCGAAATCCGGCATGGCGGCGTTGAAGAACAGCTCGCGGGTTTTTCCGACGTAGAGCGGATACATGCCGAAGTAGACGTTCCCCACAGAGTTCGTGTCCTGATACGTGGCGACCATCGAATAGACGAACCATTTCCCCTCGAAATGGCCCTTCAGGTCATGGGTGCCTGCGGAAGCGGGCGCGACGACCTCGGTGCGAGGCGCGGGCGCTTCGGTTTTTGATATCGCCTTGATGGCGGGGATCTCGGCGGCGGCGCGTGTGACCTCGCCCGCCTTTTCCGTGACGAGGCGCAGCAGATCCGTGGTGGTTACGAGCCATACCACATAAACCAGCGGCAGCAGGGAACCGAGATACATCAGGACGTTGAGCTTCACCATGTAGCCGAAGGCGAAGACCACGAGGCACAGGCACGCCATGGAGAACATCCGGATCTGCGGCAGCGGCTGCTGGCTGTTCGGCACGAAGCAGCGGGCGACGGCGAGCGCCGCGTAACCGACGAAAAACGAGGCGAAGAACACCATGAAATACTCCACCTCGAACTTCCCGAAATAGCCGCCAAGGGCGACCAGAGCGATGATGAGGAAAGTCGGGATCGGTGAGGCGATGAGCGGCTTCGGGATGAGGGAGATCAGCATGTTCTCGCTGCGCTCCACGTTCCGGCCGAGGAACCATTTCAAGGCGACATATCCGCTGTCCAGAGTCGTCAGGACGCAGATGCAGAGGAAGCCGAAGTAGGCGATGGGGACGAGCGAGTTCCCGTCGAAGGCTCCGCCAAAATGGCGCACCACGAGGTCATGGGCGTAGTGAAGGCCGTCGAGGCCGCTTTTCCTCACCGAGAAACCGTCCGCGTGCCCCATCACCCACATCGCCAGCGAGCCATGGAAAAGCAGGAGCAGGAAAAAGATGGCTCCGCCGAAAATGTAGCTGAGGCGGATCGAGGTTTCCTCGCGGTGGATCTGGATCGCGCGCTGCCAGTGCTGCAGATCGAGCCAGGGACCGACGAGCAGGCCGACGACAAGCGGGATCGCGTAGCCCCAGAAGCGGTTCGGCGAGTGGTCGTAGTCGGGAGCTCCCGCCGTGCCGGTGATGCCTTTCCCGAGATCGAAAAGATTGTGGTGAATAAGGATGGTGCCCACGCAGACCAGGAGCAAAGACCCCAACAGGGCGTGGCCGGCCTTGATTTTCCCGATGCCGAACTCCTCGCCGAAGAGGCAGCCCATCGCCAGCAGGACGAAGACGACCATGGTCATGGAAAGCCCGAGCAATACGGGGGTGCCCATCTGCGTCGGCAGGAAAAGGGGCATGAAAAGGTATTTCACCAGCGCGAAGACGGTCAGGGAGAGCGCGACGATCTGGTAGATGTAGAAGATGAGCCGGAAGGGCTTGGCGAACTTGTCGAAAAACAGCGCCAGCGATTCGTGGCCGCCGGGGTGGCGTTTTGCGACGATCTGCGTGAGGCAGCCGAAAAGCATGAGGCCGATCGCGTTCGGAACCGCGAACATCAGCAGCCCTTGCATCCCGAACATGAAGGAGATCTGGACGCTGAAAAACAGCCCCAGCCCCCACATCCACGCCAACGCGACGGAATTTCCCCACAACAACGCGTTCAGCCAGCGCAAATTCATGCCGCCAGACTTCGCGCTTTTCCCGACTTCCGCAAGCTCCGCGTGACCGGGGGTGCAAGATGGCGGGACGCAGGAAAGGGGTGAAAAGGCCGTGTATCCCCTCTCGCACCTTTCCCTGAAGTTTAGGGTTTGAAATCCCAGCTTTCCGCCTTTTAATGCCCGCGCCCAGCTACCTGCCATGATCGAAAACCTTCGCAAATACACCGGACTCATCATCGTCCTCTTCGTCCTCGTCCTGATCGGATTTCTTTTCATGGACACCAGCACCATGCGCAGCGGAGGCGGTGGGAAGCCTTACATGAAGGTCGCCGGACGCTCCTACACCGACAAGGAGTTCTCCAACCTCGGCGCATCCGCCTACCAGCTCACGCAGTCCCTCGCTCAATCAGGTGATTTCCCGCTGTATACGTTCCTCTTCGGCATGTCGGGGGACGCCCAGTCACAGGATGAGGCGATGCAAAACTTCTTCTCCAGCCGAATGCTGTTGCGAGCCGCGAAAGAGGAATTCGGCATCTATCCGGGCGAGGAGGAGATCGATTCCTTCATCCGCAAGCTCCGCGCATTCACCGGGCCGGACGGCGAGTTCTCCCAGGAGCAATATCGGAATTTCATCGAAAAGGGCATCGGACGCCTCGGCCTCACGGAAGGCGATATCCGCGTGCTCGCCTCCGATGTGATCGCACAGGCCAAGCTCGCCAAGATCCTCGGCGCGGGCCTCACCGCGAGCCGCGACGCGGTCGCCAAGAACTCCGCCCTTGGCGGCCAACGCATCGCCGTGGACATCGCGCGCCTCGACCTCGACCCCATCGAGGAAAAAATCTCGCCCTCGGAAGAGGAGATCAAGGGGCATTGGGAAACCACAAAGGACGCATTCAAGACTCCCGAGAAACGCAAATACACCTATCTGATCGCGAAGCCCACCATCCCAGCCGACCCCGCCGAGATTGCGGCTCTCGCCGCCGATGCCACCGAAGAGGCCAAGGCGGAACACGAAAAAGCCAAGGCGGCCCGCGCGGCGGAGATTGCGGAGAAACGCCGCAAGGCCCAGCTCGAAACCGGCGGCAAGGCCGATGATTTCCTCTATCAGCTTGAGAGCCAGAAGGATCTCAGTTTTGACAAGCTCGCTGAGAAAGAGGGCTGGGAACTGAAAACCACGGAGCTTTTCGCGCTGGCCGATGCGCCCGCAGAACTCAAGGCCGCCCTCCGCGCCTCCAGCACCCAAGGCACCGCAGCTGACGAGCTTTTCCGCATGGTGGTCACCTCCGATCCCCTTTCGAAAATCTCGCCCGCCATCGCGATCGGCGAGGACGAGTGGCTGATCGCCCGCCTCGACGAGACGGAGAAAGTCCGAGTGCAGACCTACGAAGAAGCCCGCGCCGAAGCCCGCGCCCGCCTGATCGGGGAGCAGGCCGCCGCCGCGCTGAAAAAAGCCACCGCAGAGGCCTCGGAGAAAATCAAGGCAGCCCTCGCAGGCGGCAAGGGCTTCGCAGACGCAGCCAAGGAAGCCGGGATCACCATCGAAACGGTCAGCCTCACCGAGGTCTCGGCCGGATATCAGGGCGACACCACCAAGGTGCCATCCGGCCTTTTCGAAACCGCGAAATACACCGACCCCGGTGCCCTCACGGAGCCTGTCATCGAGTCCGACCGCGCGTTCATCATCCATGTCGGGAAACGCGAGATCGTGAAGCAGGAGAACGCGGAAACAGCCCTCGAAGCCGAGATCCGGCGCGCCGAGGAAGCGACCCGAATCGCGGCATTCAATTCATGGCTGACGGCAAAAACGGAAGCCGCCGGCATTGAGATGCTCTACAATAAATAACGGGCGCGGGTTCCGGCCCGCATCCTTCATACCGGATTCCGAACCTTGAGCGAAGCGATCCAGGAAATCTACGACGAAGCCAGCGGCCACCTCGCCCTTGGCGAACTCGACGAGGCAGCCGTGCTCTACCGCAAGTGCGTCGCGATGGATCCCAACCATTTCGATTCCTGGCACGCCCTCTCCATGGCCCTCCTGAAAACCGGCCACCTCAAGGAAGCCCTCGGCGCCTCCCTCCAGGCCACCTCCCTCCAGCCCAACGACCTCCTCGCCTGGACCGCCCTTTCCCAGATCTACGTCCGCCTCGGCGACATCCCCAACGCAGAAGCCGCAAAGGCAAACTCCCGCATCCTTTCGCTCGGCGGGAAAGTTGTCCGCAACTAGCCTCTTCCGTTTTGGATTTAGAATTTAATATTTAGAATTTTCCCAAGCATGTTCTTCCTCACCACCGCCATCGACTACACCAACGGCTCGCCCCACATCGGCCATGCCTATGAGAAGGTTCTCGCCGATGTGATCGCCCGTTACCGCCGCCTCGCGGGCGAGGAGGTTTATTTCCTCACCGGCGTCGATCAGCACGGCCAGAAAGTCCAGCAGACGGCGGAAAAGGAAGGCGTTTCCCCGGCGGAGTATGTGAAAACCGTCACCGCCCGTTTCTCCGCGCTTTGGGAAAAGATCGAAGTGGGATACGACGGCTGGGCGGAAACCACCGACCTCCGCCACATCACCTGCGTTCAGGCAATCCTTTCCGATCTCTACGCGCGCGACCAGATCTACAAGAAGACCTACAAGGGTTTCTACTCCGTCCGCCAGGAGCAGTTCCT
>JAIXQS010000063.1 GCA_027485615.1 Verrucomicrobiaceae bacterium
AGCGAAACCGCGCTACCTGGAAGAGGCTTTTTCTTTCGTGATCTTTTCTCATGCGGTTTCAGCGAAACCGCGCTACCTGGAAGAGGCTTTTTCTTTCGTGATCTTTTCTCATGCGGTTTCAGCGAAACCGCGCTACCTGCGGCCTGGCGGCGGAAGAAGGTGAAATGGGCGGGGCGCGGCGGCCCAGCCCTACCGGGTTTCGAGGTGCGCCTTCAGCGCATCGGCCAGGGCTTGCGAGCGGGCGGCGGTGCCGGAATCTGAAAGGTGGAGGCCGGAATCGGCGAAGTTTTCGATGCCGTCCATGGCACCGCTGAAGCCGTCCTCGATGACGGGCATGATCGTGGCGATGTCGGCTAGGACTTTTTGTTTGTTGGCGCGGTTGTGAGCGAGGGAGGCGGTATCGGTGAAATACCAGGGCATGGAGTAGGCGAGGCGGACGCCTTTTTGTTTCGCGGCGGCGGCGAAGGTTTCAAGAAGCAATCGGCCTTCGGGGTGGAGGGCGGTGGCATCGGAATTACCTACGCCGCGCAGGTCGGGATCGCGGGAATCGGTGCGGAGGAGGCCGCGGTATCCGATGTCCTCGGGTTTGTAGCGGTAGCCTTTGCCGGTGATGCTACGGCCAGCAAGGGTGATGAGGTATCCCGCGCCGGGGCGGGACAGGGTCAGGTAATCGGAGATGCTGGGGATTTCCCCGAAAGTGGAGCCGCCTGCGGAGTCGATGAGGTTGCCGCGCTTCGCTTCGAGGGCGAAGCCGGTTTTCGAGGGGCTTGATTCCTGATCCGGGGAGGTGAGGATATCGGGCTCTAGGCAGACGACGATGAGGTCACCGGATTGCGCCTGGCGGAGGGCGTGATGGAGGATGTATTTGGCGCCAGACGCGACGGGCAGGCCGAGGTTGATGGCGGGCTGGCCGGTAGTTTCCTCGATAATTTTAGGGGCGATGGAAAAGGCGCAGCTCGAGCCGCCGGCGAAGAAGGTGATGGGTTTGCCAGGTGATTCCCTGCGGATGGCGGCGACGGCGGCTTCTCGGCGCGCGACGGCTTCCGCCCAGAAGGCGGTTTCTGGGTTCACCGTGATGGTGAGCACAGCGGAAAGCGCGTAGGCTGCGATGAGCGATAGAATCAGGATGAAAGGGAGTTTCACGGCTATAGAAGAGGTTTTACCGCCAAGTTCGCCAAGGAAGATAGAGATGTTGGATTTTGGATTTTGGATTTTGGATTTTGGATTTTGGATGTTGGATGTTGGATGTTGGATGTTGGATTGAAGAGAAACCTTGGAGGAAATGTTGGATGTTTAATTTTGGATGGAAGCAATCCAAAATTCAGAATTCATAATCCAAAATTTTCCCTTCAGCTGCCGGCGCTTTTGACGATGCTGGTCAATATGCGTTTGATGGACTCGATCTCCTCGATCAGGGGGCTGATGCGTTCTTCGGGTAGTATTTTCCCGTCGCGGGTAAGGCGCAGCCAATAATGGGACTCGCGCGCCTCCTTGGCTGCGATTGACATCTTGGATCGGAAGTCCGCCCGGCTTTGCGCGGCCTGAGCCTCTTCCACATTCGCCCCGATGCTGGTTCCCGAACGCCATAGCTGAGACGCCAGATCATACTCGCGCAATTCCCGGATCAGTTTCGCCAGGCTCATGATTTCCAAAGCGAACGTGTAGGACTTTTCCAAAATGACATTTTGCTCTTTCATCCAAAATCCAAAATTTAGAATTCACAATCACTTCGATTTCCATACCTAGAAATTGAAATAGATGAATCTCGACTCCTCCATGGGGGCGAGGAAGACGATGAGAAAGACCAGGCAAGCCGAGACGATGCGGGCGCGGCCGAAGTGGTAGGGTTCGCGGTTATTGCGGATGCCCAGGCCTTCCGCGAGGAGGGCGATGAATGCGATGCCTAGGATGAGGGCCAGGGTGAGGGCGTCGAGCGGGCCGGTGAAGGCGGCGGGGATGGCCTTGAACTGGGCGAGGCCGTAGGAGAGCGGGTTGATGAGGCCGAGGGCTTTTTCACGGAGCAGGGCGGGGTCGCTTTCCATGAAGAAGAGCCATGCCGCGGTGGTGTAGAGGAAGGTGGTGATCCAGCGGACGGGCCAGGGGAGCTTTTTCTCCGCCTTGGGGGAGGCGCAGAGGGCGACGCCGATGCCGTGGAGCAGGCCCCAGATCATGAAGCCCCAGCCAGCACCATGCCAGATGCCCGATACCAGGAATACGATCAGCGTGTTGAGTATCCAGCGGCCTTTTTTCCTGCCGCCGAGGGGCATGTAGATGTAGTCCCGCAGCCATGCGCCGAGGGTGATATGCCAGTTGCGCCAGAAATCGCGGAGGTTCGCGGACCAGTAGGGGCAGCGGAAATTCAGCGTGAGGCTGACCCCGAAGATGAGGCCGAGGCCGATGGCGATGAAGGAGTAGCCCGCGAAATCGAAGTAGATCCGCATGCCGAAGGTGAGGCTCTCCAGCCAGACATGGAAGGGATTCGAGGGGTCGATCTGGAATTTTTCGGGAAGGAGACCGAGGTTATCGGCGACGACCATCTTGTAGGCGAGTCCGAGGACGATCCAGCGGAGCGCGGCATCGATGTTCTCCGGATGGATGCGGAAGCGGTCGGACTGGATCTGGGGGAGGAGATCGTCGCGTTTCTCGATGGGGCCGGCGACGATCTGGGGGAAAAAGGAGGAGAAGTTGAGGTAATCGAGGAAGGTGGGGCGGGGCGAGGGGGAGCGGAGGTTGTCCACCCAGAAGCCGATGGTCTGGAAGGTGTAGAAGGAAAGCCCCATCGGGATGAGGACGGAGGGATTCCGCATATCAAGGCCGAGGGTCTCGTTGATGAGGAAATTCCAGTATTTGTAGTAGAAGAGAGGTGCCAGCTGCGCTGCGAGAAGAAGGACGAAGAGAATGTTTTTCGGTGCGCGCGGGATGGCGGCCGACTGGAGAAGCAGGGTGGCCCATCCGAGAAGGATGACCCAAAGAAAAGCGCCAAGGGTGAGCCAGCTTTCCGAACCCATCAATACGAGGCCGGTGGCGAGGAGGCTGAGCTTTGCGGCGGTAACAGTAAGGTGAGGGGAAAACCTCGCGGTGGCGGCGAGGATCAGCCGCGAGCCTACGAAGCAGAGGAAGAGCAGCTTCCAGAAATCATAGGACGCGAAGTTCATGCGTGGGGGTCGCGTAAAGGGCTGTGCCCCACGCGATGGTGGGCGGTGGGAAGTGTGCGGGCTTGCCAGAATGGGGCGGGGCGCGGAGCCTCGCGGGGATGAGAGAACGGATACGGAAATTCGCGGGGGATGAGCGGGTGCGGTTGCTGGTGTTTTTCGGCGCTTTTGCTGGAGCGTTGGTTTGCTTTTGGCTTTGGAAGGCGGGGATCGGGGCGGATGATTTGCGGCGCGGGTGGGCGCTGGGTCAGGATTTCCTCAGGGAAAGGCCGCTTTGGCTTTTCCTGGCGCTTGTGGTGTTGCCGGGTTTGCCGGTGCCGACAAGCGCTTTGCTTTTCCTGGCGGGAGTGGTGTGGCGGGATCGTCCCGTGGAAGCATGCGTCATCGCGATCGTGGCGATGACGATGAACCTCACTTGGACGTATTGGCTGGCGGCGGGCTGGGGACGGAGGACGATGGAGAGGGTTGCCGCCTGGCTGGGTTTTCGCATACCCGAAGTTCGCGAATCGAACAGGCTGCGGGTGGTTCTCGCTCTAAAGCTGACACCAGGGATTCCGATGTTCGTGCAGAATTACCTTTGCGGGTTTCTGAGGGTGCCATTCCGGCTTTATCTTATGGTCTCACTGGCCTGCAACGGACTCATCGGAATCGGTTTCGTGCTGGCGGGCGTTGGCTTTGGCGATGGGAGGCTGGTTCCAGCTCTGGCGGGCATGTTCCTTGTCATTCTGGGCGCACTCGTGATCAGGTGGGTCAGGGATTGGATGGCGGGGAGGAAGGCGGTCGCGTAAAGGGCTGCACCCCAAGCGATTAAAGCCCCCGGCGGAAGAAGGTGAAGTGGGCGGCGGGGCGCGGCGGCCCAGCCCTAGCTTCAGACGATCATTCCCGCGGCGACGGTCTCGTTGGTGCCGGGGTCGATGAGGATGAATGAGCCGGTGCTGCGGTTGCGGCGATAGGAATCGTGGATGAGGGGGACGGCGGTGCGCAGGGTGATGCGGCCGATGTCGTTCATGGCGAGGGTATCGACCCCATCGATCTTGTGGAGGGTGTTCACATCGACCTGGTATTTCACGTCCTGGATGATGGCTTTCGTTTCCTGGGTTGTGTGGCGAATGACGAGCTTCGCTTTGGGAGGCATCGGCTTGTTGGAAAACCAGCAGACCATGGCCTCGATGTCCTGGGAGACTGTCGGGGGGTTGTTGGATTTCACCAGGGTGTCGCCGCGGGAGATGTCGATTTCCTCGGTGAGGGTGAGGCAGACGGATTGCGGGGCAAAGGCTTCCTCTTTCTCGCCATCGGGGGAGTGGATCGCCTTGACGCGGGTCTTGAAGCCGGAGGGGAGGACGGTGACCTCGTCTCCGGGCTTGAAGACGCCGCCCGCGACGCGACCCGCGTAGCCGCGGAAGTCATGCCACTCGTCGGACATCGGGCGTATCACCCATTGCACGGGGAAACGGGCATCGACGTGGTTTTCCTCGCCGCCGACATAAACGTTTTCCAGGTGGTAAAGGAAAGTGGAGCCTTCGTACCACGGCATGTTGTTGGACTTGTCGACAACGTTGTCGCCGTTGAGGGCGGAGATCGGGATTGCGGTGATATCGACGATGTTGTCGAGGCGCGAGGCGAACTCTCGGTAGTCGGCGACGATGTTGTCGAAGACCTCCTGCGAGAAATCGACGAGATCCATCTTGTTGACGGCGACGACGAGGTGCTGGATGCGGAGGAGGTTGGCGATGAAGGAGTGGCGCTTGGTCTGCTCGATGACGCCTTTGCGGGCGTCGATGAGGATGATGGCGAGGTTGGCGGTGGAGGCGCCGGTGACCATGTTGCGGGTGTATTGGATGTGGCCCGGCGTGTCCGCGATGATGAATTTCCGCTTCGGCGTGGCGAAGTAGCGGTAGGCGACATCAATGGTGATGCCCTGTTCGCGCTCGGCCTTGAGGCCGTCGGTGAGGAGGGCGAGATTCACGTTCTCATCGCCGCGGCGGCGCGAGGATTCCTCCATTGCTTCGAGCTGATCCTCGAAAATGGATTTCGAATCGTAAAGGAGACGTCCGATGAGGGTGGATTTGCCGTCATCGACGGAGCCGGCGGTGGTGAAGCGGAGTAAGTCCATGGGAGAGTGAAATGTGATCAGTTAGCAGCGATCAGCGGGAAGAGAGTTACCGCGAATGTAGTGGGATGGGAGAAATTGGATTGATGATTGATGATTGTGTATTTTCGATCTGTCACGTGAGGGCTAAGGCTAGCTGGTATTCGGGGGTTAGGCCGAGGGATTCGAGGGTGGGCTGGAGAAAGGATTGGTCGAGGGGCTGCTGTTCGATGATGCCTGCGATGTCACGGAGGTGTTTCTGCGAGCCGCCTTCGCGGTAGAACTCGAGCTTGTGGATGATGATGTATTCTGGGGGGGCGACGTTAATCGGGGTGGAAGGTGTTTCAATGCGGCGGATGTGTTCGACCGCCCAGGGTAGCGAGCGGTGGTTGCGGGAGAGGTAAATGTCAGCCTTAAGGCCGCTGTGGTGATGGATGATATTGAAATGTCCGTGGGCTTCGCGGCGGGCTTCGATCTCGATGACGTCGGCGGGAGGGAGATAGAATTCCTCTTCTGAAAAGATGCGGTGAAAAACGGAGGTCTGATTGGCTTCGAGGAGAAGGACGAGGTCGATATCGAGGGTATTACGGGGTTCGCCGTAGATGGAGCTGGCGATGGAACCGGTGATCATGTAGCGGATCCCGGCCTTTTCCAGGGGAGCTACGAACAGTGTGATCAGATCAGGGTCTTGCATGGAGCCAGACGCGGGCGAGTTTTTGTTCGATTTCCTCGGGGGTGGCGTTGGGGTGGCTGAGCTGGAGGCCGAGGCGCTTGAGCTGGCGGGATTGGCGGATTGTGGAGGCCAGCAGACGGTATTTTTCCTCCAGGCTCATGCTTTTCCAGATGGAGGCTTGGGAGGTCATGGGAAGAGGAAGATTGATGAATGAAGAATGTTGATTTTGGATTTCTGATCTGTCATGCGAGGGCTCAGAAATACCCTTCTTTTTTCCTATCTTCCATGGCGGTTTCGGAGCGTTTGTCGTCGGAGCGGGTGCCGCGCTCGGTCTGGCGGGCGGCGGCGACCTCGGCGATGACCTCGTCAAGGTTGGAGGCGGCGGAGCGGACGGCTCCCGTGCAGGTGGCGTCGCCGATGGTGCGGAAACGGACGATCTCGCGGGTGACGGTTTCGTGATCCTGGGGTTTCAGGAACTCGGTGACGGCGAGGAGCGTGCCGTTGCGCTCGAAGATCTCGCGCTCGTGGGCGAAGTAGATGGATGGCAGCGGGATTTCCTCGCGCTGGATGTACATCCAGATGTCCATTTCGGTGAAATTGGAGAGCGGGAAGACGCGGAAGTGTTCGCCGGGGTTCTTGCGGCCGTTGAACAGGTTCCAGAGTTCCGGGCGTTGGTTTTTCGGATCCCATTGGCCGAAGTCGTCGCGGTGTGAGAAGAAACGTTCCTTCGCGCGGGCTTTTTCTTCGTCGCGGCGACCGCCGCCGAGGCAGGCATCGTATTGGTGCTTTTCGATCGTATCGAGGAGGGTGACGGTCTGGAGCTTGTTACGGGAAGCGTTGGGGCCGGTTTCCTCGACAACGCGGCCGGTATCGATGGATTCCTGGACGGAGCCGACTACGAGCTGGGCGCGGAGAAGCTTCACGAACTCGTCGCGGTAAACCATCGTCTCATCGAAATTGTGGCCCGTATCGACGTGGACGAGCGGGAACGGCGGGCGGGCGGGCCAGAAGGCCTTTTTCGCGAGCCATGCCATGACGATGGAATCCTTGCCACCGGAGAAGAGCAGCGCCGGGTTCTGGAACTGGGCGGCAGTTTCCCGGAGGATGAAAATCGCCTCGGCTTCGAGCTGGTCGAGGTGGGAGAGGTTGTAGTTGGGCATGGAAAATTCAAATTTTAAACTTTAAATCTCAAGGAAAAGGGAAGGCGCGGCGGGTGTTTGGCGCGGGAAAGGGGGTGGGTCAAGAAATAATTAGTAATTTAGGTGAATTACTAAGGTATTAGGCTTGCGGGTACGGAAAATTGTTTTTTGGCCTTGGATGAGGGTAAGCGCTGAAAAAGATTGCGGAGACAGGATGTCCCCACGACGTACTTGGACTGCAAGTCCCAGCCACGCGAAGCGCTATGCGTGGGCGATCCTTGGCAGGATGGCCTCGATGAGCTCGATGGCAGCATCCTCGATGGCGAGGAGTTCGGTTTCGAGGGTGAGATCGGGGCTTTGGGGAGGCTCGAAGGAGCCGTCTTTTCCGGTGAAGTGCTGGATCTCGCCGCGCGCGGCCTTGGCGTAGAGGCCTTTGACGTCGCGTTTTTCACAGGCTTCGTAGGAGGCTTTTACGTAAACCTCGAAAAGGTTTTCTTCGCCGACGATGCCGCGGGCAAGGTCGCGGAGTTCGCCGCGCGGGGTGATGGCAGAGACGAAAACGATGGCGCCGTTCTCGACGAGGATTTTCGTGACCTCGGCGATGCGGCGGATGTTTTCGAGGCGCTCCCCGTCGGAGAAGCCCAGGCCGGCATTCAGGCCGGTGCGGAGGTTGTCGCCATCGAGAATCAGGGTGTAGTGACCCTGCTGGTGGAGGACGCGCTCGGCGGCGTTGGCGATGGTGGACTTGCCGGAACCGGAAAGGCCGCACATCCAGACGGCGAGGCCTTTCTGACGGAGGAGGTTTTCCTTGTCCTGGCGGTGGAGGAAGCGGTGGAATTCGGGGTGGATGTTCATCATTAAACCTTAAAATTTAAACTTCAAGTCACAAGGAAGATCAGCCTCAGGGCCAATCACCGGGTGTGGAGCGGAAGGCGGTTGACCGGGTAAGACTATGGGGTGAATTTCTTGACCTCGAGTTCCGAGAAGCAGCGGAAGTGCTTGGCGTTGGCCGTGAGGAGAGGAAGGCCGAGGGAGGAGGCCGTGGCGGCAATGAGGGAGTCCGCGAGTCCTATCCCATGGCTGAGGTTTTTCTCTTCCAACCAGAGATCCGCCCTGATCCCGATTTCCGGCGAGAGAGGAATGATCTGGAAACCTTCTTCCGCGAGGAAGCGTTTGAGCAGTGAGATTTCCGATTTGCTGCGGCACCCAACAATCAACTCCATCCTGGTGATTTGGGATATGACGCGCTTGGGAAGCGACGCGATCGCGGCGGCGGCCTTGCGGTTCCCGCGTAGGCACCAGATGAGGACATCGGTATCGATCAGCATGAGCGAGGCTTGCGAATCCTTGCGAGCAGTTCGGGGACGGTTTCCACGCAATCCGCCCACATGCCGACGGCGGGATGCTCACCGAGGGAGCCATGGGCGCGCGGCTTGGGTTCGGCGGGGATGATTTTCCCCTTCTCGGTTCCACGGTGGGTGAGGGTGATCTCTTCCCGCGCATCGAGTGCACGGAGAATTTCCTTCGTACGGTAACGGAGATCCATGACGGTCGCTTTCATAACTGAACTGTCTGGTCTGAAATGACTGGTTGTCAAACGGAATGTGTGTCCGCTCAAGGTTCACTCGCCTTTCCCGATGACAAAGGCCTTGAAGCCGTGTTTCGCGAGGGCGGCGGCGGGGAGGATGGCGCGGCCGTCGAAGACGAAGGCGGGCTTTAGCATGAGATCGTAAATGCGCGGGAGGTCGAGGTCGCGGAACTCATCCCATTCAGTGAGGGTGGCGAGGGCATGGGCACCGGCCGCGGCCTCGTAGGGATCGGC
Organism: Verrucomicrobiaceae bacterium; assembly: GCA_027485615.1. Lineage (GTDB taxonomy): Bacteria > Verrucomicrobiota > Verrucomicrobiia > Verrucomicrobiales > Akkermansiaceae > Luteolibacter. The sequence goes on from JAIXQS010000063.1 coordinate 8,876, forward strand.
GGCGATCTCGATATTGAAGTTGATGATGTCTTGGGGGACGCCGACCTCGAGGAGGTCGCGGTGGATTGTTTCCGTGGGAACCCGCGGATCGTAGATGATCACATGGGCGTTTTCGGCGACAAGATCGCGCACGATATGGATGGCGGCGGATTCGCGGGTGTCGTTGGTGTCTTTTTTGAAAGCGAAGCCGAGGATGGCGATGCGCTTGCCGGAGACCGTGTTAAAAAGAGTCCGGACGATTTTTTCGACGAAGCGGGATTTTTGCCAATCGTTCATTGTCACGACGGCGCGCCAGTACGCTGCGGCTTCGGGGAGGTTGAAGGATTCGCAGAGGTAGACGAGGTTGAGTATGTCCTTCTGGAAACAGGAGCCGCCGAAACCAACGGATGCCTTGAGGAATTTCGAGCCGATGCGCGAGTCGGATCCGATCGCGCGGGCAACCTCGTCCACATCCGCGCCGGTGGACTCGCAGAGTGCGGAGATGGAGTTGATGGAGGAGATGCGCTGGGCAAGGAAGGCGTTGGCGACGAGCTTGGAGAGTTCCGAAGACCAGAGATTGGTGGTGATGATGCGCTCGCGGGGCACCCAGTGTGCATAGACGGAAACGAGAGCTTCCAGCGCCGCCTGGCCTTCGGGGGTCTGCTCACCGCCGATGAGGATGCGGTCCGGGCTCTCCATGTCCGCGACGGCAGTGCCCTCGGCGAGGAACTCGGGATTCGACAGCACCTGGAAGGTCGCATTCGTCGTGGAGTTCGCGGCAAGGATGGCTTGGATCGCGGTGGCGGTTTTCACCGGGATGGTCGATTTCTCGACGATGATCTTGTTGCCCTCGGAAACCTCCGCGATGAGACGGGCAGCGGACTCGATGTAGCGGAGATCCGCAGCGCGTCCGGCGCCGATGCCGTAGGATTTCGTGGGCGTGCCGACGCAGACGAAGATGAGGTCGGCTCCCGCGATGGCGGCCTTGATATCGGTGGAGAAATGGAGGTTCCGGCCGCGCGCGGATTCCACGACCTCCTGGAGGCCGGGTTCATAGACGGGGAGGGTGTCCGAGTTCCACGCGTCGATGCGTGCCTCGTTCATGTCGCAGACGGTGACGCTGATTTCCGGGCATTTCGCCGCGATCATCGCCATGGTGGGGCCGCCGACGTAACCGGCGCCGAGGCAGCAGATGCTTTTGATTTTCATAAAATTCAAATCTCAAATTTGCCTGATGGCTATGAGATGTGTCTTCGCGGTTTTTGTTGGTTCGCTATGCTCACAGGTCGTTCAACTCTCAAGGAAGAGCTGTGATGGTTCATCCGCGCATGTGGTCGCGGAGGGTGTGGAAGAGGAAGAGGGAGTTGTAGGTGAGGTAGCGCTTGAAGAGTCGGCGCGGCTCCATGGCGAGGCGATATGCCCACTCGAGGCCGGTTTTCTGGAAAATGGCGGGTGACTGTTTCACCTCGCCGGCGTGAAAGGCGAAGGCCGCGCCGATTCCGAAATACACGGCGGGCGGGAGGATGTGCTTATGACGTGCGATCCAGTGTTCCTGCTTCGGGCAACCGAGGCCGACCCAAACCAGGTTCGCTCCGGACGCCCGGATTTTTGCGATGATGTTTTCCGTTTCACCTTCCGGCCACTCGCCGAAGGGCGGGGAGTGGACCCCGACGAGCTTGGCGTTGGGGAACTCCGAGGAAAACCTAGCGGTCAGTTTGTCGAGAGTGGTTTGTTTTCCTCCGAGGAGGAAGTGGCGGAACGGACTGTCCGTGGTGTCGGTGGCCTCGAAGGTTCTCAGCATCAAGGTCGGGCCGTAGACGCGTCCGGTGAGTTTTTCGGCAGGCGGGAGCTGGGCGTTGACCGACCAGACGAGCGGCATGCCGTCGGGGGTGATGAGGTCGAACGTTGCCATCGACGCGCCGAACTCCGGATCGCTGCGGGCTAGGGCGGCGACGTGGGTGTTCGCAGCCTCGACGGCATAGGCGCGGTCGGCCAGCGTGGCTTTTTCCAGGATCCAGCGCACCGCGCCGACATAATCGGTGGCTGCGACGGGGAGGCCGATGACGTTTTTAAACTTCAAACCTCAAGTTTCAAAAATCAATGAAGGGAAGCTGCGGGCAAGGCGGTTACTACTCCTTGGAGACGGGGATGTGGTGGCCGTGGGATTTGAGAATGGCGTTTTGACGCGCGGTATTGAGATCCGAAGCCACCATTTCGGCGCACATTTCCTCGACGGTAATCTCGGGAACCCAGCCGAGTTTCTCCTTCGCCTTGGTGGGATCGCCGAGAAGGGTTTCGACTTCGGCGGGGCGGAAGTAGCGGGGATCGACGCGAACGATGACGTCCCCGGCTTTCAGTGCGGGCGCTTTCGATGGATCGGTGATGGAGCAGATCGTAGCGATCTCATCGACTCCCGAGCCTGAGAATTCCAGTTCGATGCCCGCCTCTTTGGCGGACATACGGACGAACTCGCGGACGGAGATCTGCTTGCCGGTGGCGATCACGAAATCATCGGGGGCGTCCTGCTGGAGCATCATCCACTGCATGCGGACGTAGTCCTTGGCGTGGCCCCAATCGCGAAGGGCGTCCATGTTGCCGAGGAACAGGGATTTCTCAAGGCCCTGGGCGATGTTGGCGATGCCGCGGGTGATCTTGCGGGTCACGAAGGTCTCGCCGCGGCGGGGGGACTCGTGGTTGAAGAGGATGCCGTTGCAGGCGTAGATGCCATAGGACTCGCGGTAGTTTACGGTGATCCAGTAGGCATACATTTTCGCGACCGCATAAGGGGAGCGGGGATAGAACGGGGTGGTTTCCTTCTGAGGGATTTCCTGGACGAGGCCGTAAAGCTCGGAGGTGGATGCTTGGTAGAAACGGGTCTTTTTCTCAAGGCCGAGGAAGCGGATCGCCTCCAGCAAACGCAGCGTGCCCATCGCATCGACGTCCGCGGTGTATTCGGGAGCCTCGAAGGATACGGCCACGTGGGACTGTGCGCCGAGGTTGTAGACCTCGTCCGGCTGGATTTCCGAGATGATTCGGGTGAGGTTGGACGAATCCGTGAGGTCGCCGTAGTGGAGCTTGAAACGCGAACTCTCGACGTGCGGATCCTCGTAGATGTGGTCGATGCGCTGGGTGTTGAACAGCGAGGCGCGGCGTTTGATGCCGTGGACCTCGTAGCCTTTTTCCAGAAGGAACTCCGCGAGGTAGGAGCCGTCCTGGCCGGTGATGCCGGTGATGAGTGCTTTTTTCATGTGAGCTTCGTTAGGTGTTAGAAGTTTCTTGTTTTGGAAGGAATCGCGAAAGAACGGTCGCCGCGATTTGTCCGATGGCCAATCCAGCGACATCGGCAAGCCAGTCGAAGACATCGCAAACGCGGGCAGGAATGAAGGCCTGCGAGATTTCCTCTAGCGAGACAAGAACGAAGAGGAAGAAGGTGATTGCCGTAACTAGGCGCGGGAGATGGCGGATACGGAAATTTGGAAGGGCGAGATTGGACAGAAAGCCCATGATGCCGAAGATGCCGATGTGTCCGACTTTATCGGCATTAGGAGTATGTGTAATGATCGGCCAGAATGACTCGCCATACCCGAGGTTCGCGATGACCACGGCGGCGATGATGATCAATCCGAAGACGAGGGCGGCGATGCGGATGGCGATGCGCGTTTTCATAGTCTCGCTTCACCGCTGTGCAGAGCTGTGAGGAAATCCTGATACGCCGCCGCGAGGCCGGTTTCGAAAGGGATTTCCGGGTGCCAGCCGGTGGATTCGATGAGCGAGATATCGAGCAGCTTTTTCGGGGTGCCGTCGGGTTTGGTGGGGTCGGTTAGGATCTCGCCGGGGTAGCCGATGGTTTTCGCGATGAGCTTGGCGAGGTCGAGGATGGTGAGGTCGGTGCCGGTGCCGACGTTGACCCAGTCGGGCGGGTTCGGCAGCGAAAGGAGGTGAAAGCAGGCGTTGGCGAGATCGTCGGTGTGGAGGAACTCGCGGCAGGGGGTGCCGGTGCCCCAGATCGTGACGGAGGGTGCGTTGGCTTCCTTCGCCTCATGGAAACGGCGGATCAGGGCGGGGATCACGTGGGAGTTTTCCGCGTGGTAGTTGTCGCCCGGACCGTAGAGGTTGGTGGGCATCGCGGAGTGGTAGAGCAGGCCGTGCTGGGCACGGTAATGCTGGCACATTTTCAGTCCGGCGATTTTCGCGATCGCGTAGGCCTCGTTGGTGCCTTCGAGCGGCGAGGTGAGCAGGCAGCTTTCCGGCATCGGCTGGGGGGCCAGCTTCGGATAAATGCAGGAGGAACCCAGAAACAGCACCCGCGGCACGCCAGCACGGCGGGAGCCCTCGATGAGGTTGGCGGCGATGGCGAGGTTCTCGTAAATGAAATCCGCCGGGTAGGTGGAGTTCGCATGGATGCCACCGACCTTTGCGGCCGCGATGATGACGGTGTCCGGCTTGTGATCTGCGAGGAAAGCGAAGACTGCGGGCTGCGAGGTGAGGTCGAGTTCCGAGCGGGTGGCGGTGAGCGTTTCGAGGCCGAGAATTTCGGCTTTGCGGACGAGGGCGGAGCCAACCATGCCGCGGTGGCCTGAGATGAAGGTTTTCATGGGTAAATGCTGAAATGCTGAGAACTGAAACGCTGAAATGGGGATCACGCGAAGCGCTTGATGAGCTTTTCCGAGGCCGCGAGGGCCATGCCGGTGACCTGATCCATGTTGTAGTAGCGGTAGGTGGCGAGACGTCCGATGAAGGTGGTGTCCGTTTCGGCGGTGGCGAGGGCTGCGTATTTTTGGTAGGCGGCTGCGGCGTCGGGCGCCGGGATGGGGTAGTAGGGCTCCTTGGACACGTCCCAGTCGTCGGGGAATTCACGGACGATGGTGGTGGCTCCGATGTCCTGTCCGGTGGCGTGCTTGATCTCGACGATGCGGGTGAAAGGCACGTCCTTGCCGGGGTAATTCACCTGCATGGCGGGCTGCCAGAAGCCGGGCTTTCCCGAAATGATTTCGCGCGGGGCGAGTTCGGCGGCGGTGAAGGATTCGTGCTCGAATCGGAGCGAGCGGTAGGGCAGCGGGCCGTATTTCCTGCCGAAGTATTCGTCGATGGCTCCGGTGAAAATCAGGTGGTCGTGGGGGAACCGTTCGCGCGCATCGGCGAAATCGGTGTTGAGGTGGAGCGTGGTGTTGGGGCTGTCGGCGAGAATGTTTTCGAGCATCCGGGTGTAGCCCTTGTCGGGAAGCGCCTGGAAGGATTCGGAAAGGTAGCGGTCGTCGCGGTTCGTGCGGATGGGGATGCGGCCGCAGACGGAGGGATCGAGGTCGCGCGGGTGGCGCTTCCATTGTTTGAGCGTGTAGCCCTCGAAAAACAGTTCGTAAAGGCGCGGGCCGACCTGCGAGAGGATCACTTCCTCTGAGTTTTTCGGCTCCGGGATATCGAGGCGGTTCTCCGCGAGGTATCGCTCAAAGTCCTCTGTGGTCGCCGGTTTCCCGATGAGCGCCTCGAAGGTGTTCAGGTTGATGGGAAAAGGCCAGAATTTCGCCTCGGTGAAGGATTTGATCGAGTAATCGACCGGGTGCCATCCTGTGAACTGGGATAGGTAATTGAGGACGCGCTCGGAGTTGGTGCGGAAATAGTGCGGGCCGTAATTGTGGGTCAGGACGCCGGCCTTGTCGTGGGAGTCATGGGCGTTCCCAGCTAGGTGCGGGCGGCGGTCAACGATCGTGCAGATGTGCCCCGCTCTGGCGAGCCGATGGGCGGCGACCAGCCCTGAAAATCCGGCGCCGACGATCAAGAAACGCATTTGAGTAAAACTGAAATGCTGAAATCTGAAACACTGAAATGAATCTCAGCTTTTCAGCTTTTCAGGCTGTCAGCATTTATGTTGGCGTGCTACCGCCCTTGGTCGATTTTCCCTTTATTTCGGGAAAAAACCTTCGTGTGAAAATTGGCTGTTGGTGGGGTTCTCTGGCGAGCAGAGAAACCGGAGCGATAGAGAGGCAGACGGGCGTTCAGTTCAATAAAAAATGAACAATTAAATGTTGGGGACAGGTTTACCGGGTGTGAGGATGGAGAAAAGATCGAGATCGACAGGCTGGATCTGGCCGAGGAATTCGAGGAGCACCTTGACCCGCTCGGTGGCTGGGGCGACGCTGCGTACGATGCCCTTCATACCCTGGAATGGGCCTATGGCGACTTCCACCTCGTCACCGACGCAAATGGAGGGCGCGATGGTAATCATCTCCTCCTCCCCTTCCCCGCCGGCTTGCTCTCGCACCTGTCTTATCAGGGAGCGCACCATGGCATCGGGCACATCGGGGACTTCCGTGCCGAACCGGACGAGACCACGGACGCCTTGGCAAAAGGTCACCGCACGCTCCATCTCCTGGCGGTCGAATTTCGCGAGCAGGTATCCGGGGAAAAGCGGCTCGAGCCACCAGATTTTCCCGCGCCGCGTTGCCTTGCGGTATCTTACGCGCGGACAAAACACCTCCACGCCCTCCAGTTCCCGCAGATGCTTCGCGGCGATGTGCTCGCGCTTCGTCTGCGTGCGGACGCAAAACCATCGGAACTTGTCTGTTTCACAGAGCGTCATTGGCCGAGGAGCTTCTGCAAGACCGGCAGCATCTGGCCGCCTCGTTTCATCCAGGATTCGAGGCGCTCGATGCGGTCTAGGAAAAATTCCCTTTCCGCGGGAACGTCGCACAGATTGGCCGTCTCCGCGATGCGCTGAAGCTTGGTTTTCCCGCTGTTGAGGTGCGGGCGCACCTGCTCCCGTATGAATCCCCCGACCAGCCTCTTCAAATCAACGGCCGGCTCGTAATATGTCCGCCTGTCGCCGTTTCCTGTCGCCTCGCGCACCGCGCCCAGAGTCCGTAAAGTACGCAAACCTTGGCTCGCCGAGCCTTTCGATATCCCCAGATGAAGCACCAGATCGTCCAGCGAGAGGGGTGCGGTGGAAATGAAAAGCAGTCCGTATATTTCCCCCAATGATCTGGGCAATCCCAGCACCTTCACACCGTCCACGAAAAAATCCACCATCTGTCGCTGCAGGATCGTGAGCCCATCGACATGAGTTCCGGCTGAAGGAGACGGCAAGTCCACGCCACTTAGGTATCGAGCGGAACCTGATTGTTCAAGTTTTTTTGAACTAAATGATGATCCATTCGGAAGCGCTGGCAAATTCTTCCTCGGCCCCCCATTCGCCCATAATACCCTCATATTCCATGTATCCGGGCTGGCATCGGCAGATGACAGGGTTATTCTCCCCGCAAGATGATCGTCAGCATTTTCAACGATGTGATCGGCCCCGTGATGCGCGGGCCGTCGAGTTCGCACTGCGCCGCCGCACTGCGCATCGGGCGGCTTGCCCGCGATCTGATGGACGGGGATTTCTCGCAGGTGCTCGTGGAGTTCGACCGCAACGGTTCGCTGCCGAATACGCACGACACGCAGGGCTCCGACATGGGGCTTTTCGGCGGGTTGATGGGCTGGGACGCGGCGGATTCAAGGCTGCCGGGCTCCATGAAAACGCTGGCGGACAGCGGGGTGAAAATTTCCATCGAGACGGTCGATGCCGGCGATCCGCACCCGAACACCTACCGGCTCACACTTTTCAGCGAAAAAGAAACCCGCACGCTCATCGCGATCTCCACCGGTGGCGGCATCATGGAAGTGATCGAGCTCGACGGCTTTTCGGTCTCGATGCACGGCGATTTTTTCGAGACTCTGCTGTGGATTGAAGGCGATACGGCCAGTGCGGTCGCGGCCTTGGAGGCGGGCGTAGACGGCGCGCAAGTGATTTCGCACGAGGCGGGCGGGAGAAAAATGATCGAGGTCAAAGCCGCGGCTTTTGTGGGCGATGAGATCATCGCGGCGCTGGCAGGGGTGCGCTGTGTGAAACGGCTCGCGCCGGTGCTTTCCGTGATGTCCCGCAAGGACACGCATGTCCCCTTCGGCACCTGCGAGGCGATGTTGGAGCATGATGCCGGGCGCGGCACGCCGTTGTGGAAACTCGCCGTCCAATATGAAATGGAGCGCGGCAACCTGACCGAGGCGGAGGTCATCGCGAAAATGGTGGAGATCGTGCGCATCGTGCGGAACTCGATCGCCGAGGGCATCGCGGGTACGGAATACGAGGATCGCGTGCTAGGCCACCAGTGCGGTAAATTCGGCGAGATGATGGCCGCCGGCAAATTGCTGGATGGCGGCGCGCTGAACCGGATCATCCTTTACGTGACCTCCCTGATGGAGGTGAAAAGCTCGATGGGCGTGATCATCGCGGCACCCACGGCGGGAGCTTGCGCGGCCTTGCCCGGCGCGGTCGTCGCGATGGCGGAGAGCATGGGTCTCGGCGAGGAGGAAATGGCGAAAGCCCTGCTCGCCAGCGGCCTGATCGGCGTTTTCATCGCCACCCGCTGGACTTTCGCCGCCGAGGTGGGCGGCTGCCAGGCGGAAGGAGGCTCCGCCGCTGCGATGGCCGCCGCCGCGCTTGTCACTATGGCGGGCGGAACGCTCAACCAATCCGTCGGCGCGGCCTCGATGGCCATGCAAAGCATGATCGGCCTGATCTGCGATCCCATCGCGAACCGCGTCGAGGCTCCTTGCCTCGGCAAAAACGTCATGGCCGCCGCCAACGCCCTCTGCTGCGCGAACATGGCGCTTGCCGGTTACGACCAGGTCATCCCGCTCGACGAGGTGATCGAGACCGCGAAGCAGGTTGCCAAACAGATGCCCCGCGAAGTGCGCTGCACAAACCTCGGCGGCCTTTCGATCACCCCCACCGCCATTGCGCTGGAGAAAAAGCTCGCCGAAAAACGCGGATGCGGCAGTGGCTGCGGATGCGGGTGAGGTCTCCCGTTTCGCGATACGTAATGGTCGTTTTGCCAAAACGACCGCCCCTGTCCGCGCAACCTGATCTCGAATCCGGGTCTTATCCTTTCGCGTTGTTGATGCGGAGCTTGTTTCCCCGGCACCGTAACGCCACGCGCAACGTCGGTCATTTCGGCGAAATGACCCTACCGATTTCTCAGCTCTCCATCCTGTTAATCCCGAGCGGATTCGCGTCCTGAAGTTCAGCGGGGAGGGCTGCGTCGGGGAAGTTCTGCCAGGTGACGGGGCGAGTGAAACGGAAGATCGCCATGGTGCCGACGGAAGTGCTGCGTCCATCCGAGGTGGCGGGGAAAGGGCCGCCGTGGACGATGCTGTCGCAAACCTCGACGCCGGTGGGGAAGCCATTGAAAATGAGGCGTCCGGCGCGATTCTGGAGCGAGGGGACGAGGCCGGGATGCGCGGCGAGCTCCTCGACGGTCGCGTGGACGCTGGCGGTGAGCTGGCCTTCGAGGTGCGGGATGACGGCTTCGATTTCCACAAGCGATCCACGAACGATCAGGGTCGCGGGGCCGAACATCTCGCCTTGCAGCGCTTCGGATTTCAGGAAATCGGCTACGGAAACGGTGAAGGCCATCGGTGCGCCCTGGCCGGGGCCGGCTTCGGTGGCAGAGCGGGCGAGGGTTGCCACGCCCGATGCGGTGGCGAAGCTGGAGGTGGCGTCGGCGAAGGCCTTGCAGATGCCAGCGTTGAGCATCATGCCGGGGGAGCCGGCTTCAATGAGCGACTTGAGTTTCGCAAGGAACGCTTCGCCGGAATTTTCCGGAAGGAATATGAGGCCGGGGTTCGTGCAGAACTGGCCGACGCCGAGCGTGAGCGATCCGTAAAAGGCTTCCGCGAGGGCTTCCTCACCGCGGGCGAGCGCGCCGGGCAGGATCACGACGGGGTTTACGGAACTCATTTCCGCGTAAACGGGGATGGGCTGCGGGCGGGCATTCGCGGTGGCCATCAGGGCGGTGCCGCCGGCGCGGGAACCGGTGAAGCCGACCGCTTGGATCACGGGATGTTTCACCACCGCCTGGCCGACCTTGCGGCCGCCGCCGTAGAGAACGGAGAACACGCCCTCGGGCATGCCGGTGGATTGCGCGGCAGCGATCACGGCGTTGGCGACGATTTCCGCGACGCCCGGATGCGAAGAGTGAGCGACCACAACGACCGGGCAACCTGCGGCGAGGGCGGAGGCGGTGTCGCCGCCGGCCACGGAGTAGGCGAGCGGAAAATTGCTGGCGCAGAAAACGGCCACCGGGCCTAGCGGGCGGAGCATCGCGCGGTGGTCGGCTTTCGGCAAAGGCTTGCGATCCGGCTGGGCGCGATCGATGCGGGCATCGACCCATGAGCCTTCCTCGATCTGTTTCGCGAACATGCGGAGCTGGCCGACGGTGCGGCCGGTCTCGCCGCGCAGGCGAGGCACAGGCAGGGCGGTCTCAAGCTGGCCGCGCTCGACGATATCCTCCACCACGCCCTCGATCCCGTCCGCGATGGCGCGGAGGAACACGGCGCGGGTTTTTCCCGGCATCTGCGAGTAGGCGGGAAACGCCGCAGCAGCGAGCGACAGGGCTTTTTCCACCTCGTCGGGAGTGGCAGCCATGTAGGCCGGTTCCAGCACGGTGCCGCTGCCGGGCTGGATGCCGTGGCCGCAGGTTTCCGTGCCCGTGGAGCGCGAGTTGCCGATGAAGGAGGTGCCGAGGAGCTGGGTGGTCATGGTGAAAAAGTCAGAGTGCGGGAGCGGTGGCGAGGGCTTTCTCGATGATGGCGGTGGCCTCCGCGAGTTCGGCGCCGACGAGTTCCAGGCGTGGCGGGCGGACGCGGTTGTTGCCGAACTTGCCGCCGGTGGCGAGGTTCTGCTGGAGCTTGATGAGCTGCACGAATTTCACGACGGTGTCCATGCGGAGCATCGGCAGCATCCATTCGTAGATCGGCATGGCCTCCTCGATGCGGCCGGTGGTGCCGAGTTCGAAGAGCTTCACGTTGTAGGCCGGGAAAGCGTCGCCCACACCGGTGATCCAGAATTTCGCGCCCATCGCGAAGCCTTCGAGCGCGCAGTCATCGACGCCCACGCCAAGCACAAGGCGGTCGCCGCAGACCTCGCGGATGCCGGCAATGCGGCGGACGTCGGTGGAGGATTCCTTGACGGCTTCGGCGTTGGGAAGCTCGTCGGCGAGCTCCTTCATCTGGAGCGGGGTGAAGTCGGTTTTGTAGGCGACGGGGTTGTTGTAGATGATGCAGGGAAGGTCGGTGGCGGAAATGACCGCTTTCATGTGAGCCTTCATTTCCCGCCAATCCGAGGAGTAAAGGTAAGGCGGCAGAACCATCAGGCCGCGGCAGCCGTTGTCCTTGGCGGCCTTGGCGAGATCGACGGCTTCCTTGGTGGAGAGCGCGGCGACGCCGGGGATGATGGGCGTGCCGGGCACGGCCTCGACGTAGGTTTTCTGCAGCGCGACCTTTTCCGCAAAGGAAAGCGTGGCACCCTCGCCGAGCGAGCCGTGGACGACGATGGCGGAGCAGCCGTTCTCGATCAGCCACTTGCCGTGATCGGCCATCAGGCCGTGGTCGATGCTGAGGTCTTCGTTGAACTGGGTGAGGGTGGCGGGCATGACGCCTTTCCATTCGATGCTCATGATGGTGATGGGATAGAGGTTGTGGCAGCGGATTGCCGCACTGCGGGGCGCACACTGGGACAGCGATCCCGGATTGGCCATCCGAAATTTCCCGGGAAAGAATCATTCATTACCCCCTGCTCGCCTGATTTTTTGTGGTTGGATGACACCGCCAGTCCGCAGTTCGTTGGGATGGGAGAATTCAAACAGGAACAAATACCTTCGGAAGATGCCGCCGCGCGAAAGCTAGGCCGTTGCCGCAGGTGACCGTCCCCGCATCGAACTGTCCGAGAATCATCACCAACCCGACCTCCGTTTCCGAACTTCCCTTGTCGTCCAAGCGGCGGAGCTTCCGCACCCGGCTCGTGCGATCACAAACGGAAAGCAGGTGAATTCATCGCAGAGGTAGCGGTGAGACCAGACCCGCGCGAAAATCTCCGATTCACCGGTTTTCCGTTTTCAGAAAATCGAAGAAGACGGATCCGCCGCAAAGCCGCGCCTCACTCCCGCCGCAGCGCCGCATACCCCGGCTTGATCGTGTCGAAAATGACTTCGAGACGTTTGCCATAAGGGGCGAAGGCGCTTTTGATCGCGTTGAGGTTGAGTTTTTCAAGATCGGCGAGGCTGAGGTCGAAAAGCTCGGTGGCGAGGATGGTTTCCTTGGTCATGGTGGTGTCGCTCATCAGGCGGTCGTCGGTGTTGAGGCAGACGCGGAAGCCGTTGCGGAAAAACAGGCCGAAGGGATGCTGCGCGAGGTCGTGGCAGGCTCCGGTGTGGAGGTTCGAGTAAAGGCACATTTCCAGCGGGATGCGGCAGTCGAGCACGTATTGGGCGAGTGTGCCGAGCTTGAGCGAGCCGTCTTCCATGACGTGGATGTCGTCCCGCAGCCGCGTGGCATGGCCGAGGCGATGCGCTCCACAGTATTGCAGCGCCTGCCAGATCGACTCCAGCCCGAAGGCCTCGCCGGCGTGGATCGTGATGTGGAAATTGGCGCGCTGGATCGCGTGGAAGGCATCGACGTGTTTTTTCGGGGGAAATCCGGATTCGCCGCCCGCGAGATCGAAGCCGACCACGCCCGCCTCGCGCCAGCGGATGGCGAGCTCGGCCGCCACCATCGAGTCGCTGAGATGGCGCAGGGCGCAGATGATGAGCCCCCATTTCACGCCGAAGTCCTTTTCCCCGCGCCGCAGCCCGGAGAGCACGGCGTTGACCACCTCGTCCTGCGAGAGCCCGCCATCGGTGTGCAGCAGCGGGGCGAAACGGACTTCCGCATAGACCACGCCGTCCTCCTTCATGTCCTCGATGAACTCATAGGCCACCTTTTCCAGCGCCTCCTTCGTCTGCATCACCCCGGAGGTATGCGCGAAACCTTCGAGGTACTCCGGCAAATTCCCGCGCTGGGCCCCGCGATGGAACCACGCCGCCAGCTCGCCCGCATCCTCCGTCGGTAGGCCCTTGTATCCGTTCTCCCGCGCCAGCTCGATCACGGTCTGCGGCCGCAGCCCGCCATCCAGGTGCTCGTGGAGCAAAACCTTCGGCAGCTTCCTGAAATCCAGCGCCGCCACCAGATCCTTGCCCTTTAAATCAGTGAGATCCGCTTTTTTCATGCCTGTCACCTAGCAGAAACCTGGCAAACCGGAAGGGAGATCCCCCCGTTTTTCAAAAAAAGCACCCGTCGCGGTGCCGGGGCGGCAGGATTCTCCTTGACGCACCCCAAGCCCGAGCCTAAATCCGCCCCCCGTTTCTAAACAATCCTCTCCTACCATGGCCAACGCACAAGTCATCCTCAAAGAAAAAATCGAAGGCCTTGGAGCCGAAGCCGATGTCGTCAAAGTCCGCGCCGGATACGCCCGCAACTACCTCGTCCCGCAAGGCAAGGCCTACGAGGCAACCAAGGCAAACCTCCGCCACGTCGAAGCTCTCAAGACCAGCCGTGCCCAACGCGAAGCCGAGGAAATCGTCGTCGCCCAGGAGCTCGCAACCAAGATCGGCAAGCTCAAGCCGTCCTTCACCCTTTCCACCGGCCAAGGTGGCAAGGCATTCGGCTCCGTCACCAACATGGACATCCACAAGGAACTGGAAGCCGCCGGAATCTCCATCGACCGCCACTCCATCCAGCTCGACAAGCCGATCAAGAAATCCGGCAAGACCGCCGTGGAAATCAAACTCAACGCCCAAGTCACCGCGACCCTCACCATCACCGTCGATGCGGGCGATGTCACCGAGGAGGACTGAAACTTTAAGTTTTAAACTTTAAATCTCAATGAAGAGGCCGGTTCCGAAAGGGACCGGTCTTTTTTTTCCGTGGCTGGGACTTGCAGTCCCAGTCCGTCGCGGGGACATCCTGTCCCCGGTCTTTCTTCTTCCTTGGAGTTTAGGGTTTAAAATTTAAAAGTTCCGGCAGGATGATCCCGGCGAGAAAATTGATGTATGAGGTTTCCCAGCCGCTGCGGCAGTATCTCTACCGTTTCGACAGGCTGCGGGACATTCCACGCGTTTATTCGGAGCTGACAAGGTTCACAGGAGCCATCCCTTACGACGACCCACAAGGGCGCGAAACGCTGTGGCTGACGGTGATGTATCCGCCCGAAGTCCTTGCGGAACTGCGGCCACGGCTGATCCGCATTTACAGCGAGCTGAAGCTCGGGCGCAACGCCGTCGAGCACGAGCACCTCCTCGTGGATCGGATCGACTTCGGTGATTTCGGTAACTCCAAACCCTTTCGCATCCGCGTCACGAACCTTTTCAACGACAACTCCGACTACTTCTACGTGAAACAAGCCGATGCCTCCCGCATCTACGGCCTGGAACTGTAGCACATCCTCTCGCCGAACCGGATCAACTACATGGTCAAAGGCAACACACTCATCGAGGAGCACATCGCGGGCGTCCCGGGCGATGTTTTCCTGCGCGATTACCTGCCGGATCCGAAGCTCAACAAGGTCCGCATCGCCAAGGAGTTCACGAAATTCACCGAGCGCTCCTTCATCCGCCTGCTCGGCGACATGCGCAGCGTGAACTACGTCGTCGATATCACGCCGGACTTCGAGGAGGTGCAATACCGCGTCCGCCCCATCGACTTCGATCAGCAATCCTACGAGGGCAACGGCAACATCTACCTCGCCTTCCGCTTCAACTCGAACCGCCCCGTCACGCGCCTCGCCTTCCACGTGCTGAACCGGAAATCCATCGACCAATACGTCAACGAGGAACACGCCCAGATGGCGCGCCGTGCAAAAGTGGAATCCACCCGCCTGCGCGCCCTGCTCGGCATCATGCGCCGCGAGGAAATCGCCCCCATGGAGCATGTCCAGCGCCTCGCCCTTGAGCTCGACCGCATGCACGGCACCACCGATTTCCGCGACTGCAAATCCATGGGTGAACTCACTGCGGAGCATATCTCGCTGATGCTCGGGGTGTGATGTTGCCGCTTGACCTGAGCACGATGTGCGTCATGTTTGTTAACAAATGAAAACAGCCACAATCCGGGAAGCGCAGCACCATCTTTCCAAACTGGTGAACGAGGTGCGGGAGAGCGGTCAGGAGATCGTCCTGACGCGCCGGGGAGAGGAGGTGTGCAAGATCACTCCGATCCCATATCCGGAGGAGAAGAAACTGGATTGGGCGGCGTGGACGAAGGAGCAAAGGATGTTTCTCGCCTCAATGCCGAAGATCGAAGGGAGTGCGGTGGATTTAGACCGGGAGGGCTACCGCTGGTAACATGGTGTACGCGGACACCAGCGTTCTCGCCTCGCTCCTGATGAGCGACTCCAACAGCGACAAAGCCACGGACCTGACATCGGTGCAAGTCGCTCCGCTCCTGCTGAACCGCCTTTTGAAACTGGAAGTCTGCAACGCGATCCGTCTCAGGGTGGCGGATGGCGATGTGGACGAAAGCATGGCGGCGGAATCCTGGGACAAACTGGAGTGCATGGAGCGCTCCGGGTTCTGTGTCGTTCGGGAGCCTGACTGGGATCGTGTTTTGCGGCGATCCATAGGCTTCAGCAGAGCGCACTCATCTGAAAAGCGGACCCGAACCTTTGATATCGTCCACGTGGCCGCTGCTTTGGAGTTGGGAGCGATGGAATTCTGGAGCTTCGACAAGCGGCAGCGGGCATTGGCTTCTGAAGTCGGTCTTCGGGTCAATCCTTGAACGGCTGGCCAGTCCCGCGCGGCTCCCTCTCGTCATCCAGCAAGGCTTTGATGGCCTCTGAGAACTTATTGTAAAACAGGCCGAGCAGGATCAGCGCCGCGCCGAGGACGATGAAGGAGACCACCCGCATGAAGGTGGTGAAATCCCATACATCCATGGAGAAGAGCTTGCAGAAGGAAACGATGAGCAGGCCGAAGCCGCAGACGCGGAGGATGTGGAGGCGTTGCCAGAGCCCGGCGCTGACGAAGGCGAAGCCGAGGATCGTCCAGAGCACGGCGGCCGGTTTCCAGCCGAAGCGCCAAACCAGCATCTGGGTCGCCCAGAGCGTGGCGACGAGGCAGGTGAGACCGGCCAGCGCAGCGATGGCGGATTTCCTGGTCTGCGGATCGGAGATGAGGGCGGGGCGCTGGCGATAGGTGAAGATCAGCGCGAGCATGGCCAATACGACCAAAATGCCGCGCCATGTCTCCGCTCCTTCGATCCGCCACCACGGGCTGCCAAGCATTTCAAAGACAAGACCCAGCAGCGCGATGGCGATGAAGCCGAGGCACTCGACGAACATCTTCCGCTTCATGACATCAGAGACGATGGTCAGCGCGATGGAGCTGAGCGCGAGGAAATCCGTCCAAGCGCCGGGCGCGAAGGCATGCCATGCGGTGCAATAGGAGACGAAGGCTGAGAGCCGGAAAATGGAGGAGAAAACCGGCCCGTCCTCCCCGACCACACGTTTCCCCCACGGGCTGAGAACGAGGGCGGCGGAGGCCACGGCGAGCAGGGATGCGCCGAAAACCACCGGAGCGTTTCCGGAGGGCAAGACGAACAGGTATCCCAAGGTGTAGCACGAATACACGCCCGCCGTCCGCACCAGGCGAGGGCAACTCATGGCGAGCGCGATGGGAACCAGGAGCAACGCGCAGAGCTGGTTCAGGCCGAGGGCGAGGCTGACATCATCCGGGATCAGCAGGAATCCGCCCGCGGTTTTCCCACAGATGAGCCAGAGGAAAAAGGGAACCGCGAGGGCGAAGGCGAAAGCGCCGAGGCCGGGATACGAGGCGGGATCGTGCAGTGCGCACCCGCTCTTGGTGCGGTGCTGCCAGAACCAGCAGCCGAGCAACGACAGGCCGGCTGCGACGAACAGGGGCCAGCTTGCCAATTCTCCGAAACCCGATGACACGGGAAGAAAAGCACCCAAACCAAGGAACCACAGCGAGCCCCACAAAAACTCGGGTTGGCGGCGTTTCACATCGAGTTCCAGGGAGCCGATGGCCATCGCAACGGAGAGCACGATCGCGGTGACGAGTTTCCACGGGTCATCAAGCCGGAACACGCAGATATGGCTGGCTATGATTGCGGCGGCCAGGAAGAGGAGGCAGGCGGAAACACGGATGAATTTTCCGAACGGCGACCCATCTACGGATCCCTTCGCGGTGATCATGGAAGCCGTCACTACTAGGGTTGCAGTAACTGCTGCGCTCCAGACCGGGACGGGCTCGTGTCCGTAAAGGAAATGGAAAAAATCGTTGTAGGCGAGGATGATTCCGGTCGCGCCGAGCCCGCAGAGGAGCGAGAAAACGGACTCGCATTTCCCCCGGAATTTCCATGCCGCGATGGCCAGCGCGAGCGACTCGAAGGCGAGCACCAGGGCGAGATTCTGGCCTTCAAGTTTCAGGATGACGGCGAAGGTGGCGAGGGCGATGCCTTGGCCGATGTTGACGCCTCCGGCGGTGGCATTCTGGCGGCGGCCGAGGATGCCGAGGACGATGAGGATGGAGCCGAAAACGGCGGCCACTTTCCAATAACCATCCTCGCCGTTCTGGGGCATCCAGACGCCGGAGAAGAGCAGGAAGAAGAAGGCGTTGTTCAGGGCGGTGAACCACGCCCGGGCACGGTCGGAGAGGCTTTCGCGGAAACGGTCGAGCGAGCCGGGGATGGCGAACATGACCCATACCGGCGGAAGGAACCAGAGGGTGGCGGGATCATCCGTGCGGATATTTCCACCGGAGGCATCGTACGCACCGAGGAACTGCCAGCCGAAAAACGCGCCGTAGGTGCCGAGCATGGAAGCCCAGCCCGGCCCCGACCAACCGGGGCGGAGCATGAAGAACAGGCCGAGGCCGCCGAGCAGGAGATTCGACAGGCAGGACATCCAGCCGATGGGCTGGAGCATCGTCGCGTAGGAGGCGAGGACAATACCGAGGACGGCGGTGGCCTTCGCCTGGCGCAGCCATGAGACGGCGGCGATGGCCAATGCGGCAGCGGTAAGCAGGATCGCGCCGAGGGCGGGGCTTTCGATCACTTTCAGCCGCGCGACATGGTGCGCGGCGAAGGTGCAGTAGTAGAAAAACGCCATGCCGCCCGCCAGCAACACCTCGCCGAAGCGGCTGAGGCTTTCCTTGTTCGCGAGCCGCCTTCCCGTTTCCACCAAGGCGAGCGCGCAGGCGAACAGAGCGGCGAGGCGGACGCCGTTCGACATTTCGCGGATCCAGTTCTGGTAGGCGTAGTTTCCGAGGAAAACCAAACCTGTCAGGAGGATCACGATGCCGATGCGGACGAACCACACCTTTCCGAAATCGAGTTCGAAGGAGTTGTCGGGAGCGGCTGGAAGAGGAGTGGGAGAGGGGGGGATGGCGGGAGGGGGGGAAATAGAAATTGGCTCCACCTTTTCGGGAACGACCTTCAGGCGTGCCTCGACGAGGGCTGGCATCAAGGCTCGCTTCCCCACGGGTTCTTCCTTCGGTAGCGGCGGCGGTGTGGCGGCGGCGTGAGCTTCCGCCTTCCCGAGCTGCGATTCCAGATCCGCGATGCGGATGCTGATGCGCATGAACTCGGCGTGGTGGCGGTCGCTGAGATCCGTCAGATCGCGGCGCAGGCGATTGATCTCATCCCACAGCGGGCTTTCCTTGGATGGTTTCATGAATCTTGGGTGGGCGCGGGGCGGGATGGCCGTGGCCTGAAAATCATCCACACCCACAGTGCGGCGGCGATGGTGAGCGCACACCACGGCAGCAGCCAACCGAAGCGGGTGTAAAAGGTCAGGCCGGTTTCGCGCTTCAGGAAGCCGTGGATCGTGCCCTGCTTCATCGCACCGAGGCGAGCGTGGAGATGACCGGCCGGATCGATAAGCTGCGAGACACCGGAAGTCGCCACCACCAACATCCACCTGCCGTTTTCCGCCGCGCGGATGCGTGCGAGTTCCGCATGCTGGTCATGCTGGCGGGCGGACCAGGATTCCGCGTCCATGGTGGGAACGACGAAATACTCCGCGCCTGCGGCGGTCATACCTCTTGCGATGCCCTCGTAATCGCAATCGAAGCAGATCGGCGTGCCCACTTTGCCGAAGGGCGTCGGGACAGGCTCGCTGAGCTTGCCCGGCGTGCCGTCGTCGAACATGTGGACGGTGTGGACTTTCGTGTGCCCGCCGAGGAAACCACCCGCATCCATTGTGATCGCAATGTTGCGCCAAACTTCCCCTCCCCCGGGCCGCGACTGGGTTCCGAAGGTCAGGGTGATGTCCTTTTCACGGCACAGATCCAACAGCAGCTGCCAGTCACGCTTGTTCTCGCGGATGTCGTAGGGCACGGCGTATTCGGGCCAGACGACGTGATCGACACCGGCCTGCATCGCCCTGGTGTCGTTGATATAGGAGTCGATGGTGACGTTCTCCAGCTGCACCCCGGCCACTTCGATCACCCCCGCTTGCCCTTGTTGGAGAGAAGGATAGGGGCGGGAAATAACGAGGGATGCGGCCAGCACGGCGAGTGCGGCGCATGCCGATTTCCACATCCGGGTGGTGAGGGCGGCGGCGGCGAACACGACGATGGCGCCCACGCAGTAAACCCCGATCCACGGCAGCAACGCGTTCGGCCCGATGGCGAGGCCGGCCGTCATCCACGGAAATTTCAGGGGAATGATTTCCGCACGGATGAATTCCCACGCGCACCAGTTGATCGCGGTGAAGGCGGCGAATTTCCATCCCCGGAGGCCATGCAGAAACGCGCGTCCCTGGAAATGCGCGAAGGCGGCGGTCAGCACCGCAAGCACCGCCCACAGCACGATCGACAGCGGCCCGAAGATATTCCAGACCCATGACAGCCCCACGCCGAGGGCGGTGTATCCATGGAGAAATCCCAGGACGCGTGCCCGCGTGCCGTGCTGGCCATGCAGCGAAACCAACAAACCCACCAACCCCGGCAGGATCAGCGGCCACCAGCCGAAGGGCGGAAAGGCAAGCGCGCAGGCCAGCCCGGAGAGAATCGCGAGGCCACAGCGGGCGGGGAAATTTCCGGGAATGTTCAACGTGGGGTTTGTGGTGCGCTGGTGTTAGACCGGCTGTGCGGCGAACCATTCCTTTGTTTTCGGACGGTTCAGCAAGACCAGAGTGATGACCGGGTATGCCGACATGGCCAGGATTGTCAGAAGGGTTGAGCCGATCACTATCCATTCCATCCCGCCCGGTAAAGACGCTCCTTTGGGCATGGAGGATGCCATCATCTCTTTCATCGCCGGCATCGTGTAAACGAAAGCCAAAACGGTGTTCACCACCTTGCTGGCGAGCGAGGCCCATGCATATCGGTTCGACCACTGCAAGCCGCTGCGGCGTTTCTTGAGAAGCAGGACGCCCGCCCTCAGCATGAGCAGGCCGACGGCCACGGTCAGTATCGTGGAGATCACGGTCATCGGCATCATGCTTTGCTCCATCGCCTCTTGCATTTTCGCCTGCGCGGCCATTTCTGGCGTCTGTGGCATGAAATGCAGGAACGGGTTTCCGACCACGATGACAAAGATACCCCAGACAGCGCCCAGTAGCCCGAAGCCCGCGAAGATCACGTGCATGATCCCGAAAACCTTTACCGTCTGCGGCTGCCCGAGTTGGGCATGCTGCGCCACCTGCATGGCGGCGATATCCTGTGGCGTGAGCGGGGGTGGCTGCTGTTCCATGATGCTGCCATGAAATCCGTTTCCCGGTAGATGTCGAGCAAGAGATGCAATTCCACCGGCTCCGCAGCCGTTCGGCTGGTAGGAACCTGCCATGGATTTCCCTTGGGCATGGCAACCTATCGCCGTTACTTCCCCTTGAAATCAAAGATTCAGGATCGCTGCCGCGGTGCCGAAGTAGATAAGCATCCCGGAGACATCGACGATCGATGCGAGCGAGGGTGCGGAAACAACGGCGGGGTCCAGCCTCACCGCGCGGGCGGTGATGGGGAGCAGGGCGCCGAGGACGGTGGAGGAAAGGACCTGCAGCGTGATGGCGCAGGCGACGGCCAGCGACAGCTGCGGGAAGGAAAACGCGCCCGTGGCAGGGGGATGGAAATGGGGAAGGAGGAAGGAGATGAAAGCCGCGATCGCGACGCCGAGCGTGAGTCCCAGGAAAAGCCCGACCCGCGCCTCCTTCCATGCGATGCGGATCGCGGCATCGGCACCGATTTCCCCGAGCGCGAGGGCGCGGATCACCATGGTAGCGGATTGCCCGCCCGCGTTTCCGCCGCAGGCCACGACCATCGGCAGGAAAAGCGAAAGCACGTAAGCCCGCTGCAGCACCTCGCCGAAACGGAACATCACATACCCGGAAATGATGGAGACGAAGGCCAACCCGACGAGCCAGGCAACCCGGCGGCGGTAGTGCTTCAGGAAGGTGGTGTTGAGGTAGGTCAGCTCCGTCTGTTCGCCCCCGATACCCGCGAGTTTCTCAATGTCTTCGGTGGACTCTTCCTGAAGGATTTCGAGGGCGTCATCATAGGTGATCACGCCGAGGAGATGATGGAACTCATCGACGACCGGCAGCACCACAAGGTCGTAGCGCGAGAGCAGGCGCGCTGCGTTTTCCTGGTCTTCGCTGGCGAGGATGAACTCGTCCGCGTCCTCCATGATGTCACGGATCGGGGTGTCCCAGGTTTCGAAAGCGAGGTCGCGCAGCCGGACTTTTCCGACCAGCCGCCCCTGCTCATCGACCACGAAAATCCGCGCCAGCGTCTCCGCGTCCTCGCGGTCGCGGCGCAGCACGGTGATGGCTTGCTTGACCGTCATGTCGGCGGTGATCCGGCCGACGTGGGTCGTCATCCGCCCGCCCGCGGTGTCCTCCTCGTATTTCAGAAGGTTCTTGGTGAGCTCCTTGTCGCGCGGGCCGAGCAGGGAGAAAAAACGAACCTGCGCCTCCTCTGAGACGACCTGGAAAATGTCCACGCGGTCGTCGTCGGAAAGGTTTCCCAGCAGCACCCGGAGCTGAGCGGGCTTGAAGTGGCTCAGCGAGTCCTCGATCAGCGAGTACGGCAGCTCGGCGACGACATCCGTCGCCAGCTCGGGGCCGATGGTTTTGAAAAAGAAATCGCGCTCCTCGTCGTCGAGGTGCTCGTAGAGCTCCGCAAGGTCGGCGTAGTGGCAATCCTCGGCCGCAGCGAGCAGCGCGGAACCATCCTGCGCGTCGATGGCGCGCTTGATCTCCGAGATCGGATTTTCGTCATCATCTTCCGCCACGGGCGGAGCGTGCGGGAGTCCGGGGGGCTTGGTCAACAGCCTTCCTTTGGATAGATAACGCCGATATTGACGGGCGCGGGAGGGGCGGGCAAGCTCGCCGCTTATGAGTGTCGGGATCATCATGGGAAGCACGTCGGACTGGCCGACGATGGAACACGCCGCGCGGGTGCTGAAAGATTTCGGCGTGTCTTTCAAGGCGGAGGTTGTCAGCGCCCACCGCACACCGGATCGACTCGTGGAGTATGCAAAAGGCGCCAAGGCCGCCGGGCTGAAATGCATCATCGCGGGCGCGGGCGGCGCAGCGCACCTGCCCGGCATGGTCGCGGCGATGACCGAGCTGCCGGTTCTCGGCGTGCCGGTGGAGTCGAAGGCGCTGAAAGGCATCGATTCGCTGCTTTCCATCGTGCAAATGCCCGCCGGCATCCCCACCGCGACCTTCGCCATCGGCAAGGCCGGAGCGACTAACGCCGGGCTTTTCGCCGTGGCCATGCTGGCCGTGGAAGATCAGGCGCTGGCCGCAAAACTCGCGGAATTCCGCAAGAACCAAACCGCGAAAGTGGCAGCGGCGGAGCTGCCGGAGTTGGATTGACAAACATGGAGAAGGGGTTTGAAACCCCTTTGCACAACCCAAGCGAACCGATTTCCCCATTCTCCGAAAAAGGGGTTTGAAACCCCTTCTCCATATTCATGTCAGCATCCGTATTTTTCCCCTTGGACAGGCAACAGGTCGTCGGCGTGATCGGCGGCGGGCAGCTCGGGCGCATGTTGGCTCTGGCAGCGCGGCGCATGGGCGTGCGATCCGTGGTCTGGACGGGCGGGCTGGAGGCTCCCGCCGTGGAGGTCGCGGATGAGGTGATCGACAAGCCTTTCGACGATCCGCAGGCCTTGCTGGATTTCTGCGCGAAGGCGACGGTCGCCACCGTTGAGTTCGAGAACATCCCCATCGCCACGATGCGCGGCGTGGCGGAAAACATCGGACTCCACCCCTCCCCCGAAGCCGTCGGCATCTGCCAGAACCGCGAGCGGGAAAAGAATTTCCTCCGGGAAAACGGCATCCCCTGCACGGCCTTCTGGGTGATCGAAACCCTCGATGACCTGACAAACGCGATGACGGCACTAGGCGGCGCGGGCGTGCTGAAGACCGCAGACTTCGGCTACGATGGCAAAGGCCAGCTCAGGATCACCGGCGGCGAGAATCCGGCTGATGTCTGGGAAAAATTCGGCAAACAGCGTGCGGTGCTGGAGGCATGGGTGCCTTTCGAAAAGGAAATTTCCGTCATGGTCGTGCGAGGTAAGGACGGCGCGGTGGTCACGTACGATCCCGCCGAAAACCGCCACCGCTCCCACATCCTGGATGTCTCCATCGTCCCTGCGAGGATCGCGGAAAGCGTCGCAGAGGAAGCCCGGAAGATCGCTGAAAAAGTCGCCGTCGCGCTCGATTACCGCGGGATCATGGGCGTTGAGTTTTTCGTGAGCGCCGACGGCTCCCTCCTCGTCAACGAGATGGCACCGCGCCCGCACAACTCCGGCCACCACACGCTCGATGCCTGCGCCACCTCCCAGTTCGAGCAGCAGCTCCGCGCCGTCCTCGGCCTGCCGCTCGGCTCCACCCGCCTCGTTTCCCCCTGCGTGATGCTCAATCTCCTCGGTGATTTCTGGCCCGGCGAGACCGAGCCACCCGACTGGACCCCTCTCCTAGAAACCCCGGACGCCGTCCTCCACCTCTACGGAAAACGCCGCGCCATCGGCATGCGGAAAATGGGGCATGCGACCCTGCTCGGAGCGGATGCCTTGGAGAAAGCGGAGAAGCTGAAGGCCGGCTGGCTGTGAATGTGGAGAAGGGGTTTGCAACCCCTTTGCGGAGGATCGGGAATCCGGTTCGCTCGTGTTATGCGGAGGGGTTGCAAACCCCTTCCCCCTATTTCTTGTGCCCCCCCACCGTCGGTGCATCCGGCTTCACCTCGGGGGCCATTCACTCTTGCTTCTCTTTTTCCAAATCCTCAGAATCCCCGCCCCATGCCCGCCTTGACCTCAATACTCCCGGATAAACTTCACGAATACCCACAGCAAGATGTGATCGACGGATCCGGCGTCGGATCGGATTCGATTCTCGATGATTGCCTCAATCAGAACGACGGGGTGCTTCAGCTTGTGCACCGCTATGCCGGCCGTACGTTTTGCTCACCAGGAAAGCGCCTTCGCCTGGATGCGAAATCGTATTACCCGGACTACATGAACGGGACGGGTCTAGATGAGGTTTGGATGTGCTGCACCGTGCCCATTGTGACAGGCGTCATCGATACCCGCACGGGAAAGGCGCCTTTTCGTGAAGGAGAAGCACACGTCCTCACGCCAAACGGGCAAGTGATCTCACTTCAGGACTTGATTGCGGCCAATCCGGAAGCGGTCATGGGAGAAAAAGTCACCGCATTTTCGGAATCCTTGTTCGGCAAGGCCACCTGGCCGATCGTATCCAAGAAGTTCGACAATCTGAACCCCATTCCCCACCATCTTCACTGGGCGAAGTGGGAGGTTTACGACATCAATTCCTTCGACAACCCCGGAGTCAGCCCGTCGCATTATCACACCACGGCAATGGGCCTGTATCCGTTCGTGACAAAGGATCAGTTCCTCGCCTGCATGAAGCGCTGGGGACAGGGCGATTACAACGGAGTGCGGCACCTTTCGCCGCACACGATGATGCACATCGATAACGGCTTTGTGATGCCGAATGGCGTGCTGCACTCCCCGACAGACCTTTGCACGCACGAGCTGCACGTGACCATGGACGAGCATTTCCTGGCCGAAGACCTGACACTTGATGGACGGATCGGAGCAGCCGATGCGTTTTACGCCTGCCGGGAACAGGACTATCCGAAGGCCAAGCACGAAGACTGGGAATACCTGGCTGACACGTTCGACTTCAAGGCGAACCAGGACCCGGACTTCGTGCTGAAGAATTCGCGCCCGGCCATCACCGCCGAAGAATTTGCCGGCGACGGAGTGGACGCGCAGTGGATTGTTTACGGTGAGGTTCTCGGTGAGCAGAGGTGCTCCATTCTCCGTCTCACCCTTGCGCCCGGCGCCAAGACGAATTTCCGCCCGGAAAGCCCCGCGCTGTTCCACACAAACCGCGGACTCGGCCGGGTTGGAAAGCTCGAAGTGCGATATCACCAGGACATGAGGCTTGGCGAACTCTATCCCGAGATCGGATTCATCACCCAAGCCGCGCTCAACCGCGGCGGTGTCGAAATCGAGAACACGGGGGCCGAACCGCTCGTGTTAACCTTCGACTTCCCGCAGCACGCGCATTCCAAGACTCCCGGTGTTGCCGTTGCGAGCTAGTCGCTTGATTCCAGCTTGCCGCGCAGGGCGGTGAGCTGGGTTTTCAGAGAAGCCACCTGCTCATCCAGCGCGGCGAGGTCGTCCAAGGCGCTTTGTTTTTCGGCTGTTCCGCGTTTGGCTGCGTTGTATTCATCCAGCTCGGAGTGCATCTCCTCCATGCTGTTCATGATGATGCCGATGAAGAGATTGAGCATGATCATCGTTCCGAGCAGGATGAAACTGATGAAATAGATCGCAGCCACCGCAGGCGATGATCCTTTCGCGCTTTCGAAAAGGAATTTCCAATCATCCAGGGTGATGGTCTGGAAGAGCGTGAAAAACGCCAGCGACAAGCTGCCGAAGTGGGCCTTGTCGTGCCCGCCGAAGAGATGGACGCCGACGATGGCGTAAATATATAACATGAGCCCCAGCAGCAGGCCGACATAGCCCATGGAGCTGAAGCTCTTGACCAGCGCCCCGACCAGAAGCTGGAGCTTCGGCACGGCGGAGACAAGGCGCAGCAAACGGAGTGCGCGGCCCAATCGCAACACCACGGCGAACTGTGAATCCATCGGCAGCAGGCAGAGGACCACGATGATGAAATCGAAGACGTTCCAGCCATCGCGGAAGTAATTCCATGGACGGGGGCAGCTCGCCGTGAGTTTCAGGAGGACTTCGACAATGAATATGCCCAGCACGATGTGATCGAGCGAACGCAGCAAGGTGCCGAGGCTTGCCACCATCGCGGCATCCGTCTCGATCCCCGCCAAGACTCCGGCGGCGATGATGGTCAGGATGATCGAACGCTGGAACCAGGCGGATTGGACGATCTGGTCTGCGATTTTTGTCAAAGCAATGGACATACAGGACCCATGGTTTCTGCGGCTTCGAGGACCATCATTCCGTGCTTTGCGGTCATCATGCCGGTTTGGTATCGTCCTCCTTGCTCGGGATGAGGATGGACATCACCGTTGCCACCGCGAGGGTGCCGAGGACGATGACCAGTGAAACAAACGGATCGATCTTGATGCTCTTGATTTCATTGGCACTGAAACCGAAGTCATTGAAGTAAGGCGGAGCGGCGAGCAGCAGCAGCTTGATGCCCACGAAGCCGAGGATCAGGATCAGGGCGGGCTTGAGGTAGCGGAATTTCGCGATAAGGGCGGCCAGGCAGAAGTAGAGGGCGCGCAGGCCGAGGATCGCGAAGATGTTGCTCGTGAAGACGATGAACGGATCGGGCGTGATCGCGAAAATCGCGGGAATCGAATCGACGGCGAACACGAGATCCGTGATTTCCACCATGATGAGCGCGAGGAACAGCGGGGTGATCGCGTAGCGCGCGGACAGCGTGCCCGGCTCGGCGGGGGCGTAGGTGTCCTTGCCCGTTTTCGGATCGGTGATGTATGTCGGCGCGACCGTGCGGCGGGTGAAAAATTTCTGGCCGTCATAGAAATCCACGGTGCGGAAAAACCGCTTGGCGATCTTCACGACCGGATTTTTTCCCGGGTCGCTGTGGCTGGTGATGAGCGCCATCTTGACCGCTGTCAGGATCAGGAAGAGTCCGAAGACGATGAGGATCCATGTGTAATTCATGATCAGCTCCGCACCGAGGAAGATCATGCCTCCGCGCATAATGAGTGCGCCGATGATTCCCCAGAAGAGCACACGGTGCTGGTATTTCGCCGGGATCGCGAAGTAGCCGAAGATCATCGCGATGACGAAAATGTTATCCATCGCAAGGGATTTCTCCACCACGTAACCGGTCAGATACTGGATGGCCGCCGTGCCTCCCGTGACCTCTCCCAGTGCAATCTTCCCGCCCACATAGATCGGGGTTTCCAGACCCAGACCCAGCCAGTGGAACTGGTAGGCGTAGTAGATGAAACCGGTGAACGAGACTCCGCATGCGAGCCAGATGCAGGACCAGATGATGGATTCCTTCATGGTGACTTCATGCGCATCGCGGTGGAAGACACCGAGATCGAGGGCGAGGAAAAGCATCACCAGCGCGATGAATCCTATGTAAGCCCACATTTTCATGCTGGCGGGATCGGCGGTGGTGGCGGCGAGTAGGGAGAGGATGTCCATTTTGTTTCGGTGTTTGATTTAGAGATGAGATTTTCGTTTCAGGGGCGTTTGCCTCCGGCAGGGCGGCGGCGCGTGAGTTCAATGGCGGGCGCGGCCTCGCGGCGGTGCGCCTGTTTCGCATGGCGGTGTTTGATCTTTTCCGCGATGCCCTGAAACGCCTTGAGGACGGCGGCGCGCAAGGTGTGATCCGTCGCTTCAACGATTACGTCCGGCCCCGGAGTGACGAGGTGGAAGGACGCGCTGAACGGCGGGCTGCCGGTCAGGCTGCGTTCAAGATGGACGCGCGCCTCGTCGATCTGGAGATCGGGCAGGATCGATTTCAGCTCGGCTTTGATCATATCGATGATCGAAACCGAGGGAGTGTGGTTGCGGTGGCTGAAGGTCATTTTCATGGCTGGCGGATTTGACGGCCACAATCTGCGCTGAGTAAAAGAGTTTGCATAATACTCAAATTCACACGAACCATTCTAGAAAATGAAAGAGTTACCCGAAACCGATTTCCTGAATTACCACCACCTGCGCTACTTCTGGACCGTGGCCAAGGAAGGCAGCCTGCGGCGTGCTTCGGAGAAGCTGCGCGTCTCGCAACCCTCGATGTGCACCCAGATCAAGCTGCTGGAGGCGAGCCTTGGCGAGACGCTCTTCCGCCCCAGCGGGCGTTCGCTGGAGCTGACGGAATACGGCCAACTGATCTATGGCCATGCTGAGGAAATTTTCACCCTCGGCGGCGAGATCCTCCGCGCCACGAAGCAGGCTCCGGGCATCCGCGGGCTGCGCCTGCATGTCGGCATCGTGGACTCGTTCCCGAAGCTGATGAGCTACGACATGTTGCGGCCCGTACTCGAACACCAGCCGCCCGTGCAACTCACCTGCCACGAAGGCAAGCTGGCGGATCTCGTTTCCCAGCTCAATACCCACCGCCTCGACGTGGTGCTTTCCGACGAGCCCGCCTCGCCCGGCATCGCGGGCAAGGTTTTCAATCATCAGTTAGGATCGTCCCCCATCACGTTTTGCGCGATGCCGGGATTTGTAAAAAAGCTCAAGGGACGCTTCCCCCGGAATCTCGACGGAGCCGCCGCTCTGCTCCCCACCCAGAATTGCAACCTGAGGCGGGACTTGGAGAAATGGTTCCGGAGCGTGGGCGTGGAACCACGCGTTGTGGCCGAGTTCGAAGATGCGGCCCTGACGAAAATCGTGGCGACCAGCGGCCATGGATTCATCGCCGTGCCCACGGTGGTCGCCGCCGAGGCGTTCGAGCGATACGGATTCGTCCCGCTCGGCAGAACCAAGGATGTGGAAACGCAGTTTTACGCGATCACCGCCGAGCGGCGCTTCACTCATCCGGCGATCCTCGCCATCACCCGACGGTTGGGTTCCATGAAAAGCAAAGTGAAATCCTGAAGTGTGATCGGTGCTTCGGTTCTATTGTAGAGTTGCTTTACATGGTGGGGTGGGAAACGGAAATTGTTTCCCGTGCTTGAGTTCTCCGATGCTCCCTACCGCTTCTTCGAGGCGCGGCCGTCCGCTCCCCTGATCCGTCTGGGCAGGGCGCTGAACCGGCATGTTTTCCTCCCGGGGCCGAACCACCGCATCCGTGAAATTTCCATCAGCGGGGAATCCGAAGCCTTGCAGGACGCGAAACGCAGCGGCGACCGGCTGCTCTTCGTCATCAACCACCCGAGCCATAGCGATCCGCAGGCGCTCACCGAAATCCAGCGGCGGCTAGGCGTGGATTCCTGTTTCATGGCGGCCTACGATGTGTTCCTGCGCGGCCGATTGTGCGCGTGGAGCATGCAGAAGATGGGGAATTTCTCCATCGACCGCGAGGGCAGCGACCGCAAGGCCATGGCTGCTGCGATCAAGGTGCTGGCCGAGGGGAAAACGGGTCTGAACATTTTCCCGGAGGGCAACGTGTATCTCACCAACGACCGCGCCACTCCCTTCCTCGATGGAGCGGCGTTCATCGCGCTCAAGGCGCAGGCGGCGGCCGAAGGCGCGGCGGTGAAAATCATTCCGGTGAGCCTCAAGTTCACCCATCTCAC
Source organism: Verrucomicrobiaceae bacterium (assembly GCA_027485615.1). Classification (GTDB taxonomy): domain Bacteria; phylum Verrucomicrobiota; class Verrucomicrobiia; order Verrucomicrobiales; family Akkermansiaceae; genus Luteolibacter. The sequence goes on from JAIXQS010000063.1 coordinate 38,404, forward strand.
CACACCGCGCGTAACGATCACCGAACGCATGCTCCGGCTCGGCGCGGACAGCGGCCACACCTTCCCGCCCGGCTCCACATCGGATCCGCTCGGCGCGGTTCTCGGCCTCGGGCGGCATATCCTCGGCGGTTATCTGAAAAAGCACGGCCTCCACGGGAAGCTCCCCGACGACGATCCATCAGTCTACAGGTTGCTGGAAAACTTCGCCGCCAACCTCGTTGCGGAGGTCGAGAACGGCTTGGAAATCGCCGTGGCGGAGGGTGCGCCGCTCGTCGCCCGCATCGCCAAGGCCCGCGCGAAAATCCACCAGCTCCGCTCCGATCCGGCGGCATCACCGCATCCCGAAATCAACGGCCTCGCCGACCGCGCGATCCTCGCGCTCCGCATCCACGGCTACCTTACCCCTTACCTGACGGATCGACCCACCATCGACCGCTACGCCGAGACCGTGGAGCGCATCGCCGAGGATTTCTACTCCCGCACCATGCCACGCACCGGCCCGCGCCGCGCCATGGCCATGATCGGCGCGCCCATCGATGTCCGCGATCACCTCGGTGCGAAATCGAGAGACGCCATCGCCGCCCTGACCGATGAGATGGAGCGGCGCGTGCAGGATGGAATCGACGTGCTGAACGAACGTAACGACGCACCGGGCGGCTCTCTCGTGAAGGGGTGATGATCTCAGTCAATTTTCCCTCCTTCACAAAGATCCGAAGAGCAGATACATTGCCCGTGTGAAATTTCTTACCACCTTGGATCGAGATGAAGACGGCGTGTGGATTGCGGAATGCCCTTCCATCCCGGGCTGCGTGAGCCAGGGCGCAACGAGGGAAGAAGCGCTCGCAAACATACGCGAGGCGGTGGCCGATTGCCTTGAGGTGCGTGCCGAGTTGGGCATGCCATTGACGATAGAGATCCAACAAGTGGAAGTCGCTGTCTGATTCCTGCTCTTCCTAGCCTCAACGGACGCGAAGTCGTCAGGATTCTCGCGAAGGACGGATGGGAAATGGTGAGGCCGCGCGGCAGCCACATGATCCTCGTAAAGAAAGGCGGCATGGCTACGCTTTCTGTGCCGGATCACAAGGAAGTGGCGAAGGGGACGCTGCGAAGCTTGATCCGCGCAAGCAACCTCACAACGGAAGAGTTCCTGAAGCTTGCCGGCCGATAGCCTCCGTTTCTCCACGGCATCGACCGCTCCACCGCCTCCCGCCTCCTCCGCGGCGAGCGCGCCCTCAACGCCAACCACATCCGCAACTCCGCCAAGGCCCTCCACATCGCCCCGGAGTTGCTGATCTGAAGGAAGTTCACTTCTTCTTCCAAACCGGGCGCGCGTTCTCGGTGATCTCCGCGTCGAGTTCTTTCAGGCGGGCGGTGAGGGTGGCGATTTTTTCCGGGTGCTTGGCGGCGAGGTTTTCCGATTCGGAAATGTCTTCCTTGAGGTTGAAGAGCAGGGGCTCGGGTTTGCGGAGGAGGAGTTTCCAATCGCCTTGGCGGATGCCGTCGGGCTCGCCGTTCGGGCTGTAATAGATGAATTCGTCGCGTTTCGAGGGTGCGTCGCCGGTGAGGGTGGCGGAGAGGTCGAGGCCGTCGATGCGGTTTCCGTTTTCCGGAAGCTTGCTGTCCGCGAGGGCGGCGAGGGTGGGCAGCAGGTCGATGGTCGAGACGAGTTCGCCGCTGGTTGTCCCGGCGGGTATGCGGCCGGGCGCCCACATGACGCAGGGCACGCGCTGGCCGCCCTCGAAGGTGGTGCTTTTGCCGTCACGGAGCGGGAAGGCGCTGCCGCCGTGGTGCTTGAACGTGATCCACGGACCGTTGTCGCTGGTGTAGATGAGGTAGGTGTTTTCCGCGAGACCGAGCTCGCGCAACTTGTCGGCGAGGCGACCGACCTCGGCATCGATGTGCTCGATGACGGCCTTGAAGGCGTTTTTCGGATCGGGATCTTGGGCGTCCTCCGGCACGAAGAGCGGGATGTGCGGCATGGAGTGCGGGAGGTAGAGGAAGAAGGGCTTGTCCTTGTTTTCGGTGACAAAGGAGATCGCGCGGTCGGTGTAGCGGCGGGTGATGGTGCGCTGATCGACGGGCAGCTCGATGATTTCCTCGTTCTCGATGAGCGGGGTGTTCCATTTTTTCACGAACTCATCCTGCTTCAACCAGCTCTCGTCGGAGGCGGGATGCGCCTTGCCCTTGTTGTCGGGGTGGTTCATGTCGTTCGAGTAGGGGATGCCGTAGTAGGGATCGAAACCCTGGGCGCGCGGCAGCAGCTCCGGAAGGTGGCCGAGGTGCCATTTCCCGATGCAGGCGGTGGCGTAGCCGAGGGATTTGAAATGGTCGGCGAGCGTGTATTCGGCAGGGTTCAGGCCGTAATCGGAGGCGGGGAAAAGCACGTGCTTGTGCATGCCGACGCGCTTCGGGTAGCTGCCGGTGAGCAACGCGGCGCGGGAAGGCGAGCAGACCGAGCTGGCGACCATGAAGCTGGTGAACTTCCGCCCCTCCGCGGCGATCCGGTCGATGTGCGGGGTCTTGATTTTCTCCGAGCCGAAGCAACCGAGGTCGTTGTAGCCCTGGTCATCGGTGAAGATGATGATGAAATTCGGCTTCGCGGCGGAGGCGTGGATGGCGGAGAAAAGCGCGGCGGCGAGGAGGAGGTGTTTCATGGTGGATTCGGGTTTGGGAAAAGAGTTTCACCGCAGAGGCGCGGAGGTCGCAAAGGGTCGCAAAGCCGGGCTTGCGGGTGCTTTGAAGGGAGTTGGGATGATATGTGGTTACTATTCTTGGATCATTACTGACGTTCGTTCGCGGGTGCTTGCCGCTTTGATTGCGTGAACAATGGTTCGAGCGCTTTCACGATGACGAGCAGAAAAACGATGAGAGCGGGGCTTTGGATTTTCAGGGCGTCGGTTTCCGCGGGGCTGAAGTCGTTGTCGAGGAGTTGCGGGAAATGGTGCGCGACGCGGTGCATTGTCATTTCAGTGACGGAGTACCGGGGCCGATGCCGAAGATCATCCGCCTGCACTTCGTCCGCGATGAAGCGCTGGCGGTAGGAAAATCCCCTGCGACATCGACGCATCCGATCTCATCCCCGCCCTGGGGGTTCTCGGTTAGGAGTCGGTGCGCCAAAGCGGTTCCCATTTCCGTCTGACGACCAACATGGGCGGAACCCATCATGTGACGGTTCCAAATCAACGACCTTTGGAAACCGGCACCCTGCTAGGCGGCGTCTTGAAACCCGTGGCCGCTCACCACAAACTCACCGTCGAGGAATTGCTCGCCAAGCTGGATTTGTAAACCAGCAGGCAAATCCAGAAATGTTGAAATGCGGAACCTGACCCTAAAAAAGATCCGCCTTGCCCGGGCCGTGGTGGACAAGAACTCCACTTTTCCTGACGAAGCTTGGTTCTGCTGCGGCCAGCCGCAAGCGGATCTCGGTGCCGGAGGTATCGATCTCAATCTCGCTGCCGGGAACAAGGTTCAGCTCATCCCGGATGGACTTCGAAATGACGAGCCTGCCTGCCCCATCAATGGTAATCGACATGGGAAAATGGTATTTGTGAAAAATCCTTTTGGAAGTAGGGAACCGCCGCCTTCTCACTCGCCAGCGAGTTCATCCCAGGATTTCAAGCCCGTGACGGGCAGGAGCGGCGCGGCGGCGGCGTCCCATTCGGGCGTGCCCGCTTTTCGGAAAAGCTCCCAGATCTGCTTTTTGCTATGCGGATCCACGATGGATTGCGGGTCGTTTGTCCAGAGTCCGAGGCGCAGGCCGCCTTCCTTCGCGTGATCGACGTGGCGGTGGTAGATGAAGGCGTCGACAAGCGGCAGCCTGCGGCATTTTTCCCATGCATAGGCATAGGCGGCGGCTTGCAGGGTTTCGCCATCCGGCTCCAACAGGAGATGGAATCCCTGTTCGGAAAGGATGACGCGGCGCGGTTCGCCCTTGAACAGCAGCTCCGGCTTGCGGAGATAGCGGCACAGCACTTCGAGGTTCTTGAAGGTGACCTTGTTGGTGTTTTCATCGCCGGTCACCGTCTTGTCGGCCCATGCGCGGGGATTGCTGAGGTCTTCGGGATACGGATGCCATGCGACATGCCAGTCGAGATCGGAAGTCAGCTTGGCGAAGGCATCGAGATAATCTTTGCCGGGCACCGCCTCCTCCGGGCTGATGCCATGCATGCCGACTCCCCAATGGTGGTCGAAAGAAATGTAGAGCCGCGCGTTCGCGGAGGCCGTGCGCACCGCGCCGTGGAGAATGCGGAATGCCTGGGCGTATGCGGCGACGGCATCGGCCAACGGCTTTTTCCCCATATTGCACCACATGAAGTGGGAGTTCACCTCGTTGCCCACGATCCAGCCCCAGACCCGTCCGCACTCGGGGCGGGCGCCGCTCCAGCGTGAGGCGATTTCCATGCCCACCGCCTTCAGCCAGGCTTTCCCTTCGGGCGTCTTCGAATTGAATCCGCCGACGGTGTATTCGTGATCCTTGCGGGCATCCGGGTGGATGGCCAAGGCATCGATCGCCTCGTTTTTCGACGGGTAGGGGGTCACGATGAGATATACGAGAACGCCCTTGTCGGAGAGCGGCTTGATCTGGGAATCGAGGCTCCTGAGGTAGCTTTCGTTGAAACTGAACTCATGGCCATCCACCACGCGCTTCGGGTTTCCGGGCTTCTTTTCCAGATCGACCAGCACCGTGACGTTGAGGTTGACGCCCGCGTGATGGATGCCGAGCGCGAGCGCATCATCGACCATCTGCACCTGCAGTCCCTTGATGGAGGGAGGGCTTGGAAACGGTGTGGCATCCTGCGCGGCGAGCGGGACGGCCAGCAGGAGAAAAGGAATGATGCGGAGGGCGCGTGTCATGGTGCGAGGGCATACACGGTTGTCAGGGCTGGGAAAAGCGTTTCCGCAGGAGCGGGTGCAGAAAATTCGCGAGGACGATGGCGGATGTGCCGAGGTAGAAGGCGGGCTTGAGGTTCGCGTGCTCGCCGAAAACGATGGCTGCGGCGATGATGCCGTAAACCGGTTCGAAATTCGCGGCGAGATTGAAGTCATAGGCGCTGATCGTGCGCAGCAACCGGTTCGTAAGCGCTTGCGCGAAGACGGTGCAACCGAACGCGAGGATCGCGATCCACAGCCAGTTCAGCGGATCGGAAACCGCCAGCGCGGGGAAGCCTGCGGGATCGAAGATCGGCACCGCGAGGAAACAAACGAGCGTCGAGGCAACCATTTCCCAGCCGACCATCACCATCGGATCGCCGCCGTTGATGACGATGGTGCGGTTCAGCACAAGGAACACGGCCGCGAGGAACGCGCTCAGCAAGGCCACGCCGAGTCCGAGGGCATGCGCCGTTTCCACCCCCGCGATCAGGCAGATGCCGGCGAGGACGATGAGCCCGAGAAACACCTCGAAGGGCTTGATGCGGCGACGGGTGAGCAGCGGCTCGGTGAAAGCGGTGAATAGCGAAAGCGTGGCCAATCCGGCGAGCGCGATGGAAACGTTCGCGATCTTCACTGCGCCGAACAGGCACAGCCAATGCAGCCCGATGATCGCGCCGACGCCTAACAGCTTCGCGACCCGCTTTCCGCCGAGCCAGATTTTCCGGTCGCGCATCATCACGACCCACAGGAAAGCGCCGAACGCCGCGAGCAGGCACCGCCACGTCACCAGAACCGGCGCGCTCACCGTGGCGAGCCTGCCGAGAACGGTGGTCGCCGCGAAGATGACGACAAGGAGATGGAGCTGAAGGAGCGTGCTGATGGCGGAGTGGATCAGAAATCCGGAAAAAGGTCATCCACTCGATTCGGGGCGATGGATGCGTGGATTTTCGGCAGCGCGGCTTTCAGCTTGAAAAAACCGGCGGTGGCGTGAGGCCAGAGCAGGTGATCCCATGTGCGGATGAAGGTGTGGGTGATGGGAGGGAGTTTTTGGTCTGTTAGAAAGTCCTTCGTGAAACCGACGGTGGGACGGGAGATGACGATGGCGTCGAGTTTCTCGGCGCGGATCCAATCGTTAAGCGAGCTGTGGAATGGCTCGCCAAACAGAGTGCCGTCGCGTTCTGCAAGTGTGCTGCTTATCGCGCCTTCAAGGAACTCCACGACCAACGATGAGGCCTGGTGCGCGGCGGGAAGATAAGCGGCGGTGGCGTGGATTTCACCGAGGTCTTCGGGCGGCGGGGCGAGGTCTTCGGGAAACATCAGGTGGCCGGTGCGGCCTTTTGGCTTCGGGTTTGACGGGAGGTGCAACGGCTGCCGCGTGAAGGTTTGATCCAGCGGGATGGGATGGGCTTTCTCATCGAGTTGACCCGCAGGATCGAAGCGGCCGAGGGTGAATTTCTCAATGTTCTCGGCGCGGGCGAGGTAATGCTTTCCGGGTGTGTGGAGACCCGCGACCCAACGCCAGGAGAGCGTGTTCGCGGCGGGATCGCCGTCTAACAGATGGCACAGGAAAAAATCCGCGCCGAGCTGCCAGGGGAGTTTCAGCGTGAAGATCCAGATCGATGCGAACCACATGCGGGCGTGGTTGTGGAGGTAGCCGGTCCCTAACAGCTCGTGCACCCAGTGATCGAAACACTCGATCCCGGTTTCGCCAGCGATGGCTTTCGCGTATCCGGCAGGTTTCTCCTGCTCCGCGAGAGTGGCGAGGTAATGGCTCCACGCCTCGGGGCGCATTTCCAGCCAGCCTTTCCAGTAGGTTCGCCACGCGATTTCCTGGAGGAACTTTTCCGCAGCGCGGGAGTTGTGTTTCGCGAGAACGGCGCGGGTGGCTTCCTCTTCTGTGATCAGCCGCGTGCGGATGTAGGGCGAGAGGCGGGAAACGCCGTTGTGCTTTCCCGCGCCCAGATCGAAGTTCCGATGCGCTGCGTATTTTGCCGCAAGAGGGACGAAGGCTTCCAGCCGGGCGAGGGCGGAGGTGCGGTTGGGTGGAAAATTCATGCGCGGCAACTTCCGCACGATGCGGCATTCGGCAAGCGCCGTCTTGCGGTGTGACGGGAGGGATGGCAGTTTCCGTGAAATGTCCGGTTCGACACGCGCTGACAAATGGCTTTGGGCCACCCGATTTTTCAAGACCCGCGCCCTTGCGGCGGACATCCTCGGCGACGGCAAGGTGAAGCGCAACGGCCATGCGATGAAACGCGCTTCCTCCATACAGGTCGGCGATGTGTTGGAGATCCCTTTCACCGATGGCCCGGGTTTGCGGGAGATTGTGGTGCGGGGTGTGATCGAAAAGCGCGTCGGCGCGCCCGAGGCGCAGGCCTGCTACGAGGACAGGACGAAGCCCGAGGTCTATGAGGCGCTGAAAAACTGGCAGATCGCAAAATCGGAAGCCGCCAAAGGCAGGCCGACGAAGAAAGACCGGCGCGCGATCGACCAGATCAAGGAGGATTGGGAGTGGGATGCGTGAGGTTTATCGGATGGCGGAAAATCCACGAATGGGCATTCTCCCACCCGTCATGAACCTGCCCGCCTCCGTCCGTTTGTCCGATGCCGATCCCTCGTATCCGGTTTTCGAAATCGATCACCCGACATGCACAGCGCGGGTGGCGTTGCATGGGGCGCATGTGATGTCGTGGCGGCCTGTGGATGAGGAGGAGGTTCTGTATCTCAGCCCGGATGCCGTTTTCAAGGAGGGCAAGGCGATACGGGGTGGCATTCCGGTCTGTTGGCCATGGTTCAACGCCCATCCGGCGGATGCGTCGCAGCCTTCGCACGGCCTGGTGAGGGGGCGGTTCTGGGAATTTCTCGGTGCGACGGAGGATGTCCGCGGCGTGACGTTGCGCTTCGGCATACGCGTCGGGATCTGGAATGCGGAACTCACGGTGAAGACGGGGGAGGAACTCGAAGTCGCGCTGGAATCGAAGAACGTTTCCGAGGTGCCCGTCTTGGTTTCGGGTGCGCTGCACACCTATCTCGGTGTTTCCGACATCGAACAGGTGAGGGTGGTGAACCTGGATGGATGCACGTATCTGGATACCGTCGGAGAGAGGCAAACCCGGATCCAGAAAGGAGATGTGATTTTCGACAAGGAGGTGGATCGCATTTACGAGAGTTCCAGTAGCATACTCCTGGTGGACGACCTTTCCGGCAGGACGATCCTCGTGGAAAAATCCGGCAGTCCCTCGACGGTGGTCTGGAACCCGTGGGCTGAGAAAGCGGCGGCGCTGGCGGATCTCCCGGATGAGGGATACCTGAAATTCTGCTGCATCGAGGCGGCGATCGCGAACGACAGGGCGGAGATCGTGATGCCCGGCGCAGCGCATGTGCTGATGACGCGCATCAGCGTGGAGGAGTGAGGCATTGCTCCCCTACCCTTTCGGCGGCGCGACTGACGCGGGCGGGTGGACGATGATGCGCGCCTCCGGGTTGTTGACGATGTATGAGTAAGCCCAGCCGAGCAGGACGGAAAGCTTGTTACGAAATCCGATGAGGAAAAGGATGTGGATGAGCAGCCATGCGATCCACGCGAAGAAGCCGTTCATGGTGAAATCCCCGACCTTCATGACCGCGGCGTTTTTGCCGATGATGGCCATCATGCCCTTGTCGGTGTATTTGAATAGCGGGCGGAGGTCGTGCTTGCGGTCGGCGAACCCCGTGGTTTCCAGGCGCAGCTCCTCTTTCAGCAACTTCGCGATGTGGTGACCCATCTGCGTGGCGGCGGGCGCGACGCCGGGAACGAATTTCCCCTCGCGGTCTTTCATGTTGGTGAGATCCCCCGCGACGAAAATATCCGGGTGGCCCGGGATGGAGAGATCGGCGTTCGGCGTCACGCGCCCGGCGCGGTCTGTCTCAACGCCGAGATCTTTCGTCAACGGATTCGCAGCGATGCCCGCCGCCCATACGATCGCCTCGGCTTTCAGAAAGGAGCCGTCCTGAAAAAGCAGCTCGCCTTTCCGCACGTCGGTCACGCGGGTTCCGTTGCGCACCTCGACGCCGAGTTTCCGCAGCCGCTCTTTCGCGTAGGCGGACTGGTGCGGGGCGTAGTGCTCCAGGATTTCCGGCGAGTTCTCGATGAGGATCACGCGGAGTTTGGAGGTGTCGATGCGGCGGAAATTCGACTTCAGGGAACGGTGGATGAGGTCGGCGCAGGCTCCGGCGAGTTCCACTCCGGTAGGGCCGCCGCCAACGATGGCGATGGTCATCAGACGACCGCGTTCGGCCTCGTCGGTGGTGAGTTCGGCACGTTCGAGGTTCGAGAGGATTTTCCGGCGGATGTCCTGTGCGTCGGCCAGCGATTTCAGGCCGAGGGAGTTTTCCTCCCACTGGTCGTTGCCGAAAAAGCCGGTCTTCGCCCCGGCGGCGAGGATGAGGTAATCAAAGAGATAAGTCCCGCCGGTCTTGCCGGTGACGGTTTTTTCGGCGGGGGAAATCGCCGTGACCTCGTCCATCAGCACGGTGACGTTTGCCGCATCGCAAAGGATCTGGCGGATCGAGCGGGCGATGTCCGGCGCGGCGAGCGAGGCGGTGGCCACCTGATAGAGCAGCGGCTGGAAAAGGTGGTGGTTCGTGCGGTCGAGCAGCGTGACCTCGAAGCGGTCATCGTTGGCGAGCTTGCGGGCGCATTCGAGTCCGGCGAAGCCGCCTCCGATAATGAGCACCTTGCGTGGTGCGGTCGCTGCATTGGCCATGTGCGGAACCTGCCATCCTTTCCCGACAAGGGCAAACGGAGCTTGTGAAATTTTTCACAAAGTCATCCGGGAGAGTGTTGTATTTCACATGCGGGCTTGCGGAAGGGGTGGCAGGGTGGTTCCCTGCGCCTGGATGCACATACGATTCACCGAACAGGAACTGGCGACACTCGTTGAGATGCTGAGCCTGGCCGCGAACGTCGCTTCCTGGAATCAGAAGGAGAGCGCGGACGGGAAACTTTCCGAATACGAGGCCTTCGAGAGCAAGATGCTTGAGAAGGCCGCCCACAACGGCCTGGGCGCGATGATCGAGTTCGATCAGGAAACCCAGCGTTTCCGGGTGAAAAAGGAAGTGGAGGAAACCTTGTTCTACCACGAGTGCTACGAGGAATTCCGCAACGAGAGCTTTTGGGACGAGCTGACCGTTCGCCTCGCCGACCGGGATCTCGCGAAGTCCATCGGCATCAAGGCATGGGAGGCGATGAGCGAGGAGGAAAGGCGGGCGAAAACCGTGTCCTCGGAAAAACGCTACTGGGAGGAATTTTCCAAGAACGGCATCGAGCGCGTGCTGGTGATGACCCCTCCGGACGAGGGCTGATCATGCCGGCCGTCATTTGTGTCCGACCGTCATCCGCCGCGCCGTGGGGTGGGTTCCCAATGTTTCTTCGGGCGCAACGGATCGTGTGATTTCGCCTAGAAGTAGAACTTCAGGCCGAGGTCGATCTGTTTGGCGAAGCCGTCGTTGCTGTCGTCGCCGGAGATAACCCAGTCGCCACCGGCGGATGCGAAGATGGCCAGGTTGGAGCGCATGAAGTATTTGATACCGCCATCCAGTCCGAGGGTGGCGCTGTCATCGCCCTGATCCGGGCGAGTGTAGCCCACGCCGCCGCGGATGAACGGGACCCACTTGGTTCCCGTCAGGAAATTGTATTCCCCGAAAACGCCGACACGGTAATCCTTGTCGCTGTTAATGCCGGTGATGCCTGCCTCAGCGCCAACAAGCCAGTTGGACGTGATGAAGCGGCCGTAGCTTATGTCGAAGTTGTAGGCCGTGCTGTCTTCCCAGTTCAGGCGACCGCCGAGGCTGAGTTCCTGCACGCCGGGGGCGAGCATGGGGAGTCCTTCGTTGTCGTAGCTGCGGTCGGTCTGGACGGTTGTGGAGGTGTTCATACCGTCCTTGCCCGAGGTGGTGGCTGCGGATGCGGCACCGGTGGTTAAAATGGCCGCCAGCAGGATCGCTCCGTGGCTGGCATGGCTTGTGTGTTTGATTTTCATGTGTCGTTGTTTGGTTCGCATGAAACGGCCGATCGATGATCGATCGGTTGCACCCTTGACAAGCCCATTAAGACACAGCCTTATAGACCCGCCTATAGGGTGAACACCCCATCGCGGAACCACGGGGTCAAAACCTCACTCTTTCGCCTTCGCCGCCTTCTTCGCGGGGCGCGGCGGGAAATCGAAACCGATTTTGGCGGTGTCGATGTCGAATGTCAGGTGGGCGTCGAACTTGCGCTTGGTCTTGTTTGAAACGAAGCCCTTGAGAAGGTCGGTTTTGCCCTCGGAAAGGAGCTTGAGTGCCTGATCTTCCGGAATCTCGCGCTGGAGGATGACCTTTCCGATGCGGACGCCGTGCGGATCTTTTTTCGTGACGATGTCCGGGACGTGATACGCCTTTTCGGTTGCGAAGACCTTGTGTGACTTGCCGTCCGGGGTGACGGCGGTGCCGATCAGCATTTCCTCGGTGAGTTCGGGAGCCTTGTCGTCATCGCCTTCGAAAAGGAACGCGACCTTGAACTTCGCGTCGATCTGGAGCGAGGCGTCGAAGGGCTTGTTGAACTTCGACTTGAACCCTTGCAGCGGGCCTACGACTCCGTTTTTCAAAAGGGTGCGGAGCTCGTCCTCGGTCAGCAGGCGGCCGGCGATGTGCTTCTTGATCTTGATGGGGATCTCCGGGTCGCGGGATTCGTAGGTGGCGTCGGTCTGGCGGAGGATGAGCTTGCCGTGGATGGGATGCTCGACCTCGACCTCGGGGAAATTCTGGTTCTTGGCCTCCTCGGCGAGGCCGCGGGCTTTCACGCAGATGTCGTTCGTGTAGCCAATGATTTCCTTCATGAAATCGGAGCGGCGAAGCGCGCCTTGCTCCATCTGGCGCAGCTTGTATTCCCAATCGCCGGTAAGCTTGGGTGAATAGAGTCCCTCGATGTCCATCTGCTTCACCAGCTGGATGAGGCGCAGGCCGGAGGGTGTGACGATGAGCTCGCGCCCCTCGCGGAGAAGGTATTTCTGGGCGATCAGGCCTTCGATGGTCGCCGCGCGGGTGGCGGGAGTGCCGAGGCCGCGCTCGGCCATGGCCTCGCGGAGTTCCTCGTCGCTGACCAGTTTCCCGGCTCCCTCCATCGCGGAAAGCAGGGTGGATTCCGTGAAGCGGGCGGGCGGGCGGGTCTGCTCGTGGATGAGTTCCACGGGATCGGCCTTCGCGGTTTCTCCTGCAGAAATGCCGGTGAGTCCGTCCTTACCGGCGGCGACACCGGGCTTCCGGCCATAGACCTCCAGCCAGCCCGGGACGACAAGGACGCGTCCTTCGGTTTTGAAAATGTCCTTGTTTCCGCTTTCGGAAATGGTCGAGAGCCGCGTGGTCTGCTCGAACTCCGCCTGCGGGTAGAACACGGCGATGAAGCGTTTCACGACCATGTCATAGACCTTCTGCTCGGTCTCGGAGAGTTTCGCGATCGTGCCGGTCGGGATGATGGCGAAGTGGTCCGATACCTTGGCGGTGTTGAAAATGCGCTTCGACTGGTGGAGCCGCGGCCCCTTGTCGTCCTTCCCGGCGAGCACGGCCTTCGCGTATTTCGCGACGTCGAGATCGCTGTTGCCGATCTGCTTCAGGGTGTCCTTCACGTTCTGGACATAATCCTCCGGCAGGTAGCGGGAATCCGTCCGGGGGTAGGTGAGGACTTTATGTTTCTCGTAAAGCGCCTGCGCGATCTGCAGCGTGCCCTTCGCGGAAAAAGGAGCCTCGCGCTGAAGGGTGGTGAGATCGTAAAGCTGCGGTGCGATCTGGGTCTGCGCCTTTTTCTCCTCGGTGATCGTCGCGGTCTTGCCCTTGCAACGCTCCACGATGGCCTGCGCAAGTTCCTGGCTCCAGATGCGGTCGGCGCGGCCGTGCGGCTTGTCCTCCGATTTCTTGTAATCCGGATCCGTCCACTTCCCGAGGTAATCCCCGGCGGAAACATTGAAAGTGCCGTGGACTTCGAAATACGGCTCGGCCTTGAAAGCCTGGATCTCCTCCTCACGGGCGGCGAGGATGGCCAGGGTCGGCGTCTGCACTCGGCCGGCGGCGGTGATGTTGAAGCCGCCGTGGCGGGAGTTGAAACAGGTCAGCGCGCGGGTTGCGTTGAGGCCGACGAGCCAATCCGACTCGGAACGGCACTTCGCGGCATCGGCGAGCGGACGCATCTGCTCGTCGCTGCGGAGATTTTCCCAGGCGGAAACGATCGCGCCGGTGGTCATCGACTGCATCCACAGGCGCTTGACCGGCTTTTCGATGCCGCCGATCTCCATGATGTAGCGGAAAATCAGCTCCCCTTCCCGGCCGGCGTCGCAGGCGTTGACGATGAGATCCACGTCCTTGCGCTTCGCGAGCTTGAGCACCTTTTTCAGGCGCGGCTCGGATTGCTCGATGGGATCGAGCTCGAATTTATCGGGGATGGCGGGAAGGACGGTGAAATTCCAAGCCAGCTTCTTGCCGTTCGGCCCCATCGGCATGCGCAGCTCCACAAGGTGGCCGACCGCTGAAGTGATGATCGCCGTTTCGTTCTCGAAGTGGATGTCGCGCCCGGCACCGACCTTGTCGAACTTGCCGAGGGCTTTGGAAAGCGCCTTCGAGAGATCGGTCATTACCGAAGGTTTTTCCGCGATGATCAGTGTTTTTCCCATGGATGTTGGCTCTAAGAAAGGGGTTGTCGCTGGAGGGGACTAGGCAGGGATTTCCCGACGATGCAAGGAGGAAACGATTTTTGGGCTTCGGGGCGGATCGCTCGTTTGGGCTGGAGTCCACAGCTTGTTCGGCTAGTTTGCGCTTGTCCGGAAAAACAGGGAAACCGCCGCGTCATTCCATAAGGCTGGGTTCCGGATCATGCCGGGCGGCAAAAGCGACCGCCGCAACCTGCCAAGATTCCACCTCCACATGCCCGCCGACTACCACACTCACACGCCCCTTTGCCAACACGCCACCGGCACGCCGGAGGAATACGTGGAGGCGGCCGTGGCGGCGGGTTTGGACGAATACGGCATCTCCGACCACGCGCCCTGCCGCCCGGAGCCATTCGATGACTGGCGCATGTTGGAGAGCGACCTACCGGAGTATTTCGATTGGATCGCCCGCGCGAAAATGGCCGCCGGAGACCGCGTGATCATCCGCGCGGGGATGGAGTGCGATTGGCTGAGGGGTTGCGAGGGTTTCATCGAGGAACTCGCAGGGAAATACGATTGGGATTACCTGATCGGCTCCGTCCATTACCTCGGCTCCTGGGATTTCGACAACCCGAAGTGGCTAGGGAAATGGGCGCAGACCGATGTCGAGGCGGCGTGGGCGGAGTATTGGAAAACCTACGCTGCGATGGCCGAGTCCGGCCTCTTCGACATCCTCGCCCACGCCGATCTGGTGAAAAAATTCTCCCACGTCCCACCCGGCGATCTCGACCGCTTCTACGATCCCGTGATCGAGGCCATCGCCGCGAACGGATCGGTGATCGAGCTAAACACCGCCGGCTGGCACAAGCCCTGCGCCGAGGCCTACCCCGCGCCCCGTTTCCTGGAACTCGCCGCCTCCGCGGGCATCGGCCTCGTCATTTCCTCCGACGCCCACGCCCCCTCCGAGATCGCCCGGGATTTCGCAAAAGCCCGCGCCCTCGCCAAGGCCGCCGGATACCGCGAGACCCAGCGTTTCGAGAAGCGCAGGCGGAGAGGAACCGCGATTTAGAAATCGCGACCTGCATGGCGAATCACCAGCAAAGCCCGCTCCCGTTGCAGACGTGGTTTCTAAACCACGGTTCCCCTCATCTTCCTTGAGGTTTAAAGTTTAAAAT
>JAIXQS010000023.1 GCA_027485615.1 Verrucomicrobiaceae bacterium
CACAGCTTCTCATGGACAACCGACAACTCCTAGACCTTTTCCAAGCCCGCAGCCTCATCGACGCATCCCTGTCGGAGGAGATCCTCGCGGAAATCGACAACAGCGGAAAAAGCGTACCCGAACTGCTGGCCGATTTCCAAGTCATCCAATCCAAGGAGGACGTCTGGCCGATTGTCGCGTCGGAGCTCGGGGCCTCCCTCGTCGATCTGCGCAACTGGACCCCTCCGGACGCGCTCCTTGATCTTGTCCCCGCCGGCACCGCCCGCCTGCACGGCGCCTTCCCGGTGAACATCGATGACCAAGGCCTCCATCTGGCGCTGGTCGATCCGCTCAATCCTCAGACCGTCGAGGATCTGCGCTTCGCACTCGGTCGCGAGATCGTCATTGTTGTCGCACCCGATTACCTCGTCGAGGCCAAGATCAACGAATGCTACGGCGGCGAGGGAAAAGCGATGGGAGACATCCTCGCCCAACTCGACAACAACACCGAGAATTTCGACGAAGCCAACGCCGAGGCCGAGGCGAACTCCGCCCCGATCATCCGCTACGTCGATCTCGTCCTTTACCAGGCCATCAAGGAAAAGGCTTCCGACATCCACTTCGAGCCTTTCGAAAAGGACTTCAAGATCCGCTACCGGGTCGATGGCGCACTGTATGAAATGGCGCCGCCGCCCGCGCACCTGGCCTTGCCTATCCTTTCCCGCGTAAAGGTCATGGCGAACCTCAACATCGCCGAGCGCCGCGTTCCGCAGGACGGCCGCATCGTGAAACAGATCGGAGAAAAACAGGTGGACATGCGGGTCTCCACCCTCCCCACCCACCACGGGGAGTCCATCGTGCTCCGCGTGCTCGACCGCTCCTCGGTCAACCTCTCCCTGGAGAACCTCGGCCTCCCGTCCGCCATCTACGAATACATCAGCGAGACCATCGAGAAGCCGAACGGCATTTTCATCGTCACCGGCCCCACCGGTGCGGGCAAAACAACCACGCTCTACGCAGGCCTGCGCCGCATCAACACCATCGATGCAAAGCTCCTCACCGCCGAGGATCCCGTAGAATACGATATCGATGGCATCATCCAGATCCCCATCAACGAGGCCATCGGCCTTGATTTCCCGCGTATCCTCCGCGCCTTCCTCCGCCAGGATCCGGACCGCATCATGATCGGGGAAATGCGCGACAAGGAAACCGCCACCATCGCCATCCAGGCCGCACTGACGGGTCACCTTGTGCTTTCCACCCTCCACACCAACGACGCGCCGGGCGCCGTCACCCGCCTCATCGACATGGGTTGCGAGCCGTTCCTTGTGGCCGCATCACTCGAAGGCGTCCTCGGCCAGCGCCTCGTCCGCACGATTTGCGCGGAATGCAAAAGCCCTTACGAGCCGAACGAGGCCATTCTCTCACAGCTCGGGATCTCGCCCCACGAACTCGGCGACAAGCAGTTCTTCACCGGCGCCGGCTGCGAGGTCTGCGGCCAGTCCGGATACCGCGGGAGAGCCGGACTTTACGAGCTGCTCAATATCACCGAACCCGTGCGCGAACTCATAACCAACCGCGCACCGAGCGTCGTTATCAAGCAAAAGGCGATCGAGCTGGGCATGAATACCCTTCGCGAGGATGGCCTCCGCAACATCTACATGGGCAAGACCACCATCGAGGAAGTCCTGAAATACACCTGACCTCCGGTTATTTTTGCGTAGCCAAAACCCTTCCTATATTCTTTCATCAGGCAAGCTCCTTAAAAAAACTCCTATGCCCAACTTCCATTACACCGCCCTTGATGCGAAAGGCGAACAAGCCAACGGCGAAGTCGCCGCCGCCAACGAAGCCGAAGCCGTTCAGAAACTCCGCGCCCAGGGCCTTTACCCCACCCATATCGCCGAGGACGGCAAGGGCAAGCCCGGCATAGCCTCAAAAACAACGGTGAAAAAAGCCAAGGCCAAGCCGATGAACGTCAGCTTCGGCAAAGGCAGGGCGACCGTGAAACCCAAGGTGCTCATGGTCTTTACACGCCAGCTCGCGACACTCATCGACTCCGGCCTCCCGCTGCTACGCTCCCTCACAGTCCTTGGAAAGCAGGAGCCGAACCCCGTCCTCAAGGCAACGATCAGTTCCCTGGCGGATTCGGTCCAGGGTGGGTCCACCTTCTCGGAATCCCTCGCCCAGCATCCGAAAATGTTCAACAAGCTGTTTGTGAACATGGTCAAAGCCGGTGAACTCGGCGGTGTTCTCGAAGTTGTCCTCAACCGTCTTGCGGAATACCAGGAAAAGGCCCAGAAGCTGAAGAATAAGATCGTCTCCGCCATGGTTTATCCGGCCATCGTCATGTTCATCGCCGTCGCCATCCTGGTCTTCCTGATGATTTTCATCGTGCCGAAATTCAAGGAGATGTTCTCCGAAACCGATTCCGCACTCCCGCTGATCTCACAGATCGTATTCGGCTTTTCCGAATTTTGCCTTGCCACACCCATCGCGGGCATCCCGAACGTGGTATGGGTCTTCGTAGCTCTCGGCGGTCTCGTCGCCGCGCTCAACGCCTTCGGCAAGACCAAGGGAGGGCGCCTCCTCATCGACACGCTCAAGCTGCGCCTGCCCGTCCTCGGCGATGTCACACGCAAGTCCGCCGTGTCCCGCTTCGCCCGCACGCTCGGAACCCTCGTCACATCCGGCGTCCCGATCCTCCAGGCGCTGAACATCACCCGGGACACCGCAGGCAACGTGATCATCTCCGACGCGATTTCCAAGGTTCACGAAGCGGTCAAGGAAGGCGAATCCATCGTCACACCCCTCTCCTCCAGCGGGGTTTTCCCCAGCATGGTCATCTCCATGGTCGATGTGGGTGAGGAAACCGGCCAGCTTCCTGAAATGCTCCTGAAAATCGCCGACGTTTACGACGACGAGGTGGACAACGCCGTCACCGCACTCACATCCATCCTTGAGCCGATGATGATCGTGATGCTCGCCCTCGTCGTCGGTGCCATCGTGTTCGCACTCTTCCTGCCGCTGATCAAGATGATCTCCGAGATGAGCGACCAGTGATCCGGCGGTTTCCCCGTGAAATATCCCGGAACCGGGGTGTTTTCCAGCCAAACGACAAGAACATGAAAACCCATTCTCCTTCACCGCAAAACCGGGGCTTCACCCTGATCGAACTCCTTGTGGTGATCACCATCATCGTGATCCTCGCAGCGCTCTCCGTGGGCGGCTATGGCTACATCTCCAGAAAACAGGCGGACTCGCAAGCCGCCATCCAGATCAGCCTGCTTTCCAAGGCGCTGGAGGAATACAAGCTGGATAACGGGGCTTATCCGCCCACCGGCAGCACCAACAGCCTCTACACCCTGCTTTACTGGAACGGGGCAAGTGCCAGTCCTCCGGGGAAAATCTATCTCGCGGATCTCGACCCTAACATCAAGGGCCAAGGCTGGATTGAGGGAACCGGTGCCACCGCCAAAATCGTAGATCCTTGGGGCAAAGAATACCGCTACAATACAGGCTCAACCTCAAAGAATCCCGATTTCGACCTCGCCTCAGAGGGCAAAGACGGAACGTTTGGAACAGCCGACGATATCGACAATTACTAAGCGGCTCCGCTTTTTCGCTTCCCCATCATTCCCATGCCCCCACAAGACGACACCGGCTCCGATGAACCGGCTCGCGAGCCCAAAGTTCGCCGGATTTCCAGCAAGCCCCCGCGCAAAGCTGCGGGCACCGAATCCTCACCGAAGGAGCCTGCCGCTGAGGCAATCCCCGAAACGGAGGCCGCTCCCAAGGCGGATCAGAAACGCCGCCGCCGCCGCGGAAAGGGCAAATCCGGCCATAAGGATTCCGATCCGGCCACCGCGCAGGAACCCGTCACCGTCGAGGAAACCATCCCCCTAGCGACGGAAATTCCCGAGCCCCATCCAGGGAAAAAGCAGCAGCCCGAAGCGCGCGACAAGCCGCAGGATAACCGCCCACAACCTCACAAGCACCGCCGCAAGCCCGACGCCGGGAAGGTGGCAAAGAACGCCTGGAAAATTTTCCTCGCCGAGGTCAGCGAGGAAGGCGTCGCCCTCATCGGTGACAACGATGCCCGCGAACTGGCCCGTCGCTGCTTCCGCCTTTCGGAAATTTTCCTCGAAGAGGAAGAGAAGCGCGGCTGATCAGATGCCATCTTTCCGCACCGCGAAAAGATGGGGGAGCGCACGCGCCACCGCGTGCTGTTTTCGGCGCCCTCGCCGGAAACTTGGCTGGCGATAGAGCGAGCGTTGGTTCGGCTTGGCGACGCAGAGGATCTTTCCAGCCAGCAGACCGCGAGGGCGCGCTCCGCAACACGCGAGGGCGCGTGTGCTCCCCGAGGATTTCTGCCTTTCCGCATATCCTCTTCGCGCATAGACATCGGCCAGTGAAAACAACCGGTCTTCTCATCCCCGCGTTCTCGACCCGCCGCCGCGGCGATCTCGGCATCGGCGACACGCTCGCCGTGCGGGAGTGGATCGATTGGGCGGCGGATCACCATGTCGGATTCCTGCAGTTGCTGCCGATCAATGAGAACGGTGCCGACGAAAGCCCCTATTCCGGCATCTCATCCATCGCGCTCGACCCGGTCTACCTCGCCTTCGAACCGGAGCTAATCCCCTGCCTCACACGCTCGGAAATCGATGCCATGCGCGCTTCCCTGGGCTCGCATGTAACAAGCCATCAGATCGAGTATCCCGCCGTGCGGGCGGTGAAGAGCCAGCTGCTCGAGATCTCTTTCGCCCGCTTCCGCGCTGATCCGGATCCCGACCTCGACGCGGATTTCCAATCGTTCCAAGACCGCAGCTATGCATGGCTGCCGGATTACTGCCTTTTCAAGCTGCTCACGGAAATCCATGGCGCACACCTGACATGGGACGAGTGGCCCGCCGGGTCGCGCGAACCGGAGGACGCCCGCCGTCTCATCGCCTTGCTGCGCGATGAGAATCCCGACCGCATCGATTCCCGGCTGGAAGCCTTCGCTTACACCCAGTGGCTATGCTACAGGCAATGGCGGGATCTGCGGGCCTACGCCGACAGCCGTGGGGTGAAACTCATGGGAGACCTGCCCATCGGCGTCGCTTTCCACTCGGCGGACGTGTTTTTCCACCGCTCCGTTTTCCACACCAACTGGTTCGGCGGGACTCCGCCCGAAGGTCACTCTGCGGAAAATCCCTTCATCCACGAATGGGGGCAGAATTGGGGCATCCCGCTTTATGACTGGGAGTCCATGGAGCGGACCGGCTTCGCATGGTGGCGGGAACGCCTCACGCGGCTCACGGAAATCTTCGGGATCTTCCGCATCGACCACATCCTCGGCTTTTACCGGATCTACGGCTTCCCATGGCACCCCAGGATGAATGAGAGGTTCCTGGGTCTCGCCCACCACGAGGCGGAGAAGCTCGCGGAGGGAAGGCTTCCCCGCTGGTTCAGCCATCCCGATGGCGACGGCGAGCAAAAGTCCATCAACCTCTCCAACGGCGACTTCCGCCTCCGCGCCATCCTCGATGCGGCGGGCGATGCCGAGGTCATCGCCGAAGACCTCGGCTGGGTTCCCGAATACGTCCGCCCGCACCTCGACGAGCTTGGCATTGCCGGCTACCGCATACCCCATTGGGATTCTTACGAGGACGGCTCCCCTGTCCCGGGCAGCGTGTTCCCGAAAAACTCCTTCGCCACCTACTCCACCCACGACCACGATTCCCTCTGCGCGACGTGGGAAAACTGCCGCCGGATCCTCCAGCTCAGGCAGGAGCAGCCCGACTCGCAGGATCACTGGGCGGCAGAGGGCGCCGCGCACTCGCTGCGCCTTCTCGCCGGTTTTTCCGGAATCCCCATCCCGCCTCATAACACATGGCCTCCCTATTCCGATGCGCTCCACTGGCGTTTGGTGAAATCCCTGCTCGAATCGAACTCCCGCTACGCCGTCCTCATGGTAACCGATCTCTTCGAGCTCAAGGATCGCATCAACACCCCCGGCACCCCCGGCAAAGCGAACTGGCGCTTCCGTCTCAACCTTTCCCGCCACCAGATGGAGGAGCGCGGGCGCATCCTCTCGATCCTGATCCGCCTCACCGGGCGCTGAACAGGGCGGGAAAGCTTTCCTGTTTCGCACGGAACCTGCTACCCCTTCCCCGACATTCGCCATGACCCAGGAATCCATCAGACTTTCCGAAGAGGAGAAACGCACGTGGGACTGGAAGCGCTGGGGCCCTTACCTTTCCGAGCGGCAGTGGGGCACCGTCCGCGAGGACTACTCCGACCACGGCAACGCCTGGACCGCTTTCCCCCACGATCAGGCCCGCCGCCGCGCCTACCGTTGGGGCGAGGACGGCCTCCAGGGTTGGTGCGACCGCGGCTGCCGCCTCTGCTTAGCCCCCGCCCTCTGGAACGGCAATGACAGCATCCTCAAGGAGCGCCTCTTCGGCCTCGGCGGGAACGAGGGCAACCACGGCGAGGACGTGAAGGAGTGCTACTACTACCTCGATTCCACCCCCACCCACTCCTACACCAAGGCGCTCTACAAATATCCGCAGGCGGAGTTCCCTTATACCGACATCCGGTTGGAAAACGAACGCCTCGGCCGCCTCGGCCCGGAGTTCGAGCTGGCGGACATGGGCATCTTCGAGGGCGGCAAATACTTCGACGTCGTCCAGGAAACCGCGAAGCGCTCGCCGCAGGACATCCTCTGGCGCATCACCGTCACGAACCGCAGCCCGGAGGACGCCCCGCTCCACCTGCTCCCCACCGTATGGTTCCGCAACACATGGACATGGGGCACCGATCCCGATGCTCCGTTGAAAAAGCCGGGCATCAGGCTCGATGGCGGCTCGCTCCTCATCGAGCACGGCGTCCTTGGAAATTTCCGCTTCCACATCGACCAAACCGTCGCGGGCGCCTCGCCGGAATGGCTATTCACCGAGAACGAGACGAACCACGAATCCCTCGGAAGCAGCAAAAACACCACGCCCTACACCAAGGACGCCTTCCACCGCCACATCATCCAAAAGGAAAGGGACGCCGTATCACCCGCGCTGCAAGGCACCAAGGCCGCCGCGTATTTCCTTTTCAATGTCCCCGCGGGGCAATCGGTCACCATATGCTGCCGCCTTCACCACGTCGATGAGGACAACGGCCTCGAAGGCTTGCTGATGTTCCCGGAAACCTTCGCGCAGCGCATCGCCGAGGCCGATGAGTTCTACGGGGAAATCATTCCCAAGGGCATTTCCGAAGACGAGACCCTCATCTGCCGCCAGGGCTATGCCGGCCTCCTCTGGACGAAGCAGTTCTTCCACTACGTCGTCGAGACCTGGCAGAAGGGCGACAGGGAAATTCCCGACCCTCCCGCCAACCGCCTCTCCGGCAGGAACCACGACTGGGAGCACTTCCACGCAAAGGACATCCTCTCCATGCCGGACAAGTGGGAATACCCGTGGTTCGCCGCGTGGGACACCGCCTTTCACATGCTCCCCTTCTGCAGCGTGGATCCCGCCTTCGCCAAGCACCAGCTCCTGCTCCTCCTGCGCGAGTGGTATATGCACCCCAACGGCCAGCTCCCCGCCTACGAGTGGAATTTCTCCGACGTCAACCCGCCCGTCCACGCCTGGGCCGTCTGGCGCGTCTACAAGATTTCCGACAGGAAAGGCAGCCGCGACATCCTCTTCCTTGAGAAAGCCTTCCAGAAACTCCTGCTCAACTTCACCTGGTGGGTGAACCGCAAGGATCTCGACGGCCGCCATGTCTTCGGCGGCGGCTTCCTCGGCCTCGACAACATCGGCGTCTTCGACCGCTCCCACTCCCTCCCCGGCGGCGGATACCTCCAGCAGGCGGACGGCACCGCGTGGATGGGTTTCTACTGCCTCACCATGCTCTCGATGGCCCTCGAGCTCGCCCTCACCAAGCCCGCCTACGAGGACATCGCCTCGAAATTCTTCGAGCACTTCGTCAACATCTGCGACGCCATCAACTCCCTCGGCGGCAACGGCCTCTGGGACGTGCAGGACCGGTTCTACTACGACCAGCTCATCGTCGGCGACGAGCCGCCCATCCCCCTCCGCATCCGCTCACTCGTCGGCCTCCTCCCCCTTTCCGCCGTCACCGTCATCAAGCAGAAAACCATCGACGCCCTCCCCGGCTTCCGGAAACGCATGGACTGGTTCCTCGTCAACAAGCCCGATCTGCTGAAATATGTCACCGCCACCCGCGTCCCCGGCAAGAAATCCTCCGGCCGCATCCTCCTCGCCATCCCCTCGGAAGAGCGCCTCCGCCAGAGCCTCACCTACATGCTCGATACCAGGGAATTCCTCTCCGACTTCGGCATCCGCTCCCTCTCCAAGGCCCACGGCGAGCACCCCTTCGTCTTCCAATACGCCGGCTCCACCCACGAGGTCCAATACACCCCCGGCGAATCGAACACCGACATGTTCGGCGGAAACTCCAACTGGCGCGGCCCCATCTGGTTCCCCACCAACTTCATCCTCATCGAGGCGCTGGAGCGCTACTACTACTTCTACGGCGACACCTTCAAGGTCGAGTATCCCACCGGCTCCGGCAACGAACACACCCTCCGCGAGATCGCCATCGATATCTGCGACCGCCTCATCTCACTCTTCAAGAAGGACAAGGACGGCTACCGCCCCTGCTTCGGCGATAGCGAGGTCTCCAAGCGTTACTCCGACGACCCCCACTGGGAAAACCTCCTCCTCTTCCACGAATACTTCCACGGCGAGACCGGCGAAGGCCTCGGAGCCTCCCACCAGACCGGCTGGACCGCCCTCGTCGTCCGCCTCGTCCGCGAGCGCAGGGAAAAACTCCTCCAGGGCGAGTTCTCCTGAGCAAACTAGCCTCGAATATTGTATTTTATGATGCACCAAATAGCCCACAGGCCATCTCTCCAGCCCACTTTTTTCCCCTCCTCATATGTGCGGCCATAATAGGAGATGGAGACTTCGTAGATAGGCACCTTCAGCTTGGCGACCTTGGCGGTGATTTCCGGTTCAAAGCCGAAACGGTCTTCTTCAATCCGGATTTTTTCGAGCACCTCGCGTTTGAATAGCTTGTGGCAGGTTTCCATATCGGAAAGGTTGATGTTAGTGAAAACATTCGAAAGAGTGGTGAGAAAGCAGTTACCGACAAAATGCCAGTAATACAGCACGCGGTGGGAACCCGAGCCGAGGAAACGGGAGCCGAAGACTACGTCCGCATGGCCTGATAGCACGGGTGCCAGCAGCTTGGGATATTCTTCCGGGCTGTATTCCAGGTCTGCGTCCTGTATCAGGACATACGCAGCGGTCATGTAGGCGAAACCGGTTCTTAAGGCAGCTCCCTTGCCCCGGTTGGCATCATGCCTGAAAATGCGCACCCGTTCATCCTGCGAGGCCAGTTCCTCCATGCAGTCAAAGCTGCCATCCGTCGAGCAGTCATCGACGATCACCAACTCGGCCACCTCGGGACGCTCAAGAACTTTTCCTACGATCACGCGGAGGGTGGACGCTTCGTTGTAAACCGGCATCAAAACCCCGAGACATGGTGCTATGGCGGAAACTTGGCTCATGGATACGAATCGATCGGGCTGCTGACGGGGCGGGAAACTGCCTTCCAACGGAGACGATACTGAGTTTCTTACGATCAGCGCAGGATAGCAACTCCCAAGGGATGGCAAGCGGTTTCTCGGATTTGCTTCCACCTCTGATACCGACCAACACACGTTCTTGAATAGCCGGATGTCAGCCTATATGCTGCCGACGCAAGTCCGCGATTACGAAGAGCCTTCAACAGAGATCAATGATACCAAATCCCAAGCATCGCCGCGTGCTTCTTGCAATCGCTTTGGTCGCCATGACGCTTGCCGCCTACTGGCCCGCCATGCAAAGCGGCGGTTTTATCTGGGATGACGATGACTACGTCCTGGAAAACAAGACCCTCCTGGATGCCGGCGGACTCAAGGACATCTGGGTCTCGCCCAAAGCGACTCCCCAGTATTACCCGCTGGTTCACACAAGCTATTGGATCGAATACCGCATGTGGGAGCTGGATCCCACCGGCTATCATGTAACCAATGTCCTGCTGCATGCACTTGCCTCCATCCTGCTATGGTGCCTGTTGCGCAAATTGGGTATTCCCGGCGCATGGTTGGCGGCCGCCCTCTTCGCGATCCATCCGGTGCATGTCGAGTCGGTCGCATGGATCACCGAGCGCAAGAACGTGCTCTCTGTAGTTTTCTATCTCGGAGCGGCGCTGGCCTACGTCAAATGGTCGAATGCAAGAGCCGGCGGGCAAGCGCGGCGATCCACGTATGCCATCGCATTGATCCTCTTCCTGTGCGCCCTGCTCAGCAAGACGGTCACATCGACCCTGCCCGCGGCGCTGTTGCTGGTTGCGTGGTGGAAGGATGGAGCACAACAGGGAGCCGGCGATATGCGAGCGGAGATTCGCAGGTTTTGCGGCCACCTCCTCCCGCTTGTCCCGTTCTTTGTCGTTGGTCTTGCCTTTTCCGCCATCACCGTATGGTTGGAAATGCACCACGTTGGTGCCAAAGGCGAGGAATGGGACCTGTCCTTCATCGAGCGCTGCCTGATTGCCGGGCGGGTGCTCTGGTTCTACATCGGCAAACTTATCTGGCCGGCGGCGCTTATCTTCAGCTATCCCCGCTGGGAGATCGACGCCGGGGTCTGGTGGCAGTATCTGTTCCCGTTGGCCTTCGCCGCGCTTGTCTTCCTGCTCTGGGGGTTGCGCAAGCGGCTAGGCAGGGGGCCACTGGTTGCGGTTCTCTTTTTCGCGGGAACGCTTGTGCCCGCCCTCGGCTTTTTCGACGTCTATCCGATGAGATACTCGTTCGTCGCTGATCACTTTCAGTACCACGCCAGCATCGGCATCCTGGTGCTGGCCGCTGCGGCGATCAACTCCGGCTTCCGGTTCATCGCGGCCTCCGGCCGACCTCTCGCCCGTGTCGCCGTCCCTGTTATGCTGATTATCCTGCTCGGCTTCCTGTCATGGAAACAATGCGGGATCTATCGGAATCTCGAGACACTGTGGCTGGATACCATCGCCAAGAATCCGGCCTCGTGGATGGCTTACAACAACCTGGGGAAACACTACCTTCATGAGGGATTTCCGGCGAAAGCGGTTCCGTATTTCGAAAACGCGATACTCCACAATCCCGAGGACACGGGCGCGCTCAACAACCTGGGCGTGTCCTTGGGCAGATTGGGGCGCGACGATGACGCGGAGGAGAGATACCACCAGGCCATCGCGACCGACCCGCTTGATTCGCAGGCCTATCACAACCTTGGAGTCGCGATGGCAAAGAAGGGTCAGCTGGAAGAAGCGATCAGGCTTTACCGGAAGGCGCTGGAGATCGATCCGGAACTTGCGGCGACCCACACCAACCTGGGCACGATTTTGGCTCAGCTGGGCCGCAAGGAGGAGGCCATCGAAGAGTTTGGCAAGGCCGTGGCGATCGATCCGGAGAACGGAATGTTCCACCAGGGCCATGCGGATGCGCTGATGGCGGCCGGGCGCGTCCGCGAGGCCGCAGACCTATATCGGAATGCGCTGTCGCTGGATCCTTCGCTTGCCGCCGCGCATTACCAGTTGGGAACGATAGCCATCGCAGACCAGTTGCTTCCGGCGGCGTTGGCGCATTTCCGCGACGCGCTTGATGCCGCGCCTGAGTTCGCACACGCGTATGATGGGATGGCGAAAGCCCTGTCACTGATGGGCCGCATCGCGGAAGCGGGCGAGTATTCCCGCAGGGCGGTTCGGTTCGGAGCAAACGATGGCTTGATTCGGTATCATCATGCCGTCTTTCTCGCGCAACATGGCGACAAAGCGGCGGCACGGGACGAGTTCCTAAAGGTATCGGCACTCCTGCCGAAGGATCCGAACCCGGTCTTCCAGGCAGCGGTTCTCGACGAGCAACTGGGTGACCCCGCATCCGCCGGGAAACGTTTGCAACAGGTTCTCAAAATCGATCCGAACCACGCGCCCGCCTGCAATCACCTGGCGGTGCGCATGGCCGGGCAGGGAAAAACCCAGGATGCCGTCGCCCTGATGCAACGGGCCGCCTCATCCGACCCCACAAACGCCGAATATCGTAACAATTTGGGGGTAATGTTGGTGCGTGCGGGAAACCATGCGGAGGCCCTCATCGCTCTCGAGGAAGCGGTTCGTCTCAATCCCGGCTATGCGGAGGCCCGGAAGAATCTGGAAGACCTGAAACGATTGATGAACCAAGCATCCCCGCCATGAGCACGAATCCCACACCCGCATCGAAACGCACCACGGGACGAAAGCGGCTATTGCCGCGTCTGGCTCTCAGCGCGGGAACATTTATCCTGGCGCTGGGTTTGATCGAGATTGCAATGCGGATGCTCGGACTGCCGAGGGTTCTCGAACCTCACAGCGAAAACGCCCGTTTCGCTTTTGCGGAGGTGGGTCAAGCCCGTGAGTCATTTTACGCGAACCAACCCGGGCGCATCACCTTCCGCTATGATGGCAACCCCCGCGGGTATTTCGACGAACGCAACGAAGTTCACCACGACGTGAGCCCGACCGGATTCCGTGGCCCCGCATTCCAACCCAAGGCCGCAGGGACGCTCCGGATGGTTTTTCTCGGCGACTCGTTCACTTTTGGAGAGGGTGTGCGCAATGAGCACACGTATGCGGAGGTGACCGCCCGCCTGCTCCGGACAAAAGGCAAGCAGGCGGATCCCTGCAACCTTGGCGTGGGCGGCTACAACACGACCCAGTCCTTGCAGGCGGCCAATCTCATCGGTTTCGGCCTGGAACCGGACATCGTCATCCTGGGCTATACGCTCAATGATGCGGAACCACCGCTATTCGAAATCGACAAAGCTACTGGCCGGCCCGTGCGGCGGCCTCGGGAAACCTTCATCGAAGCCGAAGCCGCCCCGAAAAAGCCGCCTACCGCTGGAATCTACCGCCTGCGGCTCGCCCGGGCAGCCTGGCAGATCGCGAGGCAACGGGAACTGTCCCGCCAGACCATCGATTATTACCGATCCATCAATGATCCGGAAAACAAGGGCTGCATCGAGAGCGAGCGTGCGCTGAGGGAGCTGATCACCGAATGCAAAAAACGCGACATCCCGTGCGTTGTCGTCATGTTTCCCCTCTTATACGAGCTCTCGGAGGACTACCCGTTCCTCGATACGCACCAAAGGATCGGTTCTCTCGTCGCCGATGCGGGCGGTACATTCATCGATCTGCTGCCCGCCTTGAAGGACAAACAGGCAGCAAGCCTCATCGTCCATCCCACCGACCAACATCCGAACGAGCGGGTACACGGGATCGTCGGCGGCCTTTTGGCGGATGAGATCATGAAAATCACCGCTCATCCGGCACGCTGATGTTCTTCAGCGGCCGAGCCATGGCATCAGATGATCCGCAATGGCGGTTCCGATCGCTTCATGGGTCGTCGGCGTAACATGACCCTGATCGTAGTAGATCCCTTCGATTCCATGCCGCCCCACCAATTCCTTGCCGAGCGGGATGAGATCAAGCAGACCGGGAACGGATGGGTCTTTCTGAACCGATAAGCCTTGGCCGAATGTCCCCATTGCCACCTGGTATTCGGTCCTTGTTGCCGCCGTTGCGGTGGAATCCAAGTTGAAACGCATTGGCCAAACCAGGATCAGCACCGGGATATTCTTATCCGACAGGCTTTGGTGGATTTCCTGCAAGGTCTGTGTGAACTCATCCGCCTTCAGCCTCGGGCGATATTCGGCGGCATCCGACGGCGGATCCGGCTTGTGCATGTGCCGCCAGGCGATTTCGGCAAGCCTGCTGTGGGCCAAGATAGGCGGTGGCCTCATGGCCCGGATGATCTCATGGTGTTGCCGGTCGCCTAGATGATCCCACATCCCCGCATCATTCCAACCGAAGCTTAGCACAACGAGATCGGGTTCATAGGCAAGCCCCTTGGTCGCGAGGTATCGTGATCCTTGAAACAGGCTGTATCCCGGCACACCGGCGTTGATGCATTCGACCGGGCTCTTGAGGCGGCTTTCGAGAACGGACTCGCAAACCTCGGTGAATGTCGCGTCGTGGGCGACACCATATCCATAGGTGCAGGAATCTCCCAGAAACAGGATTCGGATTTCGCCAGCAGGTTTGCGAACCGGGATCTCGTGTTCTTCACGCAGCGAGTCCCGGTTCGAGACCACTCCGAAAAACGGCCAATAATGCGCTGGCAGCTTCTTGTCGGGGGCGAGTTTCCAGAACAGCTCGGAATCATTCTCGATCATTCCGGCCGCCTCCTTGAGATTCATTCCCTGAAGCTCATCGACGTCCTGCTCGAACCGCAGGGAGACTTGGGGAGGGATCAGCGCCCGGCACAGGACTTCCGCCAATCCAATCGACAGGATGGTCGATACGGCAGCCGCAAGGATACGAAACTTCCACAAGCGCCTGGTTTTGGCATCCGTGATCGGGGATGTTGGGGATTCGACCATGGAGAGTCTCGTATCGGACAAAACGGGCGATTGCAAGGTTCTGGAACCGGGACAACCAGGATCCCAAATACCCTGAAACATTCAGGGCCTCATGCATATGAGGCCCTGAAATTCAAGATCAAGCGAAGTCGGGCTTCAGAGTCTGCGGCGGAGGAGCGCGATGAGACCGATGGCTCCCAGCAGCGCGGTGCTTGGCTCTGGCACGACGTTGAACTGGGTTACGTAGCCATTGACCGTGCCGCTGGCGAAAGCGGCGGTCGGCACTGCAACAGTCGATGCTTCGAAGCTCAACGGTCCGCTGTAGAGGGTGTAGTTGGCGCCATTGTAAACGGTGGCACCGCCTGCGTCCGAAAGGAAATACTGGAAGGTCGCGGCGGAGATGCTTGCAAGGAAGTCCACATCGTTGTCCGTGAAGAAGCCGCCGGTAAAGACATCCCCATCGGTGAGGGAAGTCACGCCGAAGTAGAGGGAGATGGTGTTGGAGGCACCCAAGCTAGCCGTGAACGGGGTTGCGGAGGTGAGGCGGAGCACATCGTTGACGCTTGCAGCGGCGTTGCTGTAGAGAGGCACGCTTCCGGCTGTGCCAAGCTCAAAGTTGTAGTCAAGCCCGCCGGAAGGATTGGTCGCCGCGGCGGTCATGATGCCGGGGCTGTTGCCCGGGTTGACGGATCCGGAACCACCGATCGTGGCGGAGGCCAGCGTGCCGCTGCCTCCGAGGAAGGCGTTGGTGGTGATCGCCGTGCTTGACACCGCTCCGTCGATGACGAGAGAGCCGGTGGACACAACAACCGTGCCGGTGAGGGTATTGGTTCCGCTGAGGGTAAGAGTGCCTGTGCCCTGCTTGGTGAAGCCCTGTGTGCCTACCAACGTGTTGGCAATGCTTGCATTGGTGTTGGCGGTGATGGTTCTCGTGCCGGATGCGTTGTTGAGGTTGATGCGCCCGTCCCCGGAGACCGCCCAAGTGCCCGTTCCACCGAAGGTCATGCTACCGGTGGTGATGAGGTTGTGGGAGGTGGGGGTGGCATTTGAAGAATCGAAGTTGACGGCTCCGGCCGTGCCTTGGAAGGTCGTTGTGCCGCTGACGGTGAGTGTATTAGAACCCCTATAGGTGGGAGCGGACGCGGTGGCTCCGATGGGCGTGTCAATGGTCAGACCACCGATGGTATCGGTATTTGCAGCCAAATCGAATTTCGCCAACGATGCGCCGCCCGATGAACCAGTGAGCTGCAAGGTGCCGGAGTCATTCAGCTGATTGGTGCGACCCGACGACCCACGCACGAAAGATCCAAAATTGGTAATACCAGGACCCATCTTGCTGGCACCGTCGTTGTTAGAGGTAAAATTTACAATGCGAGCATTGCTGGCAACGTCCGGTATAAAGTTCAAAGTTCCAGAAAAACTAGCATTCGTCCAGCGCACGTTGGTACCGGTGCCAGCGTGCGCTCTGAAGTTCACGGTGGTGGTACTATCTCCAACGAGAGACCCTTGGGGGAGGCAATCGCCACTATTACCCGTACTCGCCAACTGCAACTGAACGGTGGCACCCGAAAGAATGTTGTAGGTGTTGGCTCGGTTGACCTTGCCGCTGGTGTAGTTGAGTTGGGATCCGTTGCTGAAATACAACACGGATCCAGCGGCCGGACCTTGGTTATCGCTGGCAGCAAGATTCATGATCGAATTGGTTCCCAAGGTCAGGCTCCCGAAGAGAGTATTGACATTGACTTGGCTTGTCGTGGCGGTTTTCCCGTCCGCTATTAAGGCGTGGCTGCCTGCGACCGGGAGCGTATCAGCGCTCCAGTTGGTGTTCGTGCCGAATGCACCGGAGGCACCGGCCGGCTGAAACGTATGGGTCGGCGTCGGGGGTGTCTGCGCCTGGAGCGATGTCCCGCCCAAGAATAGCGAAGCGGCCACCAAGGCGGGGGTGATCAGATATCGTGTTGTCATATCCTTGTTCATGAGGCTTTGGGTTATGTTGGGATAAGGCGGCATAAAATGTCGCGTGATTTGGTTATACAATCCTCCTTCCTCCCCGCATCACAAGATCTTTTTAGATGGACACCTCCCCCGATTTGGGGAGGATATTTGCATGTTTGGTTTTTCGATGATCACCCCTTCCGGGCAGGTTGCGGCGTATCTGCGCGGGGAGCTCCAGCGGGGGCGCTGGAGCGGTTTGATGCCCGGTGAACCCACCTTGGCAGCGGAACTGGGAGTGGATCACAAGACGGTGCAGGCCGCGCTGCGCCTGCTTGAGGAGGAAAGGATACTGGAATCTCAGGGGCCGGGACGGCGGCGCAAGATCACGCTGCGGGAAAACCCCGACGCGCCGCCGCTGCGTGTGGCGATCCTGCTGGGCGAGAAGAACGACATGGGGCTGAATTACATGGTGGAGCTGATGCACGGGATGGAGGAGGCCGGATACATGGCGAAATTCGCGCCGCAGTCCTTGACCGAAATAGGCGGCAACGTCGAGCGGGTCGCCCGGATGGTGGGGGAATTCCCGGCCGATGCATGGGTGGTGGTGGCCGGCTCCCGCGAGGTGCTGGAATGGTTTGCGAGCCGGCCGCTGCCAGCCATCGCGTTATTCGGACGGCGCGCGAGGGTGAATATCGCGGGGGTGGGGCCGGACAAATCACAGGCTCTTGTCACGGCCACCCGGCGACTGATCACCCTCGGCCACCGCCGGATCGTGATGCTGTCCCGGACGCAGCGAAGGTTGCCGGCACCGGGCAAGTCCGAGAGGGCATTCCTGGCCGTGCTGGAAGCCCAGGGGATCCCGACCTCCACCTACAACCTCCCGCACTGGGAGGAGACGATCGACAGCTTCCATGAATGCCTCGGTTCGCTGTTCGGATTGAGTCCGCCGACGGCGTTGATCATCGACGAAGCCCCGCATCTTTTCGCAGCCCAGCAATTCCTCGCCGAACGCGGACTCGCCTCGCCGCGGGATGTGTCGATGATCTGCCTCGACCCCGACCCGGCCTTCTCGTGGAGCAAGCCCGCGATCTCCCACATCCGCTGGGACAGCCGGCCGGTGGTGCGCCGGATCATGCAGTGGGCGGCCAACCTGACCGCCGGCAAGGACGACCGGCGGAAAACGGACACGGCAGCCGAGTTCGTCGAGGGCGGCACGATCGGCTCGGCGAGGAAGTGAACGGGTGGAAGAAGCGCCGGGCTCCGTGATCCACGATGCGGAACCTCAGAACAGCGTATAGACAAAGGGCGCGGCACCGGTGCCGGCGAGGAGGATGAGGACGCTGAAGAGCAGCAGGACGATCAGGATGGGGGCGAGCCACCATTTCTTGTTCTCTCCCAGGAAGGAAAGGAACTCCCGGAGGATTCCCCTTTTGCTTTCCCCGCTTTGGGCTGCCTTTTCGAATTCGTTGCCTCTTTGGGTCATCGGGAATCGTGGGTTGGGGAATCAGAACTGGCGGAAATATTGTTTCGGATCCCGGGCGACATCCGCAGGCAGCCAGTGGGTTTTTTGCCCGGGAGCCGACCTTAGCCGGAGTTCGTCCCGGCCGCGAAGGGAAAAATACAGGCCGATGGGCAGGAATACGAAAAGAAAAACGATGCCGAGCATGACTGTGGCGATGATGGGGCCAACGACCGCCGAGATCGCCGTCATGATCCAATAGACCGGCTTGATGAGCATCGGCTCGATACGTGCCAATAGGGCGGTGAGGATGCCGATCCCCCAGAAAATTCCGGGGTATAGCCATTCACCTTTCTGAATCCACCCGAACCTCCATCCCAGCAGCAGGCCGATCAGCCCGAATCCGGCCAGGCTGAACCAGCCGAACTCGCGGAGCTTCTGCCGGTCTGGTTTCCAATCCACCTGTGTCATGGGAGCGTTCTCTGGAAGCAAGGGCGCGCATCTCGCTTAGTCCAGTTCAAACTGTGCCAGATGTTGTTCGAGATTCGCGGTGCCGCCCCCATCCGCCTGTTCGCCCTTTGTCAGGATATGGTGACCGAGGACGAGAACGTCCATGCCGGTGGCCATGAAGCAGGCGTAGGCGTCCGCGGGGGTGCAGACGATGGGCTCGCCCCGTACGTTGAAACTGGTGTTGATCAGCATGGGGCAGCCTGTGACGGTCTCGAACGCGCGTAGCAGCCGGTGATAAAGCGGGTTTCTGACCTGATCCACCGTCTGGATGCGGGCGGAATGATCCACATGGGTGACCGCCTGGATCGTGGAGCGGCGGACTCCGAGCTTTGCGAGTCCCTTGGCCTCACGCAGTCGTCCCGCATCCCCGGAGCGATGTGCTTCCCTGACATCCGCCACCAGCAGCATGTAGGGGCTTTCCTCCTGATCCCTCACTTCGAAATAGTCCTGGACCCTCTCCCGCAGCACGCTCGGGGCAAAGGGGCGGAAGGATTCACGGAACTTGATTTTTACGTTCATGGTCTTCTGCATGTCCATGGATCTGGGATCGCCCAAAATGCTGCGCCCGCCGAGAGCCCGCGGCCCGAATTCCATCCGGCCCTGGAACCAGCCGACCACTTTCCCCTCCGCAAGGAAAGCGGCTGTGCGTTCGGTGAGCTCCTCATCGCTTCCCGCAGTGACATACACCGCACCTTTGCCGTCGAGGAAGCGGGCGATTTCCGCATCGGAAAACCCCGGCCCGAGAAGCGAGCCTTTCTGATGATCCATGACGGAGCCCGCGCGTGGATTTTCCATCAGCTGATACCAGGTGAAAAGCGCAGCGCCCAAAGCCCCGCCCGCATCCCCCGCCGCCGGCTGGATCCAGATGTTCTCGAAGGGGGATTCGCGGAGTATTTTCCCATTCGCCACGCAGTTGAGCGCCACGCCCCCGGCTAGGCAAAGGTTCGGAGAATTCGTCCGCCGGTACGCTTCGTTGGCCATCGCCAGCATCGCCTTTTCCGTGACCACCTGGATGCTGGCGGCGATGTCCATGTGGAACTGGCTGAGCGGAGAGTCAGGTTTGCGCGGCGGCTGCCCGAAGAGACGGTGGAATTTCCGTCCCGTCATCCGCAGGCCGGTGCAGTAATCGAAGTAGGAGAGGTCGAGCCGGAACGACCCGTCCTCCCTCAGGTCGATCAGGCGCTCCAGGATCAGGTCCGCATAAACGGGGTCGCCGTAGGGAGCCAAGCCCATCAGCTTGTATTCGCCGCTGTTGACCTTGAACCCGGTGTAATAGGTGAAGGCGGAATAGAGCAGGCCCAGCGAGTGGGGGAATTTTTGCGAGGTGAGAGATTCGATCCGGTTTCCCGTGCCGGAGTGGATGGAGGTGGTGGTCCACTCGCCCACCCCATCCACGCAGAGGATGGCCGCCTTCTCGAAGGGACTCGGAAAGAACGCGCTGGCGGCATGGGATTCATGATGGCTGGTGTAGGCGAGATGCCCCTTGTAGGCGGCTCCGCCGTTCAGCTTCCTGAGCCCTCCGAGGATCTCCCGCCTGAGGAAAAGCTTCTCCTTGACCAACGCGGGGATCGCCCGGCGGAAGCTGGCAAACCCGCGCGGGACGAAGGCCACGTAAGTCTCCATCAGCCGTTCGAATTTCAGCAGCGGCTTCTCGTAAAAGACCACGTAGTCGATGCCGTCCAACGATATCCCCGCCTGCTCCAGGCAGTAAGCAATGGCATTCCTTGGAAACGACTCGTCATGCTTTTTCCGGGTGAAACGCTCTTCCTGTGCGGCAGCAACGATCTCACCGTCCACAACGATGGCGGCCGCAGAGTCGTGGTAGAATGCCGAGATGCCGAGAATCCTCATGAGCGGTCGCATTGTCCATGTAGGATCCCGATTGGCAAATTCGACTTTTAGTTTGGTAGAAATCCATGCTTTTTCTGAATTGGGACACGGAACCACATTTGCCCCTTCCACGAATATTCCACGGCGAAACCGGCGAAGGCCTCGGAGCCTCCCACCAGACCGGCTGGACCGCCCTCGTCGTCCGCCTCGTCCGCGAGCGCCGCGAAAAACTCCTTGAAAGCGAGTTCGCCTCCGCCAAGGCCTAGCCGGACCGCGGGCTTCAGCCCGCCCCGGAGGAGGCAATTCCATTTCACCCATTGGGTGAACCAAGCAGTTCCATCGGTTTCCCGACTTTCCTATCTTCCCACATGCAAAGCTCTGCGTTCCTTTGCGACCTCTGCGCCTTTGCGGTGAAAA
>JAIXQS010000041.1 GCA_027485615.1 Verrucomicrobiaceae bacterium
AATCCCAAACACGCCTACACCAAGGCGCTTCTCTCCGCCGTTCCCAACGCCGATCCCAAGGTGAAGCGGAAAAAAATCCTGCTGGAGGGCGACGTCCCTTCTCCCATCGATCCACCGGCAGGCAGCGCCTTCGGCCATCGCATGAATCACCCCCGTTACGAGGAAACCATCGGAATGGATCTCTCCCTCCGCGAGATCGCACCGGGCCACTACGTCGCCGCCGACCCCACCTGCCTGCAGCCGGAGGATTGGGCGAAGTTTTCAGGAAAGTGACATCCGCCGCATTGGCTTTGGATATCCGCAGGCAGTTGGCGCACCCACCCCCTTGGGCAGCCTTTAACGCCACACATCTCCCTTTTATCGCTTGGCTCGCAGTGTGCACGCGTCTAAACACGCCATGAACACGATTGCCGGATTCCATACAACCGGATCGGCTTGGGGGGTGTTACACTACCGGTCGTGTAACACCCCCTAAACCCGACCGGTCGTTCAACAAGACTGTTCTTTCTAAGAAATGATCCTCGACGCAATCATCGGTCTGTTCGCATCGCTCTTCGGCTTCATCGCCGAAGGGGTTGCAGTGGCATTCGTTCCCCTCATCAATCTGATCGTAGCCGGTATCGAAGCCGTGATTGGTATTTTCGTCTCAGGGTTTAGCCTAGGGCGGATCGAACGCAAGAGAGGCGAACGGAGGTCTACAGCCTCAGCAGTCGGAAGCATCATGACTCTCCTGATTATCGTCGGGCTGATTGGTTGGTTTGTCGTTACACCCAAGGTGATGAATCGGAAGGTGACGTTGGTTGCGGAGGATGGGCATAGCCTGCCCTTTGCCGCATTGATCATCCACGCCGGAGACGGAGACCAGCATCGGCGCACTGATAACGCGGGGAACATTGTGATTCCTCGGTTCGGCACGAAAGCTGTCACGGTAAAGGATCCGCGATATGTTGAGAAGACATGGGCTAAGTCTGAGATTGAAACCGAGCTTGTTGTCGGACGGACGGTTGTAGGCGCGGGCTTGGACTCCCTAGCTGATAAACTCCTCAAACACGCAAAAGAATGACAGAACAAGCCGCGTCGTGGCAACCGCTAGGAGCCGTTCTGTTTCGATGATTTCCCGTAATTACAACCCAAACCCCGTGAGACACTTCCGCCCTCGCTCCTAGTGGTGGATGTGCTTTACGTTGTCCGAGAAAGGTGCGAGCGATGTTTGCAGGAAAGCGGTCGGGTGCCCTTTCCTAAATCCTCTCCACGGAATTCACCGCGACGCGGAGGACGGGCAGGAGGTTGGTTTCCGGGGTGGAGTCGCGCCAGCCGAGGTGGGTGGTGGTGATGAATTTCTGGGCGTGGGGGGGGAGGTGGCGGAGGAGGGCGTTGCGGCGGGCGGGGTCGAGCTCGCCGAAGATGTCGTCGAGGAGGTAGATGGGGGTTTTGCCGCGGCGGGTGTGGAGGAGATCGCCCTGGGCGAGCTTGAGGGCGAGGGCGAGGGTGCGCTGCTGGCCCTCGCTGGCGTAGTCGGAGGCGGTCATGCCGTGGAGGCGGAGGGAGACATCGTCCCGGTGGGGGCCGACGACGGCCTGGCGGGTGGCGGTCTCGCGCTGGCGGGCTTGGAGGATGGAGTCCTTCATGCAGGGGCCGGAGGCGGGGAGGTAGGTGAGGGTGAGGGCCTCGTCTTTCCCGGAGATGTCCTTCTGCGCGGCGGCGGCGAGGGGGGATAGATCCGCGATGAGGCGGGCGCGGCTTTCGGTGAGGAAGGTGCCGTGCTCGATGAGGATGTCCTCGTAGGCGATGAGCTCGGGGAGGCGGAGGCGGGGTTCCTTGAGGAGGAGGTTTTTGGCGCGGAGGGCGCGCTTGTAGCGGGTGTAGGCGGTGCGGTAGGCGGGATCGAGCTGGGCGCCGAGGAAATCGAGGAAGTGGCGCCGCGCCTCGCCGGGGCCGCGGATGAGGGCGAGATCCTCGTTTCCCATCCAGACGATGAGGCCGCCATCCGCGAGGTAGGCGGTGCGGGAGGCGCGCGGCTCGCCATCCGCGAAGAGGCGCAGGCCGCCGGGGGTGTTCTTGATTTTCCGTTCCTGCCCCCAAGGGTCCGCCGCGATGCCGAAGCCGGGGGTGGAGAGCTTGGTGAGGGTGTGGAATCCGGAGCAGCGTGGCGACTGCAGGCGGACGAGGACGCAGATGGCCTCAAGGATGGAGGTCTTGCCGCGTG
Source organism: Verrucomicrobiaceae bacterium (assembly GCA_027485615.1). GTDB lineage: Bacteria > Verrucomicrobiota > Verrucomicrobiia > Verrucomicrobiales > Akkermansiaceae > Luteolibacter. The sequence continues at coordinate 2,207 of JAIXQS010000041.1, forward strand.
CGTTGTCGCCGATGAGGATCACGCCCTCCTCCGGCGCATCGAGCTCAAGGGAGCTGAAGCAGCGGAAGTTCTGGAGGCGGAGATGGCGGATCAAACTTTAAACTCTAAATTTTAAATTCTAAGCAAGAGGCTTCGCGCTTCACATCGGCTGGGTGAGGTGGTCGAGGGCTTTCTGGTAGGAGGATTGGGCGAGGTAGTGGCGGAGCTTGGCATCGAACTCGCGATGGTGGGCTGCGGCGTAGGCTTGGATGGCTTCGGAAACCTCCTTGAGGGCGGTGAGGTGGGCGGCGGGGTCGCGGTCGCGGAAAGGGTGGTCGGCGATGACACCGAGGCGGCGTTGGAGGAGGGTTTGGAGTTCCAAGTGCATGGGGAAATTTTTAAGTATGAAGCACGAAACCGAATGAAGAGGAAGACTACGGCTTACGGGTTGCGGCGAACTTGTAGAAGAGTTTCGGGGCGGAGGGAATGAGATTCACGGTGCCGTCGGGGAGGGTTTGCCTGTTCTGCGCGGGGACGGGGATCCAGTCGTCGCCGAGGGTGGCGGATTGTAGGACGGAGAGGTCTGCGAAGCGCAGGGCGGCGGCGGAAGGCGTATAGGAGGCGGTGCCGTTTGCGGAGAACGAGAGGCCGGGGCCGGGCCGGAGGGGGTCGGTGCCGAGGAGGAACTCGACCAGGCCGGGCAGCCCGTCGTCATCGTCGCCCGCGCCGCCCAGGTAGTCGACGAGCGGCTGGTCGGGGTTTTGCAGGAGGATATCGGCGAGGATTTCCCGGTTCGTGAAAAGCGGTATGGGGGCGGCGGCGAAGCCGTTGATGGCCTTGAGGATCTCGTTGGCGATGATGGCCTGTGCGGCGGTGGCGGGGTGAAAGCCGTCCTTGCAGAAGAGGTGCAGGGGCGGGTTCTGGCGGCTGGGAGGGTAGGTGAGGAGGGTGCCGTTGATGTGGAAGGGCTGCTGGTCGTAGAGCCGGTCGGTGAGGGCGTCGATGCGGGCGATGTGGGTGTCCGGTAGGGCATCCATCGCCATGATGTTTGCATTGAGTGTGGCCACCCTTTGCCGGGCGGCGGCGGCCTGGGCGGGATCGGGAAGTTTCTCTTTCGGGGTCGAGCCGATGTCCGGCACGGTGGCGATGATGATGGGCTTGCCCGCAGGGGCGTTCGCGCGGACGTAGCCGTGGATGCGGACGATGGATTGCCGGATTAAATCATGTTGCGCGTCGGTGTTGGTGAGGCTGAGGTCGTTTCCGCCGAGGAAAATGAGGACGGCGTCCACGGAGGAGAGATCGCCCGTGAGCTCCCGCTTTGTGTTGATGTCCAATAAGTTGAAGGGTGTGGATAGCAGCAGCTGGTCCCAGCGCTGGGCCTTGAAGCCCGGGACACCGTAGTTGTATTCGTAGCCGGCGTTGCGGTAATCGAGGTAGTTGAGAAGCGAGGGTTCGTAGTTTCCCATGGAGAAGTTCAGAGGGCGGTATGCGTGGAGAAGTTCCACCCAGTTCTTGGTATTTGCGATGTCCACAGCGCTGTCCGGGGCGGAGAAGGGTAACTCGAAACGGTATTCCTCAGAGAGCGAGTCGCCTATGGCGAGCAGGCGGAACGGTGCGGCGCGGAGCGGAACAGCGGCCTGGGCAAAAACCAGCGCGATGCAAATCGTTAGACAGCGTAATCCTTTCGAGGCCATTTTTCGTTCCAATGCCGGATAGGTAGTGTCGGTTATCCGGAAAGGAAACATTTCTTGTTCTTTTTCACGCCCATTCACGTATGTTGCCGCCCTATTTTATGAGAGTCTTCACCGGAGAGATGGCCGTGCGCACGCGCGGGAAGGGGACTTACGAGATCACCGCGGAGGTGGAGCGCCTCGTCCGCGAATCCGGCGTGACCGACGGGCAGGTGACGGTTTTCCTCCGCCACACCAGCGCCAGCCTCATCCTCATGGAAAACGCCGACCCCTCCGCCCGTCGCGACCTCGAGCGGTGGTTCGACCGCCTCGTCCCTGAGGACGACCCCGACTTCATCCACACCCACGAGGGGCCGGACGACATGCCCAGCCACATCCGCATGGCGCTCACAAGATCCAGCGAGGTGATCCCCGTCCACGGTGGTCGCATGACCCTCGGCACCTGGCAGGGCATCTTCGTCTTCGAACACCGCCGCGACCCCCACTCCCGGCGCATTGCGGTGACGGTGATGGGGGTGTGATCTGATGAAAAACCGCCCGCCTTCCGCGTGTAGCTGTGTTTCGATGAAAAGCATTCCGAAAAAGCTCACACTCCTCGCTGCGCTGGCGTTTTCCTCTCTCTGCCATGCGGAGGATGCGAAAAAGAACATTCTTCTGCTCGCCGGAAAGCCCTCCCATGGCCCTGGCGCGCACGAGCACAATGCCGGATCTCTGCTGCTAAAGAAATGCCTCGATGAAAGCGGCCTGCCGGTCGAGAGCACTGTGATCCATAACGGTGCCTGGCCCAGCGCGGAGCAACTCGCCGCCGCCGACACCGTTGTCATCTACTGCGACGGCGGTCCCCACCATCTGCTGCTTGTGGACGACCGGATGCAACAGCTCGCCAAGGAGATGAAACGCGGCTGCGGCCTGGTTTGTCTGCACTATGGCGTGGAAATCCCCAAGGATAACGGCGGCGCGGAACTGCTCGGATGGATGGGCGGTTACTTCGAGACAAACTGGAGCGTAAACCCGCACTGGACGGCCGATTTCAAAAGCTTTCCCCAGCACCCCGTCAGCAACGGCCTGAAACCCTATGCCATGCTCGACGAATGGTATTTCCACATGCGCTTCACGGAGGAAGGCAAGCTCACCCATGTTCTCTCCGCCACCGCGCCGGAGGATACCATGAGTCGGCCCGATGGGAATCACTCCGGCAACCCGCATGTCCGCAAGGCCGTGGCCGGGGGCTTACCGCAAACCGTGGCATGGGCTTTTGATCGCCCCGATGGTGGGCGCGGCTTCGGTTTCACCGGTGGCCATTTCCACAAAAACTGGGGTGACGACAATCAGCGCAAGACCGTTCTCAACGCCATCCTCTGGACGGCCAAAGCCGAGGTGCCCGCCGAAGGCGTGCCAAGCAAGGTCACACCGGAGGAACTTGCCGCAAACCTCGATCCCAAGGGAAAGCAGTCGAAAGTCGACCTTCCCCATGCCACAGCGGATCCAGCTTTCTGCGCGGCGTGCAAGCATTAAGGAGCCGCGCTCTCCAGAGCGCGCTTAGGGAGGACTCGCGTTCTGGAGAACGCGGCTCCTCCATACCTGATTGCCCTGTGCTCAAGCCCGAAACTCGATCCTTTCCATCGGGCGGGTCTGGGCTTATCAACGGCGACATGTCGCGTGAACTGATCAGGATGGCGCTGGAAGAGGATATCGGGAAAGGCGATGTTACCTCGGGCTATTTCGTGCCGGAAGACCGCAGGGCGCGGGCTTTCGTAACGGTGCGGAAAGAGGGGGTGGTTTCGGGGATGGATCTGGTGCAGGCGGTTTTCCTTGAGGTCGATCCCGGTCTGGAGATTCAGGTTTTGGTGGAGGACGGCAGCATGGTCGCGCCCGGCGCGATGCTGATGAGAGTGGAGGGCAAGGCACGATCCATCCTGACGGCAGAGCGGACGGCGCTCAATTTCCTGCAACGGCTCTCCGGCGTGGCGACCCTGACCTCGCGATACGTTTCCCTCGTGAAGCACACGAACGCGAAGATCCTCGACACCCGCAAGACGACGCCTGGATACCGCGCGCTTGAGAAAAAGGCGGTGCTCGATGGCGGCGGTGTGAACCACCGCATGGGGCTCTACGACCGCGCGATGGTGAAGGATAATCACCTCGTCGCCGAGGGTGGGATCGCAGCGCTTCAGGAGGCGATCCGTAAGTTGAATCAAGATAAGCCACAGGTGGAGGTGGAGCTTGAGGCGGACAGCCTGGAGCAGGTCGCGGCTTTCCTGGAACTCGAAGGGGTGGATTACATCCTGCTGGATAACATGGAGCTGGCAGAACTTCGAGAGGCGGTGGGGATGCGGGATGATCGGCATCGCGTGAGGTTCGAGGCCAGCGGCGGGGTGAACCTCGAAACCGTTGCGGACATCGCGGAAACGGGAGTGGATTTCATTTCGGTCGGAGCGTTGACTCACTCCGCTCCGGCGTTGGACATCGGCTTGGATTTTGTGGCTTTGGGATGAGTGCCTTCGACCATGTAGCCGCTTCTTTGCCTGATCCCTTCCGCATCCTCTGGCGGGAGACCGTTTCCTCAACGAATGACGAACTCCGTGCCCTGGCGGAAAAAGGAACCGCCGAAGGTTTAATCCTGATCGCGGACGAGCAGACGGCGGGGCGGGGTCGGCGCGGGGCGGCGTGGCTTTCGCCGAAAGGGGAGAACCTGGCGTTTTCCATCCTGCTGCGTCCTGCCGAATCGAAGGCGCTGTGGCATCGGCTTTCGCTGGCGGCGGGGCTTGCGGTGGCCGAGGCGCTGGAGGCTTACGCGCCGGTGGCGGAGATCAAGTGGCCGAACGATGTGCGCGTTTCCGGGAAAAAGATCGCTGGCATACTCATCGAGGCGGGTGCGGATTTCGTGATCATCGGGATCGGGATCAACGTGAATTCCACGGGCTTTCCCGAGGAACTCGCCGCGACATCGTTGCGGGAGGAACTCGGAGACGAGGTGGATCGCGCCGAGGTGTTGCATGAGGTCATCACCCGGTTGACCCATCGCGCTGGAGAGATCGGAGTTGGCTTTGATGGTGTGTTGAAATCGATCCGCGAGCGATGCGCGTTGACGGGGCATCGCGTCTCTTTCCTCTCTGCCGACAAGCGCCGCGAGGGCATCGTGAAAGGCATCGGCACGGCGGGGGAACTGCTTGTGGAGATCGATGGGGTCACGGAAAGCATCGTCCAGGCGGACGAGGTGAGGATCGTTTAGACCTGCTTGCCTGGAATGATCTTCTCCGGCCCTTTCACTCCGAGCTTTTCCTCCAACTGGCGGAGGGCGTAGATGAGGATGAAGGAGAGCTGCATGAGGAGATACCATGCGGTGAACTTGGAGTAATGGACGGGCTTCCAGCCGTTTTCCTGGCCGGGGTATTGCCATGCCCGGGCGATGGTGCCGAGGTTCTCGGCGAGGTAGATGAAAAACGCTACGAGGCAGAAGCCGAGTAACAGCGGCATCTTCAGCGTGTGGTTTTTCGGCGTGAAATGAACCTGTGTTTTCCAGAATGCAGTAGCTCCCAACGCGATGAGCGGCCAGCGGATGTCGGGTAGGTAGTGATGGGTGAAGAAATTCGCGTAGGCGAAAACGGCAATCACCGCCGCAAGCCACAGCGGCGGGAAGCCGGTGAAGGAGAAATGGAAGCCCCGCCACGCGCGAGCCATGTAGGAACCGACGGCGGAATACATGAAGCCGGTGAACAGGGGGACGTTGGCGATGCGGAGAAAGGAGTTTTCCGGATACGACCATGAGCCGATCGCATCGGACGTTTTGAAAAGCTCCATCGCGGTGGCCATGAGATGGAAGAGGAAGATCACGCAGAGTTCCCGCCACGATTCGAATTTCAGGAAAATGAGGGCGAGCTGAATGCCCACCGCGTAGAAGACCAGGAAGTCGTAGCGTGCGAGCGGGATGTCCGGATACCAAAGCCGGGTGGTGAGGATGCCGGCAAGCATCAGCGCTCCGAAAATGCATGCCCACGCCTGTTTCAATCCGAACCAAAGGAACTCATGGAGAGCGGGATATCTGCGGGACAGGGGAAGCAGGGCTTTCTCGATAAAGGTCATGGCGGACTCGGATGCGTGCTCCGAACATGAGCGAACCGCCATACCACAGAAAGGTTAATGCCTTTTAAATTTTCCGAATATTTCCCCATTGACAGCCCCGGAACGGCTGCCTAGTTTTCGCGCCCCTTCGGGTGGGTGCGCTCCAGCAACCTTCCCCGAAGTTTTCCCTATTAACGTAATGAAGACATTTTCCGCCAAGCCGAACGAGATCGAACGCAAATGGTATGTGATCGATGCCAAGGGCAAAGTTCTCGGCCAAGTTGCCGTTGAAGCCGCACGCCTGCTGCGCGGCAAACAGAAGCCGACTTTCACCACCCACGTTGACACCGGCGATTTCGTGATCGTGATCAACGCCGATCAGGTCGTGCTCACCGGCACCAAGGAAACCGACAAGATCTACACACGATTCTCCGGATACGTCGGAGGCAAGATTGTCGAAACCGCCCAGAAGCTCCGCGACCGCCGCCCGGTTCTCATGATCGAGCGCGCCGTCTGGGGAATGATCCCGAAGACCCGCCTTGGCCGCGCCCAGTTCGGTAAGCTCAAGGTATACGCCGGCGAAGCGCACCCACACGAGTCCCAACAGCCTGTCGTTTACGAGATCCGCTGAGTTAAACCGATTTTTCATTCATCATCATGCCTGCCACCGAAACCAAAAGCTCCACCGGCCGTCGCAAAACAGCGGTCGCCCATGTCTGGGTCAGCGAAGGAACCGGAGAAATGACCATCAACAGTCTTTCCTTCGAAGAATACCTTCCAACGATCGATCTCCAGAACTCAGTAATCGCGCCTTTCCAGACCCTGAACATGGTCAACAAGTTTGACGTGAAAGCCATCGTCAAGGGCGGTGGTAAGCACGCACAGGCCATCGCGATCCGTCACGCGATATCCCGCTCGCTCACCCTCTTCGACCCCGAGCACCGCAAACTGATCAAGCCCGAGGGCTTTCTCACCCGCGACCCACGGATGAAGGAACGCAAAAAGCCCGGCCGTCCCGGCGCCCGCGCCCGCTTCCAGTTCTCCAAGCGTTGATCTGGAGAAATCCTCTCTCGAAAAGCCGCATCACACGATGCGGTTTTTTTTGTGCCCGTTTTTCCAAAACTTCTTCCTATCGCCGGGGTTTGGGACGGATTACAAAACATGAATATGAAAGCGAATTTATTGGTTCCGGGTATGGCGCTGGCGATCGGGTTGGGCATCGGCTTCGGTATGGGCAAATCGGGCGCCGGTTCCGCGGGTGGTACGGCGGGTGCCGAGGCGAATGCAAGGACGCGCTCGGGAGATCGATCCGGTGCGGGCGGCGATGGGGCTTCTGACCGTGAAAAAAAGGCGCGCTCCGTCGAGGATATCTACCAAAGGCCGGGGCAGAGCAACCGCATACAAGGCCTACTCGATTTCTATTCGAACCTTGGCGCCGACCAGTTCTCCACCGAGGCGGAGAAGCTTGAAGCCCTTCCTTTCAACGAGCGCATCTTTGCGTCCGTTCTGCTTTTCGGAAAATGGGCGGAGGTCGATCCGACAGCCGCCATGGCTTTCACCGATTCGATGGGCATGGCCGGGGCTTTCGTGCGTCCGACCGTATTGCAAGGTTGGGCCAGCACGGATCCGGTCAACGCGGCGAAATACTACACGGAGAACCCCGCCCAGTTTGCGATGATGAACATAATGGGCGGTCGCAGTGCCCGCGGAATGGGTGGGCAAGGGGCGGGTGGAATCATCGCCGGCGAGTGGGCGAAACAGGATCCGGCGGGTGCGATGGAGTGGGCTTCCGGCTTGAAATCAAATAACGCGGACGCGATGACCGCCGTGATCACACAGGTCGCGAAGAGCGACCCCGCGAAAGCGGCGGAGATGGTCGGAGGCATGGCAGCAGGCGATCAGGGCGGTGCCTATGAAACGATCGCCCGGCAATGGGGTGCCAAGAGTTTCACCGAAGCGGCGGCATGGGCGAACGGCTTGCCCGAGGATCAAAGGGGTGGAGCCATGTCGGCTGCGATCGAAGGGTTGGCGCAGAGCGATCCTGTCAGTGCCGCTGCCGAGATTTCCAAAATGACCGATGCCGATGCCCGGCGCGATGCGGTTCCAACCGTTGCGAAAAATTACGCGAGATCGGATGTGCGGGGATCGATCGATTGGCTCAGCAGCCTGGACGATGACGATGCGAAGATCGACTCCATGCGCGAGGTCATGCCGATCTGGGCGTCTTCGGACAACGATGCGGCGGTGGGTTTCATCAAGGCGCAGACATCTCCCAAGGTGAAAGACAGCGCTGCGGAAAGCTATATCTGGAGCAACCGTTCCTCCAAGCCCGCCGAACTTGTCGAGGTCGCCGGTATGATCACCGATGACGGCAGCAGGAGCCGGGCTACGGGAATTGTCGCCGCCCGCTGGATGCAGGAGGATAAGGCCGCCGCCACCCAATTCATCAACGGCTCCAGCGCCATCAACGAAGACATGAAGGAGCGCCTGCTCAGCGGTCGCCCGATGTGGGGCGGTGACCGCCGGGGTCGCTGAAGTAACCTACCGTTAATCGGCGTATTCGAGGCGCTGGTCGTCCTTGAGCAGGCGCGCGCGGAGATCGGCGTATGGCACGTCTTGGACGGAGGTGCCGGAGTCGATGGCCATGCAGGCTGCCGTGGCGGCGCTTTGGCTGAGGATCATGAAAACCGGCTCCATGCGGATCGATCCGAAGGCGATGTGCGTGGCGGAAAGAGCCCATGGCACCAGCAGGTTTTCGCATTCACCAACTTTCGGCACGATGGAACGGTAGGAGATTCCGTAAGGCTTGTCTTTCAGATGGGTCTGGATGTCTCCCTCGTTTTTCACCATGCCGTTGTGGACGAAGCGCTGCGTGTTGTGCGAGTCGAGGGTGTAGGCGCCCATACCGACCGGATCCTCGACGGGGATGGTGCGGTCGCAATGTTTCTCCGTCATCACGAAACCCGAGACCATGCGACGCGCTTCGCGGACGTAGAGGTTGTAAGGCCAGTGTCCGTTATCGGCGAATTCGTCCTTCGCTAAGCCCCACGGAGCCGTATCCTTTCGAATGTTTTCCGGCACGCGAGGATGATTCTGCAGAGTCCAGACCAGCCCGAGTTGCCAGTCGCGGTGTTTGGCCGCCAGCGCTTCGCGTTCGGTGTGGTTCAGGGTCGCCCAGTTCCAGCCTTCGCCGTAGTTGCCGCCGATCCAATCACAGGAGATGCCGCCGGTGTTGTTAGAGTCGGTCTTGTGGTTCGGGATCGGGGAGATCTTGAAGAAATTGCCTTTCTGACCCGCTTCGATGGCTCGGAAAAGGAGTTCGAAATCGGCCTCGTTGTAAGCCGCAGGCTTTTCGATGGGAACGCGGTTTTCCGGGACGTTGGTCATCACCATCCGGTAGCAATAGGCCTGCAGCTTGTCGTCGGCGTCGCCGACCTCGCCGCCCATGTCGGGGTTCACGCCGAGAAGTAGGCCGCTCGCGGGATCGCCTTTTTTCAGGTAGGGATCAATGCCATTGGGGAGCTGGTTCTGCCGAAGCGCGCCTGTGATGCCGTTGCCACGCTCGCCGTACTGGGCGTTTGCCTCTCGACCGAGCGTGAAGGAAACGCCCGCCGAAGGGAGTAGGTCGCCCTCGTAGGAGGCGTCGATAAACATTTTTCCCTTCACAGTCACATCGCCTTCGAGACGCAGGGCGGTGATGCGCTTGCCGGATTTCTCCGTTCCCTTTGCGAGGTCGATGCGACCCTTGATGATTTTTACGCCCGCTTCCTTGGCCATGGTGTCGAAGAGCGCCTCCGCGACTTTCGGCTCGAAGGTGGACGCTAGTTCGGTCTTTTGATCGAGGGCTTTGACTTTCCCTTGGCCGATGTTCTTAAACTTGGCGCGTTCCTCAAACGTCCACGCCTCGTCGTCCTGATAGTGTTTGTAGAGGCGGTGGTAGAATTCGCGGGAAATGCCGCCGAGGATCGCGGGGTTGCCTATATCCGAGAAGCCGAGGCCGCTGCTCGTCAGTCCGCCGAGGTGGCCGTATTGGGAAACGAGGATCACGGATTTCCCCATCCGCGCCGACTGGATGGCGGCGGCCACTCCGCCGGAAGCGTCGCCATAGACGATTACATCGGCCTCAAGGGATTTCTCGGCAGAGATCGCGGGAGCGAAGTTGAGCGCGAAGGCGGTGAAGATTATGGCTAGGCGCATGTTCGGTGAGGTTCTGGAAATCATTGAACCTTACGCACGATTCCGCTAGAACTTTCCCACAGTCATCCGCCGTCCATGAAAACGATCCTCTTTCTCATCGCGACACTCGCCTTTCCCATCTCCGCTTTCGCCGGTCAGGAGGAGGCTAGGCTTGCGGAACTCGATGCCTTTTGGGCGGAAGTTTCACGCACCGTGAAGGAGGGCGATTTCAAGGGATACTCCGTGACGTGCCATCCCGAGGCGGTGCTTGTCACCGGGACGAAGAAGGCGAGTTATCCGCTCACGCAGGCGTTGGCACGTTGGAAAAAGGAATTCGACGATACGAAATCCGGCGAGCGCGAATCGAACGCGTTGTTCCGTTTTTCCCAGCGCCTCGGCGACGGGACGACCGCGCACGAGACCGGTGTGTTGCACTATTCCTTTCGTCAGGGCGGGGGAGAGATGAAGCATGAATACATCCACCTCGAAGCCCTGCTTCTGAAGAAGGACGACGGTTGGAAAATCATCATGGAATACCAAAAAGCGCCCGCCACCGAGGCGGAGTGGAAAGCGCTGGAATGAGTGTCAGGCGCAAGCGAGCGCGCGCCCGAAGATGAACTCGTCCGGAATCATGCCGATGTGATCCACGACGAGATCCGGTTGGTAGGCGAAGCGGCTGAGATCCTCTCGTTTGGTTCCACCGCTGAGCACGAGCACACTGCGGTATCCCATTTGCACGGCCCCCAAGATGTCGGTTTCCATCGTATCGCCGACCATCACCGTCTCGTCGGTGCGCAGTCCCATTTCCTTTCGCGCGGCGCGCATCATGATGGGGCTGGGTTTTCCCACGGAAAATGCCTGCACGCCGGTGGCGCGCTCGATCATCGCAACGATCGCGCCGCATCCGGGGCGGATTCCGTGTTCGGTAGGGCAGTTGGGGTCGAGATTCGTGGCGATCAGGCGCGCGCCTTTTTCCACCAGCCTCACGCCGCGCTCGATCATCTCGAAGGTGAGCGTGCGACCTTCACCTACGACCACGAAGTCCGCGTCGTCATCGACCACCGTGTAGCCGTTGCGGTGCAGCGCGGCGGCGAGGCCGTGCTCACCGATCACGTATGCAGTGCCGCCCGGTTTCTGGGTGGCGAGGAAACGGGCGGTCGCCATCGCGCAGGTGAAGACATCGTCTTCTTTCGCGTCGATGCCGAGCCTGCAAAGTTTCAGCGCCACGTCACGGCGCGCCCGCTGCGAGTTGTTGGTGAGGTAACGGAAGGGAATACGGATATTCCGCAGACGGGTGACGAAGTCGCAAGCGCCGGGGATGAGTTCGGAACCCCGGTAAATCACTCCGTCCATATCGAGAAGAAAGCCGATGTTTGCCATAGTGTCCCAAGTGTAGCCGTAGCGGTGCCAAAACATCCGGCCTCGTGGAAAACGGCCTGAATGCGCCTCATGCCCCCGCGTCAGCGGCATGATTGCGGGAGATGCGGCCAAAACGTCCGGTAATCGCCGGAAGCGAGGTCTTCCGGTAAAACATGAGGCCCGATGGATTCGCGGTGGAGTCGAGTCACACGGATGCCGAAGCGGAGGAACATGCGCTTGATCTGGTGGTGAAGGCCTTCGTGGATGGTGAGGCGGCAGGAGTTTTCTGTTAGCAGACCGACGATAGCGGGTTGGGCGCGGATGTTTTCCTTTTGAAACGGCATGCCAGAGCGGAATTTTTCTATGGCCTCGGCAGTGATTGGTAGATCGGTTTCGACGAGATAGGTTTTCGGAATTTTGTTTCCTGGTCGCATGAGGGATTCCGAAAAAGCGCTGTCGTTGGTGAGAATAACGAGACCGGTTGTAGCGCGGTCGAGCCTGCCGGCTAGATGGAGATCGCGAGCCCATGGTTGGCCGATCAGATCGATCACCGTGCGGTGCGTTGGATCCGAGGTTGCGGAAAGGATACCGGCGGGTTTGTGCATCAAGAGATAGCGTGGGACGCGGGATTGAAGGATAGTCCCCGAGATCGTGAGTTGGTCAAATTTGCCAAGTTCCTGCGAACCGTCGGTGATGGCGGTTTGGTTCAGAAACACCTCACCACGGCAAAGGACAGCTTTCGCATAGCGTTTCCCGAGGCTTGTCTTCTTGGCTATGAATTGTGCGACGGTCACGCAGGCGTGAGCCATTCTGAAATGAGTCTGAGCAAGTCTCAAGCTCCTAGATACATGGTTCCGCGGACTGCGGAAGGTCATGGCTCTTTATCCGGGCTTATCGAGCGGGAGCGGCCTTATCCCTGGGAACCGTCTGGTCAACGTGGTGGGCTTGTTTTCCCGGGCTATGACGGGTTTGGCCGTGCTTTGTCAGACCCTGACAAAAAGCCATCATCCGTCACTGAGGCAGGTCTCATTTCGTTGAGCATGGGATGGGTGGTACTGCGTGATTTTCATCGCCACCGATCCTTGGCCGATACACACAGGTTCTGCTCCAGGATTTTATGTTCCGTCAAATTCGCTGTTAGGGATGGTTCGACAAAACCTGAAATATTCCCGAAGAAAAATTCGTTATCCTGTATAGCATGAAAAATCCCATCGCCCTTAGCTGCCTTTGCGTAATCAGCCACGCATACGCCGCCACGTTCCTCGTCGAGGCGGAGCAATTTGGCGACAAGGGAGGGTGGGGGGTCGACACCCAGTTCATCGAGTCGATGGGTTCGAGCTACCTGATCGCGCACGGACTCGGGAAACCTGTCGCCGACGCGACCACGAAGGTGACCGTGCCTGAGGACGGTGACTACCGTGTATGGGTGCGGACGATCGACTGGACGAAGCGCCTTGGGCGTCCTGCCAGCGCAGGGCTTTTCAAGCTGACGGTGAACGGCGAACCTCTCGAAACTGAACTCGGTGGCAGCGAGGCCGCATGGTCATGGCAGCTTGCGGGGAATGTAGCTTTAAAGGCGGGGGAAATGACCTTGGGCCTGCACGACCTCACCGGTTTCGACGGGCGTGTGGACGCGATCCTTTTCAGCACCAGGCCGGATTTCACCCCGCCGCCGGACGCCACTTTCGAGGAACGCACCGCGTGGGGGATTCCCGGTGTACCGGCCACCATTGTGGATGCCGGGGAGTTCGACCTCGTCGTGGTCGGCGGTGGATACGGTGGTCTTGGCGCGGCGATTTCTGCGGCGCGGATGGGTGCGAAGGTGGCGCTGATCCAGAACCGCAGGATTTTAGGTGGCAACGGTTCCTCAGAGATCCGCGTGTGGGCGAAGGGAAATTACCCGGAAAGCGAGTATCCGCTCCACGAAATCATCCAGGAGTTCGAGGACAAGGCCAAGGCATCGCCTGCGCCCGCCGAGGAGTTCGTGGATGACAAGAAGGACAAGGTCGTCGCGGCGGAGAAAAACATCACGCTCTTCCTCGGGCATCATGCTTACGCGGTGGTGATGGGCGGCGGGAAGATCGATGCGGTGCGCGCGGTGGACGTGGAGGCGGGGAAGCTTATCCGCGTGAAAGGCCGGTTTTTCGCCGACTGCACGGGTCACGGCTTCCTCGGGATGTGGTCGGGAGCAGATACCAAGTCCACCGAAAAAGGCCGCATGGGCATGAGCAACATGTGGATGTGGGAGAACCGCGGTGCGGCGGTGAGCTTTCCGGAGCAGCCATGGATGCATCGATTCGGATCGGAGGGTTTCCCCTACCCAAAAATGATTCACGGCTTCGGACACGCCGAGTGGTTTTGGGAAAGCGGCTTCGACAACGATCCGGTCAAGGAACTCGAACAGACGCGCGACCTGAACCTTCTCGCTTCCTACAGCGCCTGGAACTCGATCAAGAACCACGGAGCCCACAAGGAGCGCGATCCCGATGCCCACGAAAAAGCCGAGCTTACATGGCTGGCCTACATCGGCGGCACCCGCGAGACGACCCAGATCCTGGGCGATGTGGTGCTGACCGGCGAGGATGTCGTCGGCAAGAAACCGTTCGACGATGCGACGTTCAAGACAACATGGTCCATCGATCTCCACTATCCGGTTGAGAAATACAAGGACACCATCCCCGGCAAGCCGTTCATCGCGCGCGCCGTGCACGGCCCCGGGGTGAACGCAAAGGTCGGATACGCGGTGCCCTACCGCACGCTTTACTCTCGCAACATCCCGAACCTGTTCATGGCCGGGCGCAACATCAGCGTGGAGCGCGGCGCTCTGGGCACGATACGCGTGATGAAAACCATCGGCATGATGGGCGTCACGATCGGGAGGGCGGCCGCGTTGGCGACGGTCAGGGATTGCGGCCCGCGGGAGATTTATACGAAGCACCTTGATGAGGTGAAGACGCTCTGGAGGCTTCCCGGCAACAAGCGTTTCGAAAACCTTGATGACCTGAAACAATCCCTCGATGGCCAGTCCGAAAGCGCCAAGCCCACAAACTGAGCGGAAGCGCCGCCTTAGGCGTTGGGCGCTCGGCTCTTACCGCCTCGGCGTCATCCTTGCTGCGCTTACCTGCCTGCGGGCGCTGCCCCGTGATGAAAAGGCGCTCGATCCGGCGGTGGTTCTGGAACTTTCGGAGGAGCTGATCCCTGATGCGGTTTCCGCTGGTGCTCCCTCCGATGGCCTTTTCCCGCTGCTCAACGGCGATGGACAAACGGTCGGATGGGCGACCTCGACCTTTCCCCACGCGGCGAAGATTCAGGGCTATTCCGGGCCTTCGGAGATTCTTGTGGTCTTCGGCGCGGATCGAATGGTGCAGGGTGTCCGTTTCCTTGCGAGCGCGGATACCGACGGCCATGTCAAAATGGTCCGCAAAGACGAGCTTTTCTGGCGGCAGTGGGATGGCAAGGCGGAGGCCGCGCTGGGAGCTGCGGGCAAGCCGGTCGTCGTTTCCGGAGCCACCCTAACAAGCGAGGCGATGGCACGTGGCGTTGCCGCCCGCTTCGGTGCGGAGGGCATGGACGAGTGGTTTCCCAGGGCGCTGGCCTTGGCGGATGTAGGGAAACAGTTTCCCGGGGCGGATCGGATTTCCGAAAGCGATGTGAGCGGGATCCATCAGGTTTGGAAGAAGGAGAATCTGTTAGGCATGGTCTTGCGCAGCAGCCGTATGGGGATTTCCGCACGCGGCTACAATGGCATCTCGGATGTGATCGTCTGTCTCGCGCCGGACGGCGGGAAGATCCTCGGCATCGGTTTCCTCGGCAGCCGCGACAACGAACCCTACGTGAGCGACGTGCGCAACGAGGTGAGGTATGCGGACGGCTTCGCGGGGAAAGGCGTGGAGGCGGTTTTGGCGGAGGATGTGCGGGCATCCCCTTCGCTTTTCACCAGCGGTGCCAGCTACACGAATCAGGCGGTGGTGGAAAGCGTGCGTGAAATGCTGCGCCGCTACATCGCGGAGGAACAGGGAAGGGGATTTCCGTGGAAGACATCGCTCGCTTTTGCGTGGATCGTGCTCGGGGTTTTTGTAGGCGTGCACAAGATCGGAAACCGCCCTCCGGTACGCTTGGCTTACGCCGCGATCTCGGTCTTGGCGGGTCTCACTCTGGGCTGGATGGTTAGCCAGGATCAGTTGGTGGGGTGGGGGATGAACGGGTTCGGAATCCGCGGCATCCTGCCCTTGCTCGCGCTCACGGCCGCCGCGCTGGTGATCCCCGCGTTCACCGGCAGGAACGTCTATTGCAACCGGATCTGCCCGCACGGCGCGGCGCAAACTCTTGCAGGTTCGCTCGTTAGGAAACGCTTTCACCTGCCGCCGAAGCTCCATGCCGCGCTCACCCGTTTGCCATGGCTGACACTGCTAGCGATCTGGGCGCTCGCCTTTCTTGTGAGCGGGGTTCCCTTCGCCTACTTCGAGCCGTTCGAGATATGGAGCAGCGGCTTTGTTGCTTTCATTCCCGCCGCGATCCTTACCGTCGGTCTCGTCGCCGCGTTTTTTCTGCCACAGGCATATTGCCACTATGGCTGCCCGACGGGTGCCTTGCTGAAATTCCTAACAGCCTCCCCCACGGCATGGACACGCCGCGATACCATCGCCGCCGTTCTCATCGCAGCCGCGCTCTTGCGCGTCCTTTTATGAAAACCCTCTTCCTGCTTGTCGCTTTTCTGCTCGTTTCCTGCAAGCCGAAGGACGAGGAGAAAATCCTCACCGGCGAGTCCATGGGCACCACCTGGAAGCTCGCGTGGCGCGGCGCGCCCGTCCCCGGCATCGAGAAGGATGTTACGGAAACTCTCCAAAAATGGGAGGACGTTCTAAGCCAGTGGAAAGCCAACTCCGACCTTTCCCGTTTTAACCGTGGCGAACCCGCCACGCCGGAATTGCAACGTGTCATCGACCTCGCGGAGGATATCCACAAGGCCAGCGGCGGTGCCTTCGACCACCGTATGCTCAAGGAAACGGGCGAAGCAGGTTTCGGCCCGGGCGGGAACGGCATTGACCTCTCCGCGATCGGCAAGGGATTCGCGGTGGATCGTGTCGGGGAAAGGCTGAGGGAAATGGGCGTGAAAGATTTCGTCTTCGCGCTGAGTGGAGAAATCCTCGCGGGTGATAACGAATGGGAGGTGGGCATCGAGAAACCGGATCCCGCCACGCAGCAAACCGCTCGCACCGTTCCGCTGAAAAGCAGGGCCATGGCCACCAGCGGCAACTACCGCCAGTTCAGACCTGCAGAGGGAGGACTAGCCAGCCACATCATCGATCCCAAAACCCGCAAGCCCGTCATCCGCCCGCCATCCTCCGTCAGCGTCTTCGCCAAGGACTGTGCCACCGCCGATTCATGGGCGACCGCCCTTTTTGTTCTCGGCCCTGATTTCCCTGTTCCGGATGGGATCGAAGTGATCTGGAATGCCGGGAGATGATTTTGCGCTACGCCCTTCAGAAAGGCATGGGGATCCCGGAGACGAGGATCAGCGCGTAGATCAGCTTGCAGGATAAATGCAGTGCCTGATCCATGCTGAAGCCGATCCATTTCTCGCAACGGACAAAGTCGATGATCCAGTGAACTATGAACTCGGCAAGAGCCAGCGCCCCCGAGCCCGTTACGATCCACACCATGCCCGCCTGGATGAGCGAGTGCGCTGTGAGACAGTGCACCCAACTGATGGGTGAGACCTCATTGCCGCCGAAGAAAGTGCTCGAATCAAGATGGCGGTTCTTGCCGGTGGCGAGGAAGGAGCCCTGCAAGGGGTAATCTCCCAGCACGTGTCCGATTGCCATGGCGAAAAACAGGGTCATTACTCCTGCCATGCCGCCTATTTCGATATGGGTCGCAGCGAATTCCGATATCATGCGATTAGGGGGGGGATTGGTATCGTGATTACCAGAATTTTGCCAGGTTTTCCATGCTCTGGATGTCCGCCAGCTTGTCGTTCATGTTCCGGATGCGGCGGCACATGACGCTGATGACGCCTCCGAGGAGGATGGAGCCGGCCTCGGGGTAGGCCTTGACGAAGAGATCGATGTCATCTCTGTTTGCCCTCCATATCTGGGTGAAATCCTGGGCGGTCACCGTGGCGCTGGCTTTGCCGGGATCGAAGACGTTCACCTCGCCCAAGGTTTCTCCCGCCACTATGCGCGCAACAAGTTTCGTCCTGCCTTCCACCATGATGGTCACGTGCAGCAGGCCGGAAATCACAAGATACAGGTGCTCCTGGGCTTCTCCCGCCTTGATGAGGATTTCTCCGGGCTGGGCGGGGAGGAACTCGCCGTAGTTCCCGAGCAAAGCCCGATCCTGTAATTCAAGTTCCGCAACGATTCCAAAGGCAGGCAATTCCGGGCGCTTCAATTTATCGCTCATGTAGTGAAACTGAATGAATTCATGCGCCACGGAAAGCCAAAAACGGGGAAATGTCGGAATACGCATCACGTAACGCCGGCGGCTGTGTTTCGTGCTATTTTTTCAACGCGCAATGCCTGCAGCTGTAAACCTCTCTGCCGCCCAAAAGAGAATGTCGGTGGTTGTCACGGATCGCTTCCTGACACCCTCCGGCGACTTTCTTCCCGGACTTCCGGCGGTCATTGACCTTTTGCCGCTGCGGGTCTATCCCGCGTGTCCGCCTGATGTCCCTTTCCGCCTACACAACCACTTCGCCACTCCTCCAGAAGGAAGTTTCGCGCCGTCGCTCCTTTGCGATCATCTCCCACCCCGACGCGGGGAAAACGACCCTGACGGAAAAATTCCTCCTCTACGGCGGAGCCCTCCAACTCGCCGGCTCCGTCACCGCGAAGAAAAACCAGCGCGCCACCACCTCCGACTGGATGGAAATGGAGAAGCAGCGGGGCATTTCCGTTTCCTCCACCGTCCTGCAGTTCGAATACAAGAACTGCGTCGTCAACATCCTCGACACGCCCGGACACAAGGACTTCTCCGAGGACACCTACCGTGTGCTAACCGCCGTGGACGCCGCCGTAATGGTGGTGGACGCAGGCAAGGGCATCGAATCCCAGACGCGGAAACTCTTCGAGGTCTGCCGCCGACGGGGAGTGCCGATTTTCACCTTCATGAACAAGCTCGACCGCCCCGCGCGGCCGACGCTCGATCTTCTCGACGAGCTGGAATCAGTGCTAGGCATCCACGCGTTTCCCGTGAACTGGCCGCTCGGCGACGGCCCGCGCTTCAAGGGCGTTTACGACAGGGAACACAGCAAGGTCCACCTTTTCGAGCGCACCGCCCACGGCTCGTTCCGCGCACCCGTGAACGTTTCGGGAATCGAGGACGAGAGCGTGAAAAACGCGGTGGATGAGATCACCTACAAGCAGGTCTGCGAGGAGTTGGATCTGCTGGAAGGTGCGGGCGCAGACTTCGATGTGGACGAAGTCCTCGCCGGAAAACTGACCCCGGTGTTTTTCGGATCCGCCGCGAACAACTTCGGCGTCCAGCTCCTGCTCGACCGCTTCCTGGAGCTTTCCCCGCCTCCGCTTCCGCGCCAAAGCGCAGGCGAAACCATTCAGCCCGCCGCCGAGGGATTTTCCGCCTTCGTTTTCAAGATCCAGGCGAACATGAACCCGAAGCACCGGGACCGCATCGCCTTCATCCGCATTGTCTCCGGCCGCTTCGAGCGCGACATGGATGTCATCAACACCCGCACCGGCGCCACCATCCGCCTCGCCAACTCGCAGCGCCTCTTCGCCCGCGAGCGTGAAACGGTCGATGATGCCTTCGCTGGTGATGTGGTCGGCCTCGTCGGAAACTACGACCTCCTGATCGGCGACACCCTGGCCTCCGCGCCCGATGTGAAGTTCGATGAGATCCCGCGTTTCCCACCCGAATGCTTTTCCTACCTCACCAACAAATCCACTGCGAAATACAAGCGCTTCCAGAGCGGCCTTGAGCAGCTCCTGAAAGAGGGCGTCGCTTCGGAGTTCACCTTGTTGGACGCGCCCGCATCCTCGTCCAGCATCCTGCTCGGCGCGGTTGGCCCGTTGCAGTTCGAGGTTCTCCAGCACCGCCTCGAAGGCGAATACGCCGCCGAGACCCGCATCGAATCCGCCGACTGGTCGATCGCCCGTTGGCTCAAGCCGAAGGAAGGTGACCCGCTCGCCCCGGAAGCCCGCCCCGCGCTGTCCATGGGCACCGTCCTCGCCCGCGATCCCAACGGCTGGCTCACCGCCCTCTTCCCCGGCGAGTGGGCCATGAAAACGTTCACGGAGAAAAATGGGGATTGGATCGTCTCCGAGCAGCCCTTCCCGCCGCTGTGAAATCCTCGCTCGCAATCGCGGCAGTCGTCAGGTAGTTTCCTCCCATGAGCGAGCTTCCCCGCATCATCAACATCGAGGAAACCATCGGGAAAACTGTGGGCAGGCGGCGTCCTTCAAAAGATCCGTTCGCCTCCGTAAGCCGACTCCAAAAGACCGCTCACGATCTTCTCACCGCGTGCGGACACAGGGTCGGCAAACAAGGAGTTTTCAGGTTCAACAGCCAAGCGGAAGC
>JAIXQS010000132.1 GCA_027485615.1 Verrucomicrobiaceae bacterium
CGCCAGCCGCCGGAGGTGGAGGCGATGACCGGCCCGTTTTTTCGCATCATCATGGCGTCCATGGTGCCCGCGCTGATGTCCATCGCGCTGAAAAACCACGCCGACGCGCTCGACAGGCCGTGGCCGCCGTTCTGGATTTTCCTCGGAGGCGTGGTGCTGAACGTGTTCCTGAACTGGGTGATGATCTACGGCAAACTAGGCTGCCCGATGATGGGACTGGAAGGCGGCGCTTATGCGACCCTGATCTCAAGGATGGCGATCCTCGGCGGCATGATCGTCTGGCTGCACCGTGATGCGGATCTGCGGAAATGGACGCCCTACCGATGGTTCAGGCGGCCGGTCTTTTCCGAGATCCGGAAGTTTCTCACGATCGGTTTCCCCGCCAGCATCCAGATGCTTACGGAAGTCTCGGCGTTCTCCGTGGCAGGGCTGATGATGGGACGATTTGGCGCGACGGCGATGGCGGCGCATCAGGTGGCGCTGATGTGCGCTGCGACGGCGTTCATGATCCCGCTCGGGCTATCCATGGCGCTGAGCGTACGGATCGGCACGGCGGCGGGCGCAGGGGAAAGGGAGCGACTGCGCCCCATCGCGGTCTCGGGCTGGTGGATCGGGGCGGCATATTCAGTGGTCGGCGCATTCGTCTTTGCGCTGCTCGGTGGCTGGATGGCGTCGTTCTTCACGGACGAGGAACCGGTGATCCGCCTCGCCGCGTCGCTGTTGATTGTGGTGGGCGTATTCCAGCTTTTCGACAGCATCCAGGTCGGTTCGGCGGCGATGTTGCGCGGCCTGCACGATGCGAGGACGCCCGCGCTGATCGGATTTTTCGCCTACTGGATGGTCGGCCTGCCCATTGCGGTGCTGCTTTCCATGGAATTCGATCTCGGCGCCGTGGGCGTCTGGAGCGGGCTGGCGGTGGGCTTGTTCGTGGCGTGTGTCATGCTCTCCCCGCGCCTTTGGAAAATGACGGCGCCCGCAGTTGCCACTCCGGATCGCGCCTGAGGATGATGCGCGAGCGGGGGTGGAAAACTACCAATGCAACCAACGCCTGGCGATGTGCTCGGGGAGTGGCCCCGTGATTATGGAAGCAAGGCCTTGGGCACAAAAAAATCCACCCCCCAACACGCAAGGGGTGGATCAGCAACCAATATCTAACTACTGATTAGAAGGAATACTGGAGTCCGAGTGCGATACCCAGATCTTTTTCGAGAAGGGAATCACCAACGACTTGTGTTTCAACGGAAAGAGTCGCAGCGACATTTTCATTGATCTGATATCCAACGAAGGCTTCGATAGCACCTACGTCTTCGCCTGGCAGGGCACCCGGGCCGCCAAAACCGAATCCAGATGTGTGCATCGAAAAAAGATGGTTGTATTGCAGACCTCCGAAGAATTGGCCCGATTGATAGTTGATTCCGACTTCGGCCATCAGACCTTCGGATGAAACAGTGAAACCTGCAACATCAAGTCCGAGATACCCGTAGCCGAGTCCACCGACGAGAGAGAAACCCTGTTCCAACTCGTGGGTGTAATTTAAGAGCAACCGGATGTCTGTGAAGCTGATATCGGAAGAAGGGCCGCCAAGCGCAGCGATAGAGCCGTAAGTTTTCTCAAAGCTTCCATCCACCGAGAAACCGTGTGACAAATCGAATCCGCCCACGAGTTTGAAACCGCTGGTGTCTTCTGTGATTGAATCACTGCCGGGCACGCTGAGTGTCAATTCGTTATAAACGCCGCTCACACCCAGATATGGGCTGAAGCCGGATGTCGGGGAGCTAGCAGTTGGTGCAGTGGCCAGTGTATCACCAGCATGTGCCATGGCGCATGTGAGGACTGTTGCGGATAGGGTAGCGATGTAGTATTTGTTTTTCATTGTTTTTAGTTGTGGTTTTCGAATCGGACTACCACTTGGCTTTTTCCTAGGAAGTGTTTTAAACTGCCGGTTAGATGGCCAAGCCTGTAATCGGAATCGCTACGAAAAAAGCGGCTGTGAAAAATGCTGACAAGCAAAATCGCAAGTTCACTGGAAAAAATTTGCACTAGAACTCGGTGCGGTCGATTTCACCGCGCTCGAAGCGGGCGGCGAGCTGGCGAGGTGTTTCCAACATCGGGAGCGAATATGGGCTGGGTTTACGGATACGAAAGGGCGGATTTTCCCCGTGGATCCTCGGACTTCGGGTAGATGGAATTCGTCCCGCTGAGCTTCAGGGCGATGAGCGTGCAGAAGGTGAGGGGGATGCCGATCTGCCACCCTAACAGCTCCATGCCCATGATGACGGAGGCGACCGGTGTCCGGGTGGCGGCTGCGAAAAGCGCGATCATGGAGATGCCCGCGAAAAGATCGACCGGCGCGTCGAGCCACCACGCGAGCGAGTTTCCGAGCGCGGCTCCGATGAAGAAAAGAGGCGTAACCTCGCCGCCCTTGAACCCGGCGGAGAGCGTGGCGACGGTAAATACGAGTTTCCACAGCCACGCGGTCGCCGGGGCGTGGGTCTCCGGCGAAAGGAAACCTGTCAGTGTCAGAGATCCACCGTGTTCTGCGAGCGTCCCGAGCCCGAGGTAATCCGTGGTGCCGACCATCAGGAATAGGGCGATGACAAGCACGCCGCCGACACCCGCGCGGACGGCTTCGTGGGGAAACCACTCGCGGAATTTCCGGACGGTGAAATGGTCGCCGGAAACGAACATGCGGCAGACGAGCGCGATGACCGCCGCCAGCAGCATCAGTTTCCACGCGATCATCAGCCACCCGGTGGGCGAGTGCCCGAAGTGGATCACGGGGTAGTGTGCGTGGTGGATGCCCCATGCGAGGCAGATGAAATCCGCTGCAAGCGCCGTGAGCAGGCAGGGAATGAGTTTCCGGGAAACAACCCGATTCCCCACGAACTCCAGCGCGAACACTGCACCCGCGAAGGGCGTCCCGAACACTGCCCCGAAGCCACCCGCGATGCCGCAGCAGACCAGCAGCTTCACCGTTTCACGGCTCCCGGCGAAGAATTTCCCGAAGCCCGCCGCGATGGCCGCGCCCATCTGCACCGCCGTTCCCTCCCGCCCCGCCGAGCCGCCGAAGAGATGCGTGACAATGGTCGCGACCAGGATGCTCGGCGCGAGGGCGAAAGGAACCTCAGTCTCCTCTTTGCGGACGCTACCGAGGATCACATGGTTGCCGGAACTGAGGTGGTTGCCGTGATGCCGGTAGTAAAAACCCATCGCCGCGCCCGCGAGGGGAAGCAGGTAGATGAGCCACGGCAAGGCGAAGCGCTGCCGCGTCGCGGTGTCCAGCGCCCACAGGAAAAGCGCGGCGGACGATCCGATCACCGCGGCCATCACCGCGAGGCACACGATCCATTTCAATGGCTTTCCAGGGGGCATCAATACGCAGGTTGATTGGGGGCGAGCACGCCGGGGAGTCCGTGTTTTCCGGCGATCAGAAGAGGTAGGGTAGTTTCGTCCGGAACATGCGGACGTCCATGCCGCTTTCGTTGTTGCTGCTGATGATGCCTTAGGTGGCGTTGATGGAAAGGGATTTGCTGATTAACCCCGAGGGTATAGCCGACCGTCGCACCGAGCTGTTTCCCGTGCGTGAGATGAGCGGCAGGTTGTAGGTTCCATCCGTGGAGCCGTAGGGTGCAATCAGGAACACTCCGCAAGATGGGTCACCGAGGGCGAGGGTGCGGGTGTATTGGAAAACGCCGAGTTCCAGCTCAAGGTCGGGGTTGTTTGAGGAGATGCCGGGATTGAGCGCCTGGTTTCCGTTGAGAAACAGCGCATAAGCGGCAAGGATCTGCGAATCGGCGGGAGTGAGCACGTATGCCCGCGGGCCATCGCCGGTGGCGAATGAGGCGGCCCGGCTGGCCAGGAGGAGAGCTGCGGCAAGGTCGTGGTGGGAGGCGCACATTTTCAAAAATCCGAATGTGCGGGAGCATGGAATCCCGCCGGGAACGTCGAGTGGGAAGTCGGTAGTAAGGACGACGATGATGTGCTTGTGTCACTTGAAGTCCAGATGTCTGTGTTCGGGTCGTTCCTTGAAATCATCGATAAGCTGCGGGGAGCGGTTGACTGGCTCAGCCAAGCCCACGAGCCATGCAGATTTGCCTCAGTTCGTCGCGGCAGAGTTTCCCAAGGGCAGTGCGGGGGAAGTATGGTGTGGAGAACAGGCAGCTGAAGCGTTCTGGGCCGGGGGCTTTGGATTGGTAGGCGGCGTAGGCTGCTTCTGTGGCGGGGTTAGGGTTTTCGAAGACGGCAATGAGGGCGTTCTCGCGGCGGGGGTCGGGAATGGCGATGACGGCAAAGGTGCCTTCACGGACGGTTCCATGGGCGAGTTCGAGGAAACGCTTTTCCACGGCTTCCACATCGACGAGCTCGCCCATGACTTTCACCAGGGAGTCGACGCGGCCCCTGGGGCTGAGCGTATTACCGGAGACGGTCACTCGGTCTCGTGTCGCAAACCATGCCCCTTCCCTGGGGTGGAAGATCCCTTGCTCGATGTTTCCAGCGAAGAGGGCTTCGCCCTTGATGCGGAGCAAGCCTCCGGGCGATTCCTCCGCTTCCCAGATGGGGAGCAGTTCCAGCGGTGAGGCGGCATACGGTGATTCCAGTAGTTCGATGTTTTGCGTCGCGATCTGCGAGGCGGCTTCGGTCATGCCGTAGCTGGCAAGGACGGGCCAGCCGTTGTCGCGCGCGGCTTGCCCTGATTCTTCGGAAAGTTTTCCCCCTCCGACCACGACGGCCACCAATGAAGGCGGCGCGTGGAGACCGGCGGCGAGGAGGTCGTGGATCTGGGTGGGGACGAGGGACACGTGGGTGACGCCTATATCCGCGATCCATTCCGCGAAGCGGGCGGGGTTCCATTTCCCTTCGTAAACGGAAAGCCCGCAGCCCGCCGCGTAGGCCCGTGCTGCGACACCGAAGCCGCCGACGTGGTGCAGCGGGAGCGCGAGTCCCCAGATGGATGCGGCACCGACGCGCAGCCAATCGTTCACCGCGTGCGCGGAGAGGAGGAGGGCTTCCTTGGTGAGGACGATTTGTTTCGCTGCGCCGGTGCTGCCGGAGGTTTGGAAAGGGATGGGGTCTCCGTCCGACCAGAACGCGGTTTTGAGGATGTCGTCCGCGTTCATGGTTCAGAGCTTTTGCCAGTCGAGGGCGGCGAGCGCGTCATCGAAACCGAGGCCGGTGCCTTCGGGGATGGTGAAGTCCGGTTTCCAATCGCCGAGGGATTCGGTGAAGGCGTCCTTTTCGAAAAGATGGTGCGTCTGCAATCCGCAGGTGCCGACGAGGCCGGGAAAAATCAGTCCCATGCGCGCGGCCTCCCACGCGGCGAAGGCTTGGCCGAGCGGATGATCCATGTAGCTGGTCATGACAACCGCCTGGCCGTTCATCGCGGCCGCCTCGGCGAGGGGGAAAGGCTCGTCCACCGCGGGTTTGATGACCATGACCTGCGCGGCCTTGCGGTGCGGGGCGGACTCGCGGTCCACCGCGAGGCGGATGCGGTGCTTTTTCCAAAGGCTCTCCCACACGGTTTCCGAGAAAGGGCAGATGTCCTCAATGAAGTCGATGGCCATGTGCGCCTGCGGGGAAAGCCCGGCGAGAAACGCGTCCGCCGTGGCGGGGTGGAGGGATTCGTTGAAGTCGAGCCGCCAGCGAAGCTGCGGGTGGGCGGCGAGCATCGTTTCGAGGAACTCCGTCTCGGCAGTCAGATCGCGTCCGGCCTTCATTTTCACAGAATCGAAACCGGCTTCGACGGCGGCGGCGAGTTCCTTGGCGTCGGCCTGCGAGAGGGTCGCGTGGCTACGAGGGACTTCCATTTCCTCGAAGAGGGATTCCTCACGGGAGCGCGCGGCGTTGTCGAACTCCGCGCAGCGCATCGCCCTTCTAACAATCGGCCAGAAGCGGCGGCCGCGGAGGTCGTCGAGGCATTTCTCCAGCGGAG
This sequence comes from Verrucomicrobiaceae bacterium, assembly GCA_027485615.1. Lineage (GTDB taxonomy): Bacteria > Verrucomicrobiota > Verrucomicrobiia > Verrucomicrobiales > Akkermansiaceae > Luteolibacter. The sequence goes on from JAIXQS010000132.1 coordinate 5,930, forward strand.
GATCGCCCAGCTCTGGCCACGGGTGGATGCAGCCGTAGCCATCGCCGACGCGGATCAGGGTTCCAATGAACTCGCGGCGGTTGGAGAGGGAGTTGAGAAATCCCCGCGACCTCAGCCGGTAGGGAGAGATCCAGACATCGGTGCGTTCGAGGAAGTCCATGATGATTCAGCCGACGAGTTCGGACGCGATGGCGAGCCACTCCTGCTCAAGGGTGACATGTTGCGGAGGCATGGGTTTTCCGGCGCGGGAATACCAGTAGCCTGCGTTGCCGAGATCGCCCTCCTCACGGTGGAGCCAGGCGTGGATCCATGATCCGGCGTAGCCGGGGATCTCCTCGCAGAGATCATGGGCGGCGTCCCATTTTCCGGCGCGGGCATACCACAGCGCCTTAGCGGAAGGGTTCGCAGCGGCGGGCGGCGCGGGGTCGTTGGCGGCGGAGTTTGAAAGTTCTTCGGCGGTCATGTCTTCATGCCTAGCGAAACGCAGGCGGCGTGTCGCGGCAAAGGAAATTTCGTCACAGCTTTTCTCTTGGCGAAGGCCGTCCGCTCGGTCACTTATCGGATTATGAAAGACGCGTTCCCCTGCATCGCAATCGCCGCCGGCATGTTTCTCACCCCGTCTGCCGTGCAGGCGGATCTTCCGGGTCTCAAGGAACAGCCATGGCTAGGCTACTTCATCGGCATTGAGCACAGGAAAAAAATGCGCTTCGGAGTAACGGCAAAGGGCCAAGGGGTGATCGATCCGCTGACTGATGACGGCAAGCCGGTGTTCGCGAAGGTTCCTTTTCAGGTCAATTTCGAGATGGTCGAGACCCTGCCCGATGGAAAAAAGGTGAGGAAGCAAATCAACTCCGACACGCTCGCGAGCGATCAGCCCGCCACCGAGGATCCCGAAAAGCCCGTCACTTTCCGCGGTAAGGTCACCGGCGACGCTGCCTTCGAGGTCACTGTGAGTCCGGAGCGCGGCGGTCTCGCAGTGAGCGGCAAACTCACCGACAAGGGCACTATCACCAACCCGATCCACTTCGAGATCAGCCTGGACGTGAAGCCCTACCCGAGGAAACCCGGCGACGAGGAGAACGAGATCAAGAGTTTCGAGAAGCGCGCCAAGAAGGACGTGCTCCGCTATGACACGGTTTCCCGCAAGCGTGGAAAGATCGAGTTCCTTGAGGAAACAAACCCTGCCACCGTCATTGGTGAAAGCATCGCGAGACTGGATTTCAAGACGGATGCCTTCGACAACAAGGAGTTTGAGATCCTGACCACCGACAAGGCGAAGCTCACCTTCGAGGATAGCGGATCCAAGCCTCTTTGGAACGGTTTCACACTCCGCTGGAGAGTGGACGAAGGCGCCGACGCCGCGACCCAGAAACTGACAATCACCGCGAGGTAACGCTTCTTCCGGCGGTCAATGCCTGAAGTGGCGGTGGCCGGTGAAGACCATGGCCATGCCCGCGGCATCGGCGGCGGCGATTACCTCCTCATCGCGCACCGAGCCGCCGGGCTGGATGCAGGCGGTGGCTCCCGCATCGATGGCGGATTGCAGGCCGTCCGCGAAAGGGAACATGGCGTCGGAAGCGACCACGCTGCCCTTGAGGTCGAGGCCGGCTTCCTTGGCTTTCCAGATCGCGATGCGCGAGGAATCCACGCGGCTCATCTGCCCGGCCCCGATGCCGAGCGTCCTGTCCGCCAGGGCGTAGACGATCGCGTTGGATTTCACGTTCTTCACGATGCGCCACGCGAAACGCATCGCGCGGATCTCCTCCTGGGAGGGCGGGCGTTTCGTGACGACCTTGCTTTCGAGATCATCGAGGCCAAGCGCGGTGTGATCGCGATCCATGACCATCAGGCCGCCGGGGCTGGAACGGATCACCGGCGCTTTCTTCGCGCTCAGGTAGGCATCGTTCATTTTCATCAGGCGAAGGTTCTTTTTCTTCTGGAGGTGCGCGCGGGCGTCGGACTCGAAGTCCGGGGCGATGATCACATCGGTGAAGATTTCGGAAATCACGCGGGCGAGTTCCAGCGTCAGAGGGCGGTTGATCACGATCACTCCGCCGAAGGGGGCCTGCCGGTCGGTTTCGAAAGCCTTCTGCCATGCCGCCTTCAGGTTCTCATCGTCCTGGCCGACGCCGCAGGGGTTCGTGTGCTTGAGGATCGCGACGGTGGGACGGACGAAATCCAGGATAAGGTCGGCGGCGGCCTCGATGTCGATGATGTTCGTGTAGCTGAGTTCCTTGCCCTGGAGCTGGGTGAAACAGGAGGCGAAACTCCCGTAGAGCGAGCATTTCTGGTGCGGATTATCGCCGTAGCGCAGCTCCTGCTCCAGCGGCAGGCTGAGCGTGAACGAGCAGCCCGTGCCCTGGCGGCATTGGCCGAGGTAGTTCGTGATCGCGCCGTCGTACTGGGAGGTGCGCAGAAACACTTTCACCGCGAGCTGCTCGCGGAGCCCCTTGGTGGTACTGCCGCCATTGTTGCGCATTTCCTCAAGCACGACCGGGTAGTCGGACGGGGAAACAAGCACGGTTACGTGCGAGTGGTTTTTCGCCGCGCTGCGCAGCATCGAGGGGCCGCCGATGTCGATGTTCTCGATCGCCTCCTCAAGGGTCACGCCCGGCCTGGCGACTGTTTCTTCGAAAGGGTAGAGGTTCACCACGACCAGATCGATGGGCGGGATGCCGTGCTTTTTCGCGTCGGACACGTGGTTGGGATCGTCGCGGCGGTGGAGCAAGCCGCCGTGAACCATAGGGTGCAGGGTCTTGAGTCGGCCTTCGAAAAGCTCGGGCGCGCCGGTGTATTCGGAGACATCGATGACTTTCAGGCCCGCGTCGCGCAGCGCCTTCGCGGTGCCGCCGGTGGAGAGGAGTTCGACCCCCATTTCCGCGAGTCCCTGCGCGAACTCGACCAGACCTGTCTTATCGGAAACGGAAAGCAACGCCCTTGTGATAGCCATGATGTGTTTGGGTGAAATGCCGGAGACGGAGGCCGCTCCGGGCACGCCTCAAGTATCGAAGCCCCACCCTCCGCGCAAGCGGGAATCCGCATCAGGCGTCGCAGAGCGCGGTGACCCGGCAGATGCCGTCCGCATAACGGAACATCACGTTCTTGCCGCACAGCAAAGCGCCATACGTTTTGCCCTCATCCTTCGGTGAGGCGGCGGGACGGGGATCGAGCGATAACGCTTCCAGGATGACGCGCCGGGCACGTTCCGGCAGTTTTCCGAAATCCTCCCGCACGGCGCCGTCGACGATCACCTCCAGCCTTTGGATCGGCTCGCTGGCGTAGCCGCCTGTCGCTTCCGGCAAGGCTTCGACAAAAGACAGATAAGGTTTCACATCATAGACCGGCGTGCCATCGACCAGATCGACGCCCGAAACATGCAGTGCGGGCGGCTCCCTCCCATCCTCCGTTTCCCACGCGATGCGATCCAGCTTTACCAGCGAAAGCCCCAACCCGTTCGGGCGGAAAGTCGATCGGCTGGCGAACACCCCCACTCTTTCGTTCCCGCCAAGCCGCGGCGGCCTTACCGTCGGATGCCAGCCCTCGCCTTCGGTTTTATGAAACCCGAAGATGAGCCAGACATGGGAAAAACCCTCCAACCCTCGCAAAGCCTCCGCCGAACGGTAAGGCGCCAGGAACTCCAGCGTACCCCACGCGGATGGACAAAGCCCCGGTTGGCGCGGCACGGCGAATTTCTCCCCGAAGCAAGTTCGAAGAAACCCTATCGGCTCAATCTCCATGGGGCGTGTCGTTAGACGAAAAATCCCTCCGCCCCGGAAAGAGCGGAGGGATCATCGCATGAAAGGTTACTTGGTTTTGATGTGAATGCTGCCATGCACGGTGCCGCTTTCCTTGCGGGATCTCCATGTCATGGAATCAAACTCGCTGCAGGCCTCGACCAGGGACTCCATCTGCGCCTTATTTTCCTTGAAATCGGCAGCGGCGCTTTCCTCCGGGAAGATTTCAGCGGCATTGTCATCAACCATCTTCAGCATGTCCTTGGCGTAGCTGGTGATCGCGTTGAAGTTCACGTGGAACTTGATGCCCTCGCCGGTCTGGCCGCCGGCTGCGGCCTTGGACATGAGATCCGTGGCATGCGTCTTCGAGGTCGATGCCGCGAACCAGTTGTCGCTCACCGTGACGGAGGGGAGGAAATCATCCTGGAAGAACGGGAAGGAGAAGAACCAGGTGGTCATGCCGTCCTTCTCCGAGCTGATCGGCTTTTGCATCGGGATTTTCTCGCCGGACATTTCGCTGGCGACGGCGAGAAGCGATGTGGTGTGCTTGTTCATCTTTTCCCACGCTTCGGCGAGTTTGGAGCGATCCTTGACGGGTGCAATCATGGTGATGCGGGGGGCTTTCGCCTTGTCCACGACTTCCTGCGGGATACCGGGGATGGCGGGCATGTTCCCCTTCAGATCCATCACGATCGCCATCTCGTTGCCGAGACCATCGGACATGCTGCCGCTCAACGCGCCGTAGAGACCGACCATGTCCTCGCGGAACTGGGTGTCGAACATCTTTGTGTATTGCCTCATTTCCTCCATTTCGGGAGCCTCGATATCGAGTTCGGCGAACTTGACGGTGGCGGCATACATCGTCTCAACGATGGCCTCAAGGTAATCACCCATTTTCCCGTCATAGTCGGCGTTGCCCGGGACGCTGAGGAAAAGCATGTTGTCGCCGCTGTCGCCGAGGTGCGAGAGCGTCGTCTTTGCATCCCAGTTCACCGCGCCGCTGTCGCTTCCGCCGAAGCTCTCGATCTTCAGGCCTTCCTCGGTATAGGCCAACATGCCGTAATCACCGGCGCTTCCCATCGCGAGGAGCTCCTTCTCGGAATCTGCGACGATCTGGAGCAAGCCTTCGAGATCGCGTGTTTCACCCAATCCGCCGCCACCGGCAATACCATCGCGCACGCCCAGCGCATAGGAGGCGGCTCCGCCCGTGGCCTTGATCAGTTCGCCCAGCATCTCCTTCCCGCCGTAGATCATGCTCAGAAGTTTCTTGTCCGCGTAGGCATCCGAGAAATTCAGCGCGTCCGAGGCTACCAGCGAATCCTTCACATCGGAGACGAGTTTCAGGGACTCTTCGGAGCCGCCGATCAACATCACCACATAATCGCCGATCGTTCCGGTGGCTACGACGAGATTCTTTTTCCTGAGCACCCCCATGATTTCATCGGCGCTTTTCGATCCGATCGATTCGTCCATCGACTCCCTGCCGGCTTCCATCATCTCCACCATCTTGGCACCCAGAAGCTTGTATCCGGCGAACTTGGCGCCGCCGGACTCGAACTCCACGGGCGCAGCCATCTCGCCGGCCATGGCGAACATTCCCATGCTGCCGTTGACAAGCTGCGCGGCCTGCTCGAGCTCGCCGTCTTTCGCGCGGAAAGCGATGTAAAGCGGCGGCATCTCCGCCTTCTCCAGCAACGCGATTCCGGACTCGGAATCCTCAAGCAGGTTTTTCAGCAAACCCATTTCCATCTCCTCCGACATCAACGCGGTGAGCTCTTCCATATCGCCGGACTTCGCGAAAACCTGCGCGGCCTTGCCGAAAGCCTTCGCCTGGAAGTAGGCCATGCGCTGGTTCGCGGTGAGAAGATGCCCCATTTGCTCACCCGTCGTATCACCCATCGCGAAGGTCACTTCCTGCCCGAGCAATGTCATGGCGTCTGGCGCTTCACCCATCTCCTCCAGCGGCGCTTCCTCTGCGGCCGCTTCATCCTCCGCCTGTTCGGCATCCGGTTCCACGACATCCTCCTCTTCGAGGACATCCTCCTCAAGCATCTCCTCTTCGAGCACGTCCCCTCCGATGTCTCCCATCGCGTTGGCCTGCATCACCTCGAAAAAACCGTAAAGCTTGAGCGCCTTGAATTGCTCGCTCGCCTCCCTGACATTGTATACCGACATCACCAGTTCCGTATCCGCCGGCAGATGCTTCGCGAAACCGAGCTTCGCGGCGCGCTCCTCGTCGCTGAGCGTGGCGGCTGGTGGAGGCGTAAACCCTTCTTTCACCTTCTCCGCCACTTTTTCCACCACGGATGTCTCACCCCCCGGCGCTTCCACCGTCTTAGGTTTCTCCTTGCAGGAAATCGCCCCGAGAGCAAGCACCGAACCCAAGCACCAGATGCCATGTTTTATATCCATGCACTCAGTAAAATCGCCTGCGACCGGCGATCAAGCTCCAAACGGCTTGGAACCGAACATTTCCCTATTCCTCAAAGCGTTCTGACGAAGCAGGGTTAACGCATAACCATTCCTTGAAATACAGATTCAAGGATGGCGTCACTGCGGGAAGCGGGAGCCTTCAGCGCTCCGGGCTTTTTTTAAATCGGGGGTAACGGACAAGAAGCTGGGATCATGGAGCCGGCCATTCAGGGATCTGCGATGCTCTCTCCGTCTTCCCTCCGTTTCAGCCGAATGCCTGCAGTAACCACCTGCCTCAAGTCAGCCATAATTCGTCTATGGAAGCATTGAGATTCCTCGGGAGATAACCTGTCCGAATGAAAGACGCCGTACCAGGCTTCGCTCCGAACCGTTCATTCTTCATGCCGTCCACCTTGAATTCAACGTGCTCCGTGCATGTTTCGGAGCAGTTCATACGTTAGCCCGAATTTGTTGAAGTGCCGAAACCCGAGACACGTTCATTTCCAGCCGGGTAATCCGACCTCCGCGCACAGCGAAAATCTCCACGCGTGACACGCCATCCGCCGCATGTAGTTTTTCCGCGGTGTTCTCTGACAAGCCTCCATACGTTGCCGGAAAGCGCGAGCGTCCGCCGTTGGTGTTTCCGAAGGGTTTTCTGTTCGGCACATCGAACGCGGATCACCAGGTGGAGGCGCATGATCCGCTGCGCGAGGATGTCTGGGACCTGTGGGAGCGCTGCCAGGGGCTGACGCCGCGCGGGAGGGCGACCGATTTTGCGAACCGCTACGGCGAGGACATCGCTGCGGCAGCCGCCATGGGCTGCAAGCTTTTCCGCTTCTCGGTGGCGTGGGCGCGCGTGGAGCCGGAGTGCGGGAAATTCGATCACGCCGCGCTCGCGCATTACTCGGAGGTGGCGGCGTGCGTCCGCCGGCACGGCATGAAGCTCATGCTCACGCTCCACCATTTCGTATGGCCCGTGTGGCTGGAACGGGACCACGGCGGGATGCTCGCACCGGACTTTCCCGATCTTTTCGCCCGATACTCCGACAAGGTTGCGGAGGCCTTCGGCGAAAACGTCGATTGGTGGATCACCTTCAACGAGCCGAGCCAGCTCACCTTCGGCTACATCAAGCCGTGGTGGCAGAACCGCTACTACATGCCGCCTGGCTTGCCGCGCGGCGCGCCCGTCGATGACGAGGCGGAGGCTGTCGGGAAGCTCGTGCCGAACCTGTTCCTCGCCCACACCCGCGCCCGTGCGGCCATCAAGGCGCGGCGAAGCGAAGCGAAAGTCGGCGTGAACCCGCTCGTCACGGGTTTCCCGATCTGGCTGCAAATGCTGCTGGACTGGGGCGCGTGCCACCGCGGCATGGCGGAGGCGCTTTTCAAATTCACCACCAAGGGCGCGCTCGTCAGCGAGCGCGGCGACGTGGATCTCGTGATCGGCGGCATCACGATGGAGGATCAGACGCGTTTCGAATCCAGCGATCCGTATCTCCGCACCGGCAAGGCCGTGCTGGTGCCGTGCGATTGGGCGGACGGCGACCTGTCATCGCTGGCGGGGAAAAAAATCGGCGTGATCGCGATCGGCAACCAGCCGCAGGGCTGGAAGCGCGACCTCCCGTCCAGCGCGAGGAAGCAGCTTTTCCGCAATTACGACGACGCCCGCGATGCGCTGGCCGCTGGAAAAGTGGACGCGCTCTACGGCGACGCCTTTTACCTGCTGCCGCCAGAGCTGGAGAACCGGGGGCGTTTCCGTTTCCTGAAAACCTGCCTCAGCGAGGAGCACTACGTAGTCCTTGCGCCGCACGGACACACCCATCTGCTCGACCACGTCGATCTCGCCATCCGCGATTTCCAGCGCGATCTAGCCGGGCAGAGCGATGTCTCATGGCTTTCCGAACCGGATGCTTTCATCGGACGCTCCGTCAGGCCTGCATCCCTCCACGAGGTCTTCACCGACGACAGAAGTTTGCCGGGGCATCCCTCCTCCCGGCGCGGAATGCGGCGCGTGCGGCGGCGGGGAAAAGTCCGCATCGGCATCCGCACCGATACGCCGGGCGTTTCCGAACAATGCACCGGCGAAGGACTTGAAGTCAGGCTTGCGCGGCTGATCGCAGCACGGCTTTTCGGCGATGAATCGAAACTCGTGATCGTCCCCATCAGTCCCGGTGATCGTTTTGAGAGCTTGGATTCGAAATCAAGCTGGTTGAACTGGGCGTGGCGTTTCTGGGGAACCACCACGCTCATCGCAAACTCGAACTGGTGGTATCTAGGGATGTCAGGGAAACTGGCCAAGGAACTCTGCCCGCCGGAAGCCATCGGCGCGCAGGACTTCGTCGGACTTGATTACTACTGGGGCCTGCCAACCCACCGGCTCGCGAATTTCCGTCTGTTAGAGGAGGCCGCGAACGGGCGTTTCCTCCGCGCACCCGTCTGGCCGCGCGGCCTTTTCCATGCGTTGCGCCGCTTCAGCCGCTGGTTTCCCGGCCAGGAACTGCTCATCGTGGAGAACGGCTGCACCCCCACGGCGGGCAGCGTCACCCGCAGCGACTACATGCGCTCGCATCTTGCCGAGGTCGCCAACGCCATCAATGCCGGCGTCCCCGTCCGCGCCTACAACTGGTGGTCGATCACATCGAACCGAGAGTGGGGCCATCCTTTCGATCCCAACACCGACTTCGGCCTCTACTTCGTCGATCTCGACAACGATCCCGGCCTTGCGCGCAAGCCCACGCCGGAGGCCGAGCTATACTCAGCGATCATCGCGGAAAGCGGCGGATGACCGTCACTCGACCTTCGGAAAATCGTCCAGCACGAGCGAGATCATCTGTTTTCCGCCGTTCGAAAGCGAGGAGTTGTTTCCTTCCCCCGTCAGCAACCCGCGCGTCAGCCAACGCTGCGGGATTTCCGAGGGACGGATGTGGCTGACCGCGGCCTGGCTGATCGGGCGGATGCTCGGCGTGAAAGAAATGGCGTGCCCTGTCGCCGCAAAACCAATCTCCCAGGAGACCGCGTCCGGCACTTGGCCGCGTCTCATCCACGGGTGGCGAACCAGAAAGTCCGGCTCACTCTCTCCTGCGGGAACCAAAACCTTGAACTGAACCGGACGGCTGAGGATGAACTCGCTGAACTTCAGGTCGGGTTTCGCCCTGTGTTCCAGGAAAAACGCAGCCACATCGACACCCGCCAGGTTCATGCCGTTGAAATTCCCATGGTAATTCTTGCTGCCGAAGTGCGTCCGGTGCCAGCCCTCGTAGTTCTCGCTCATCAGCAGCGCGATTTCCAGATGGACATGTGCCCGCGTGCGGTTCAGCCCGGCGCCGGTGTATCCCATCCTGCCGAGCACCGACCCGGGATTCACGGGATCCCCCACACGCACGGTGATCTCCGCGAGGTGTGCGTAGAGGGAATACACCTTCGAGTTCTCCCAATCGTGCTCGACCACCACGTATTTTCCGTAGTTGCTGCGCCCCGCGACGTCGGCGGTGTGGACGACCTTGCCCTTCGCGATGCTCATCACCAGGTCAAGGGGATTTCCGGCCTTGTCACGTTTCACGGGAGCGATGTCTATGCCCTCGTGGAAACGGGTCATCACCACCTGCCCACCGACGCGGATCGGCGAGCGCGTGTAGCCGAACGACCCGCCTTCCCACGGCTTCGTAACCTCACCCTCGAACGTCCGATCCACATACATATAGAATTTCTCCGGAGTCTCCGAGAAAAGGTGCTGGTTCTCCGTGGGCAGCACCAGCTCAAGCCGCTCCGCGCAAAGCGCTCCCGTCAGCGCCAACAATAATCCGGGAAATTTTGCCATCATTCTTCTGTAGTTACTTTTTCTTTTCGCCGATGCGCGGAAGTGCCTCGTCCAATTGCCCGATCTCCTCGATCGACAGACCTTTCCATACGACCACCACCCCGTCATCCACGGGATCCTCCACTAGCACGCCATCGACAATGCGACCGAACGCCTTACAGGCCAGCCACTTGCCGCTGCTGATCTGGGTAACCGCCGCGAGCCGCCTGCGGGCGTTGTCCTTAAGCTGAAGTATGACGCCGTAAGACGCCTGGTCGTCCGAAGGGAAGGGCGAGAACGCGACATAATCAATCGAGGAAACCTCGGGAATACGCCGGAAAAACCTCTGTTTGCCCATCACCTCATGGGGGAAGATCATCTTCGGGTTATCGGAAGCTTCAGTCTCGATGTGGAAAGAGATATCCACCTTCTTGCCCTTGTTCCCGCCGGCCATCACGCCTCCCGCGAGGAAAAAGCAAGCGACGGCGACCAAGGCATTGACGGTGAATCTCACGGGGGTAGCCAACCACATCACGCCGCAGGGGGAAACAAAAAGAAACAGGCCTGGTTGCCCCGGCAAATGAAAAGCGGGAAGCCGACCGGCTTCCCGCTTTGTTTTGAAACATCATGAACACTGCTCGCAGCCGGGCGCCACGGGGGCGCTCCAAGCTGTTCGCGGTGGTGAGGTTACTTTTTGGCTTTCTTGGCGGCCTTCTTGGCTACCACCTTTTTGGCTGGGGCTTTTTTCGCCACCGCTTTCTTGGCTGGCGCCTTTTTCACGACGGCCTTTTTGGCGGGAGCCGCCTTTTTGGCTGGAGCCGCCTTTTTGGCTGGAGCCGCCTTTTTGGCTGGGGCCGCCTTTTTGGCTACGACCTTCTTCGCAGCCTTTTTGGCTGGAGCCTTTTTGGCGCTTTTCGCCACCTTCTTCACCGCTTTTTTAGCCGGGGCTTTCTTGGCGGGTGCTTTCTTGGCGGGTGCTTTCTTGGCGGGTGCCTTTTTCGCCGCCTTCTTCACTGCCTTTTTGGCAACGGCTTTTTTGGCCGGCGCCTTCTTGGCAACTTTTTTCGCGGCGGGTTTACTCGCGGGCTTCGCCGCGGCCTTCTTTACTGTTTTTTTTGCAGCCATGGTTTTGTGTCTTTGGAGTTCGCGTTCGATGTTTGTTTTCTCTTCCGGTGTTAATGAACCGGCGGAGAGGGTAGCGAGGACGGCCTCTACGAGGCGTCCTCCAAAAGCGTTGGTGATGAAGTCATCCGTGGCGCGGCGCACGATGATCTCCTGGGAGTAGGCGGGCTCGTAGGTGTGAGCCCTGCCTGACCTTATGCGCTTCACCAGCTTCTTGCGCTCAAGGCTCTGCATCACGGAGAGCACGGTGGTGTAGGCGCGCTCGCGGCCGTCCGGGAGCGCGCCATGTACTGCATTCACAGTGGACGGGCCGTCGTGCCATAGGACTGACAGCGCCTGAAGCTCGAGGTTTGAAGGGTGTGATGGCTTGGCCATTGGTGAACTTTCGTTTCTTGAATACGAGGAAACTAGTATTAAACTTTTCCGTCAAGTTAAATTACGTAAACTTTTCGGAAAACCGAAATTTATTTTTCCGGGCTCAAACGAATGCCCCTACTGCGTGTGCAGTAGTTTTAGGGATGCCGTAGTTAATTCCCGCCCCGCATCTCCGGACGGACGATGGCCGGATTGATTTTCCCGAGCGATCTCCAGAACTCCTCATCGGTCGGATGACCGTTAAACAGGATCGCTCCGTCCGGAGAAACCAACACGACAACCGGCACGCTCTGCACGTTGAGCTGCGCGCAGATGGGATTCTTTTCGGAATCAACGATCCATGAACCGGATAATTTCCTTCCCGTCGCGTCCAGCATGGCCTTGGCATCGGCGATCACTTTCGCGGATGTCTCGGGAAGAACCGAAGCCACCGCCACATCGTTGGCGGACAGGTATTCGGCGGAGACCAGGAAGTCCGCGATCGTGGCTTCGCACTCTTCGCTCCAGGGAGACCAGAAGTGCAGCAGCAGCCCTTTCCTTGTTCCGATGATCGCACCGAAGTCCGTGGGCTTTCCCGTGAGCGTGTCGGTGTAGCCTTTCCCGAAATCGATGCGCACGGCCTTCATCGCATCCATCAGGCGAATGCGGTCGATGTGCGGAGCGAAAGCGGCGCCTTGACGCGGGCTGAGCCAGAATGCCTCGGTGATGTGCCGCTTGAAGCCGTCCTTGTCACCCTTTTCGAGCGCCGCCAGCGCCTGCACGTATTCGGTCACGGCCAGCCAGTCGTCCTTGCCCGCGAAGATCTCGGAGTCATCAAGCTTGAACCGATCCTTGAGCGAGAGGAAGTCCGGAAGCAGCGCCGCGATCTCCTTGTCCTCCGCGCGATCGACATGGAAGAGGAAACGCGCCTCCAGGATCGCCTGCTCGGAAACATTCCGTGCCCGCGCTGTCTGGATGGCCTTTTGCAGCGCCTCCGGGGACTCCCTTTCGGAGAGCATTTGCTCGATGGCATCCTCCTTCGGGCTCAGCGGCGATTCCTGGGGCTGCCCTTCCTGGGCGATGAGCGACGAGGTACCCAGCAGGAAACCGGCAAGAACAGCGCGCGGATGCATGATGTTATTGCGCCGGGATTTTCAGCTTCGAACCCAGCACCACGATGTCGCGTGTCATCGCGTTCGCCTGCTTGATCGCATCGATTGAGACACCGTATTTTTTTCCGATGCTCCAGAGGCTGTCCCCGCGGACAACGGTGTGGACTTTCGCAGCCGCCGCAGGAGCCGGAGCTGTGTATGCCGGAACTGACGGTGTCGTGTCCTCGTAAACGGCGGGCTGATCGTAAGCGGGGTTAACGTCCGAAGGCAGGCTTGGGGTGGCCGTCCCATCGCCGTAGTCGGGGGCGGCGTAGGGATTGGAAACGTCATAGTCTTCGAAGCCTTGGTCGGCGCAGGAGGCGAGAAGAAGGGGAAAGAGCGAGAATGCGAGGAGGTGTTTTTGGTTCATGGTGCTGTTTGTTTGATTCGCAGGGCGGTGGCAATCACCACCTACAGGGAAAACGTTTGTCAGGGAGCCTTTTGTTCAAGCGGAATCATCCCGCCATCGAAAAAACTTGTCTGCGGCTGCCTCGGTGTGCGCACCGAGTTGTTCCAATGCCTCGCCCCGCAGCGCGGCGACGGCTTCCGCCACGCGCATCGCGAAGGCCGGCTCGTTGCGTTTCCCGCGCATCGGCTCGGGCGCAAGGTAGGGCGAATCCGTCTCCAGCATGAAGCTCCCGGGCGGGCATCGTTTCACCGCCTCCTTCACGAGATCCGCATTTTTAAAAGTCGCCACGCCACCGAAAGAAACGAGTCCACCCAAGCCGATCACCTTTTCCGCGAGATCCCACTCCGAAACGAAACAATGGAAGACGGCGCGGACGCGATCCGAGAACCCGGCGTAGATCCCCAGCGCGTCACCGAACGAACCCCTGCCTACGCGGTCGCGCGTGTGGATCACGATGTTCAGGCCGGAGGATGCCGCGAGCTCGAAATGTTGCCGAAGAAAATCGCGCTGCCGGTCTCTGAAATCCGTTTCCTCCCAGCCATCGGGCGCGGGATGGTAATAATCCAGGCCCGTCTCGCCGATCGCGCACACGCGTGGATCACCGGCGAATGCGGAGAGCCGTTCCACGGCGTCGTCAGGGGCATGATGCACATCGCAGGGATGAATGCCGATGGCGGCCATCACGCGGGGATGTTCCGCAAGTTTGAGATTCAGGGGAACGTCCTCCAGACAGGTTGCCAGGGTGATCATGCGACTCACTCCCGCATCCACTGCGCGCCGGATGATTTCCGCGCGCTCATCTTCCGCGAAACGAGCCGAGGCCAGATGGCAATGCGAGTCCGTGATCATCTTTCAGGAACGCATGCCTCCAACAACGCGGCGACCTTTCCAAAATCCTTCACACCCGGCGAGACCTCCGCACCCGAAGCCACATCGAGCGCGACCGGGCGAACCTCCCCGACCGCCTGCCCTGCATTCTCCGGCGTGATCCCGCCTGCCAGTATCATCGGGATGGCGGGGTGCCTTTTCCCAAACGCGTTTGCGAGACCCCAATCGAACGTCTCACCTGTGCCGCCAAAAACCTTCGGCGCATGCGCGTCCAGCAACACCGCATCGGAACCGTAGCTTCCGGCCACATCGATATCGGAAACATCCCTCACGCCCACCGCCTTGATGACCGGAATGCCTGCCTTGACGAATCCACCGACATGCTCCGGCGTCTCGTCGCCGTGCAGCTGCACCACATCGATCATACCCTCCCCATAAAGCCGATAGGGCAGGTCGCCTGACTCGTTCACGAAAACACCGACGCGCAGGATGCCGCCCGCAAGTTCTTTCATCCAGAGGTTGGGTCGGGGATCAAGGTACCTCTTCGAAAGCGGCCAGAAATTGAATCCGACGGCATGGACGCCCATCGCTGCCAGCTTTTCGGCGTCAGATCGCATCGTCACGCCGCATATCTTCAGCGATGTCCGATTGCTGCCTAAAAACTCCATGTATTTCACTGCCGCTACCTCTCCACAGCGGATATGGCATTGCAAGCTGCCAAAACCCGAAAATCGATCTAGCCAAACCTTGAAAGATTCTCCAGCGTTTGGGAGTAAACCCAACTTTACACAGATAATAACAACTTCAGATGTTTTCCCCGAACCTTCCCATACCAGGCACCATGCGCACAAAGATCCCCTCAGCCGGTCTTTTCACCTCCCACAGGAAAAACCTCTGCTCACTGCTCGATCCGCGCGCGATGGCCATCGTGCAGTCGAACGACATCCAGCCGACCAATGCGGATGCCTCCCAGCCTTTCAAGCAGAGCAGCGACCTTTTCTACCTTACCGGTGTCGCGCAGGAGGAAACGGCGCTCATCCTTTTTCCGGAGGCGCGGGAGCCGGAAGACCGTGAGATCCTTTTTCTCCGCGAATCGAACGACCACATCGCGGTGTGGGAGGGAGCCAAGCTGACGAAGCAGCAGGCAAGGGAAAGAACCGGCGTGGCTCGCATCGAGTGGACCTCGGAATTCGACGGCATCGTGAACCGCCTCATGCCCCAGGCCGAGTCCGTTTACCTCCCGACAAATGAGCACCCGCGCGGCGACCTAGCTTTTGGCACGAAATCATTGCGCTTCGCGAGAGAGTGTCAGGCGCGCTTCCCGCTGCACACCTACCGCCGCCTCGCCCCCCTGATCTACGGGCTGCGCTCCATCAAATCGGATGAGGAAGTCGAGTTCACCCAGATCGCCTGCGATATCACCGAGGCGGGTTTCCGCCGCGTGCTCGGCTTCGTCGAGCCCGGTGTCGGCGAATGGGAGGTCGAGGCCGAGTTCATCCATGAGTTTATCAAGCGCGGCTCGCACGGCTTCGCCTACGGCCCCATCATTGCGGGCGGGCTGAACGCGTGCATCCTTCATTACACACCCAACGACCAAATACTTGAGGACGGCGATCTGCTGCTTCTCGATGTCGCCGCCGAATACGGCGGTTGGAACGCGGACATGACCCGCACGATCCCCGTTTCCGGAAAATTCACGCCGCGCCAGAAGGACGTTTACAATGCCGTGCTACGCATGGTGCGTTACGCGGATTCCATCCTGCGTCCGGGCATATTCATCGCGGATTTCCAGAAAATGGTCGTCGCCCAGATGGACAAGGAACTCATCGGACTCGGGCTCTACACCGCCGAGGAGGCCGCCGCCGCCCCCAAGGACAAGCCGCTCGTGAAGAAATACTACATGCACGGCACATCCCATCACCTGGGTCTCGATGTGCACGACGTATCGCCCTCCAACCAGGCCGTCGCACCGGGTATGATTTTCACCATCGAGCCGGGCATCTACATCCCCGAGGAAAGGATGGGCGTCCGCCTCGAGAACGATTACCTCATCGGAGAGGACGGCAACATCGACCTCATGGCGAACATCCCCATCGAGGCCGACGAGATCGAGGCATTGATGGCGAAATGAGCTCACTCACCTTGCGGGAAAATTTCCACAAGGGGGGTTTCGGTTTTTTCGTCCATCCATCTCTCCAAGGCGGCCCTCATCGGCGCAACGACATCCGGGTTGGTTGGTGCGACATCCACCTCGCTATACGCATCGGGTTGTCTTGAAAAGAGCGCGAAGTGACGCCCGCCATCAGCGGTAGGTGTGCAGATCAGTTTCCATTTCTCCGTCATGAGGCATCTCTGCTTGGCATTCACCAAGGGTTCCTCGAACTCGTCCCTGAGGACGAACTGATAGTTGAAGGAATCGTCGATGAAATTCATCCGGTCCATCGGCGGAAGCTTCGGGCGCTCTATGCCCGGCACCCGGAACTGGACGAAGGGAAACCCGGTCTCGCCGTAAAATGCGCGCGCGGCGGGCTTTTCGGTGCCGTTCAACCATCCCGCGAAGCTTTTGCCCTCCCATGAATCCGGTTTGGGCGCCCCCAGCAGATCCGCGATTGTCGGCGCAATGTCGATCATCCTCACCTGCGAGGCGATCCTGGCCGCCTCAGCTCCGGGCACATGGAAAAGCAGCGGCACATGGTTGCCTCTTGCGGCTCCGTTGAAAGTGAGTCCGTGCCCCAAGGTTACGCCTTCCTCGTAGAGGTTGTCGCCGTGGTCGGCGGTGATGATCACGATGGTGTTCTCCGCGAGGCCGCGCTCCTTCAGCTCGTCGAGGACCATGCCCACGTTGTGATCGAACTGCCGGGTGCAGCCGTCATATAGGTCGCGGATCTGCCGGATTTCCCTTTCGGGCAGTGCCTTCCACTTGTTCTCCAGATCTGTCCCGCCGATGAACGAGTCGATGTCGAAATCCACGCCGCTTTTGTTAGGCCCCGAGTAACCGGGATCCGCGAACATGCTGTTGTAAGGCTCCGGGCTGCGGTAGGGCAGGTGGTTGCAGGAATAGAACACGTGCCAAAAGAACGGCCTGCCGCTTTCCGAAACCGCGCCCAGCCGTTTCCTGACGCGGTCGGTCACGACCTCGGGCGTCACGAACTGGGCGAAGGAACCGAGCTGGGGGAACACCGCGTATCCCGCCGGATGATCGAAATACAGCGGGATCACGAAGTGCGCCATCACCACCGCCTGGCTCATGTAGATCTTGAAATTGTCAAAGCTGGATACGGAAACATGTTCGAAGCCCAGCGGCATCATTTCGAAATATCCCGCGCACCAATCCCCGAACACGGCAGTGTCGTAGCCTTTTTCCGCAAGCACCTTCGCCAACGGCCGGACGCGCGATTTCACACCTTCCAGCGTCTCCGCATCCGGATACATGTGCCGGAAACCGTGCGTGTGCGGATACGACGATGACATCAGCGTTGTCCCCGACTCGAGCGTCGAGGCGATCGGCGTGAAACAGTTCTCCAGGTTCACCGACCGCGATGCCAGGGCATCGATCCTCGGCGAAACACCCGCAGCCGCCGGGCCATCCGTCCGCCGGGGGCGGTAGCCGGTGTAGCCGAGACGGTCGCCGCGAAGGGAATCGGAACCGATGAGGATCACGTTCGGCTGCCTTTCCCCCTTCGCGTCCACCGCGGCGGCGATCTTTCGCTCCGGCTTGCCGATCTGCCAAAATACGAATGCCGCAAGCACGCAAACGCACGAGAACGTCACCGTCCGGCTTTTCCTCGAAAGGTTGCTCCAATACCACCAGGCGAGGTAAACCAGGATACCCGCCGGCAGCCCCTTGAAGAGCAGGAAAAAAACCATCGGCTTGGCCGCATCCGGCACAACGTTCAGGATCTCGAAATACCAATGGCCGTATTTCGCGTCGTCCAGAAAATAGGGCCGCGTCTCCACCAGCCTCAGAACGAAAAATCCGTGCACAGCAAACGCACCGAGAATCGCCAGAAGCACCTTGTGCCAGAAAACGCGCAGCGCGAAGCGACCGCACAAGTCCGAGACGAAAGGCGCAAGGATGATCGCGAAGAGAACCGCAAGGATCACGTAAGCGAAGAGCACATGGACGTTCTGCCAGATCAGGAAATCCAGGTATTTGTCCCGCGCCAGCGCGCTGAACTTGTTCTCCATCCTCCCGGAGGTCTGCCCGAGCTTCACCAGCGCCGCGGCGTATTGGAAAAGGAAAAACACCGCCGAGCCTGTCAGCGCTGCGCCCAAACCCACCGGGCAGCGGGAAGTCGCTTGCGCTTTTTCCAAACCATCCTCTCCTGTCAAGGCTCACCCTCCTGTGGATAATCTTCGAAAAACCATCTCGGGCTCACGATTTCCTTGATCACAACCCCGTGCGGCGACTTGAGCCCCTGAGGAATGTGCAGGCGTAGCAACATGGACAGGGTCTCGCCTTCCTTGCCGGCGGTTAACTCATCCATCCTGAGGCCTAAACCCCGCTCTCGCGGCACATAGCCGAAGAGCACCTCTTCCCCGCGGAGCGCCGTTAGCCGATAACAATCGAAGGCTTTCGAATCGGAAAACTCATGGCTATGGAACCGATCCTTCTCAACATAAACCCGGAAGTCCCCCGTGTATCCGCCCGGTCTTTTTTTCGCAAATTCGTCCCATGCCATTGGCTGGTAGCAAACGAAGGTTTCCCAATCCACTCTCGCCTCCTTGACCGATACCGACTCCAACATCAGCTGCGTTCGCTGGTTTCCTTCCAACTCGCAGGAAACCATCCAGTATGAGGCGCGATTATCAATAGTCAGCGGCTCCAAAGTGAGAAAGTTCTTGATGCGCACCGGCTTGGGCGCGGATTCCGCATAGAAGCCCTCCATCAACGGGCGCACCCTTTCGGGATGGCGAACGTAGCGGAGCATTTCCTCCACCGATCTCGAGTTGAAAAAATCACGGACTGCACCCTCGATGGTGCTCACCTGGGTCTCTGCATCGATCTCTTCTTGGTTCTCTTCGTCCATGATAGACTGAGTCTCTCTTGCCAACATTGCGCTCTCCTCGCCCGCTTTGTTCAGATTCGCGAGTGACCATAGGATAGCCGCAGAAAACACGCACGCCACGAGCGCAACCCAGCCCCATGCAAAGGTGCGATCAGGAGCCTCCCCCGAGTCCCAGGAATCCTCCATCACTTGGACATCTCTCTCGATCAGCGAACCCACATCCGGTTCGATCGAACGGATCCTTACATCCTCCTTTCCGGAGGGATTAAGCGGAAGGTCAGGGCTGGTCCTCTCGCCCAGCCGAACGAGTGGCAATTCCTCCATCTCCTCGACCGCGTCTTTGCCCAGGCGCACGAAGCGGATGTTGGATTCGGCGTCCTCATCCACCGGCCTCAACTCATTCTTCTGTTTTTCCTTATCCTTTGCCATGGGCGAAGCAAGGAAAGCAGAAATGCCCATAGACGCAACGCTTGGTTGTCACGTAAAGTCGCTCCGGGAAAGCAATCCATGCCAGAGAAACCGAGAATCCTCATCCTCACCGCCGCCTTCGGCGAAGGCCACAACAGCGCCGCGCGCAACCTGTCCCTCGCGCTCAAGGCAATGGGCGCCGAAACCCGCGTCGCCGATCCCTGCGTGCTCTCCATGCCGAACTCCACCGCCCTGATGCAGTGGGGTTACCGCCTCGTCACCACCCATTTCCCCCGCGTCTGGGAGGCGATTTACCGTGGTACCGACGAGTGCGACTTCTCCCGACCCGACATCCCGCTGATGCGTCACCCGGAGAGTTATCTCGAAGGCCTCGTCGGCGAATACAAGCCCCACGCCATCGCCTGCACATACCCGATCTACCCCTATTTTCTCGAACGGAATTTCAAGGAAACCGGCCGTCGCCTCCCCGTCTTCACCGTCGTCACCGACTCCATCGAGATCAACGCGTCATGGCTTCGCGCGCCCACCGACCATTTTCTTGTCAGCGATCAGACGACGCTCGAAACGATGCGCTGCTGGGGCATCCCCGGTGAAAAAATCACCGACACCGGCTTCCCCGTGAACCCGGCTTTCTCGGAACTCAACCCCGTAGCGGCGGATGACTCCTGCACACCCTTCCGCATCCTCTATTTCCCCACCGCCAAGAAACCCTTCGTCCGCCGCCACAGCCGCGCCCTGCTCGACGCCTCGCCCGATGTGCACCTCACCATCGTCATGGGGAAAAACTTCCGCCTCCTGCAATCCCGCGCCCGCGAGATCAAGGCCGCTTACCCCGGCCGCGTCCGCCTGCTCGGATGGACGCGGAAAGTCCCGCAGCTCCTCAACAAGCACCACCTCGTCGTCGGCAAGGCCGGCGGTGCCACCGTCCACGAGGCCATCTCCGCCCGCTGCCCCATGCTCATCCATCACCTCGTTCCCGGCCAAGAGGAGGGAAACCTCCGCCTCCTCCAGCAGCTTGGCGCGGGAGATCTCGCCGAGAACCCCAAAGATCTTACCGAAGCCATCACCCACATGCTAGCGAACCGCGCCGCGAAATGGCGCTCCATGAAAGCCGCCCTCGCCGCCCACAACCGCAACGACGGAGCCATCACCGCTGCCCAATTCATCCTATCCAACCTCGAGAATCACCGTCCGTGAATACCCAATCTCCAATATCCAATATCCAATCTCTTTCCTTCCTCTTCGACATCGGCAAAGTCCTCCTCGATTTCGATTTCGAGGCTTCGCTGAAAACCTTCCTCCCGCCCGGTCACCCCGATCCCGCGTCCGCCCTTTCCGAACTCCTCGCGAAAAAGGACGAGTTCGAGACCGGCCGTATCTCCGTCTCCGATTACACCGACTGGGCGCTCGCCACCCTCCGTTCCACCGCGTCGCACGATGATTTCCACCACGCCTGGCGGCACATCTTCACGCCGAACGAACCCATGTGGGAAACCGTCCGCGCCCTCCACGCAGCCGGCCACCGCCTCATCCTCTTCTCCAACACCAACGCCATCCACTGCCCCTGGGTCTTCGAGGCCTACCCCGAGTTCTCCCTCTTCCACGGCGCCATCCTCTCCTATGAGGTCGATTCCATCAAGCCCGAGCCGGAAATCTACCAACACGCCATCGAGAAATACTCCCTCACTCCCGCGGAAACCCTCTACATCGACGACCTCCCCGCCAACATCGCCACCGGCAACCAATTCGCCCTCCGTACCCACCAATACCACCTCGACAACCACCAAGCCTTCGAACACTGGCTCACGAAGCAACTCTCCCAGTAACCGTGGCTGGGACTTGTAGTCCCAGTCCGTAGTGAGGATTTGTAGTCCCCACTAACAATCGACACATCCACCCATGCTCACCATCGCAGACCGCACCTTCAGCAGCCGCCTCTTCCTTGGTACCGGGAAATTCCCCTCCAACGAATCCATGCGCGACGCCCTCGCCGCCTCCGGCACGCAGATCGTCACCGTCGCCCTCCGCCGCGCCGACCTATCGGGAAACAAGGATCAGTTCGCCACCATCCTCGATTTCATCGATCCCGAGAAATACCTCCTCCTCGCCAACACCAGCGGCGCGATGAACGCCGAGGAAGCCGTCCGCCTCGCCCGCCTCGCCCACTCCGCCGGATTGCCGAAATGGATCAAGCTCGAGATCCATCCCGACCCCACCTACCTCCTCCCTGATCCCATCGAGACGCTCAAGGCCGCCGAAATCCTCGTCAAGGAAGGCTACACCGTGCTCCCTTACATCAACGCCGACCCCGTCCTCGCCAAGCGCCTCCAGGAATGCGGCTGCGCCACCGTCATGCCCCTCGGCTCCCCGATCGGCTCCAACAAAGGCATCACCACCCGCGACCAGATCGCCATCATCATTGCCCAGGCCACCGTCCCTGTCGTCGTGGACGCCGGCATCGGAGCTCCGAGCCACGCCGCCGAGGCCATGGAACTCGGGGCCGACGCCGTCCTCGTCAACACCGCCATCGCCATCGCCTCCGACCCCGCTAAAATGGCCGTCGCCTTCAAACAGGCCGTCGAGGCCGGCCGCACCGCCTTCGAGCTAGGACTCCCCCAACCGTCCGACACCGCACATCCGACTTCGCCACTCACCGCTTTCCTCAATCACTAAGGGGAACGCAGGCGAGGCCTAGGTCATGCTCCTCTTAACCTAGATACCGCAGTTGGGTATTAATTTTTCACCGCAGAGGCGCAGAGGTCGCAAAGGAACGCAGAGCCCTGCATGTGGGAAGATAGGAAAGTTGGGAAACCGATGGAACTGCTTGGTTCACCCAATGGGTGAAATGGAATTGCCGTGAAAAATGCCCTGCAACATCCCAAAACACAAACTCTTCTCAGCGTTCCCTCTGCGACCTCTGCGCCTCTGCGGTGAAAATCTTCGTTTGAACTGCGGATTTTAGGCTTAATCAGGCTTCCCCGATGTCCTCGTTCCAGAGCTTGGGGTTTTCCTAGATGAAGACCTCCATCATCTGGACACAGGCGGGATCGTCGAGGACGATGAGTTCCACGCCGTGCGCCCGGAGGTGATCCTCGGCTCCGAGGAAAGTCCGGTTCTCGCCGATCACCACCCGCGGGATGCCGTAGAGGAGAATCGCGCCAGCGCACATGGGGCATGGCGATAGGGTGGTATACAGCGTGCAGTCCCTGTAAATTCCCGGCGGCTGGCGTCCCAGGTTTTCAAGGGCATCCATCTCCCCGTGCAGGATGGCGCTGCCTTTCTGAACACGCCGGTTATGGCCGCGACCTATGATTTCGCCGTCGTGCACTATCACGCTGCCGATGGGAATGCCACCCTCGCGAAGTCCCTCAATGGCCTCATCAAGCGCGGCTTGCAGAAAGCGATCCATGGGTGCAGGTTATCCACCCGATGCGCCGAGTCGAGAGGAACGGCGCGTTTCGGGAAATCAAAAAAAAGCAAAACGACGATGGCGAAGGTGAGATTGGCGGGGACAGTGAAAGACACGAAGGATCCGAACAGGGAGATCCGCGCACGGCTGCTTTACGAACTTTTCAGCAAGGGCTGGGATATATACAACTCCAACGGCGACCAGCGGATCACCCTCTCAAACATCGAGAAAAAAATCATTGAGGCCGACGCCTTCGTGTTCACGCCGGGCGCGACCCTGGAGGATCTGTTCAAGGCGATCTCGGTGTTTGTCGGATACCAGACGCTCGACAGGAACCTGGAGGGCAAGCCCACCGTCCTGCTGAATTCCGACGGATCCTGGACGGCGCTCTACGAGTTGCTTGATCATCTGAGCGCCCTCGGCACCGTGAAGCAGAACGCCCGCGATTACCTCCTCGTCGCCGAACGTGTTGATGAAGTCTTCGGGATCCTTGAGCACGCCCGCGGCAAGGGTCTGCCGGATGCCGGCCGTGAAAAGACCGGCGAAAGCCGCGGGGAATCTTTCGAGACACCCGAGCCCGGTGACAGTATCGGTAACGTCTGCGTGTTCTGCTCCGCGACGATCGAGAAACGCGATTATCTGGAAGACGGCTACACGCTGGGGAGACTCCTGGCGGAGAGCCGTTTCGGCTGCGTCTCGGGCGCCGGGAAATCCGGGATCATGGGTGAGGTCGTGCGCGGTTCCGTCGAAGCCGGCGGTTGGACGGGGGGATCGAACGTCCCCCACATTATCGAACTCGAGGGCTTGCCCGATGGCCTGTCCAGTTTCTGGCTCAAGCCCGATATCT
The DNA here is from genome assembly GCA_027485615.1 of Verrucomicrobiaceae bacterium. Classification (GTDB taxonomy): domain Bacteria; phylum Verrucomicrobiota; class Verrucomicrobiia; order Verrucomicrobiales; family Akkermansiaceae; genus Luteolibacter. The sequence continues at coordinate 29,427 of JAIXQS010000132.1, forward strand.
ACACCCGCATGGAAATCATGATCGAGCGCTCGGATGCTTTCGTGATCTTTCCCGGCGGTGCGGGAACCGTGCAGGAAATGCTCGCCCTGATGATCTTCAAGCATCAGGGCAACAAGGGCATGGCGGGGAAACCGGTTGTCGTCTTCAATCGCGAAGACGCGGGGGGCACCCGATTCTGGACACCCCTGATCAAGGTTCTCCGCAATTGGTGCGATGACAGCCAGTTCGTGGTCGTGGAGGAACTGGATGACATCGTCCCCACCGTGAAGCGGCTTCTGGGCAGGTGACTTTCCCACCTGCGCGCCGTTAGGCTCTTGTCATCGGCGGAAATTACCGTAAGCCTGTTCATGTGAAAGTAGGGATATTGCTCAACCCGCAGAAGACCGGGGGACTAAAAACGATGATGGCCTTGCGGGCGGCATTGGAGGCCCGCGGCTGCGAGTGTGTCCTCGAGCGCGACACCGCAGCGATGGCAGGGGAGCGGGGCGGAATCCTCGCGGGGGAATTCGCCGCCCATGTGGATATGGCGGCGGTGCTCGGCGGCGATGGAACGATGATGCACGCGGTTTCCCGTTTCGGAAAATTCGACAGGCCTGTAGCGGGGATCAATATCGGCACGCTCGGCTTTCTGACCACCTGCACGGACGCTGATATCGGGCGCTTCGCGGACGCCGTGTCGGAGGGGCGCTTCTCAATCAGCCCCCGCATGTTGCTTGAGGCCACCGTGATCCGCAGGGATGGATCGACGGTCGTTTACCACGCGCTCAACGAGGTCACCATGGCGAGGGGCGAAACCGGGCGCCTCGTGACCCTCACGGCCATGGTCAACGGCGAGTGGCTGAACCGCTACCGTGCCGACGGGCTCATCGTGGCGACGCCAACGGGCTCCACCGCCTATTCGCTTTCCGCCGGCGGCCCGCTGATCGCTCCGCTGGCTTCCGTAATGGTCATCACGCCGATCTGCCCGCACAGCCTCAGCCAGCGCTCCCTGGTGCTTTCGGACGACGTGGAAATCGAGATCTCGCCGGAACGCGCGGATGACGGCCCCATGCTTTTCACCGTCGATGGCCGCGATACAACCCGCATCGATCCAGGCGACCGCGTAACGGTGAAAAAATCCGACCGTTCTTTCCACCTGTTGCTTCTCGAAGGCACCTCCTTTTACGGGGCGCTGCGGCAAAAGCTCGGCTGGCAGGGCGTTTGATCCATCCGCGGGCGGAAGTCATGGTTCCGTTCCGCCGCCGGGACATCCTTTCCCAACGATGCAACCCAGTGAACCGATGAGCTTGTTGCGCAAGACCCGCGCCTCTTCCGCGAGCCTGCGCTGTTCCGTTTCGTACTCCCGCCGTCCTTCGCCTGTCTCGATTTTCACCGGCACCACACCCCAAGCCGAGAGATCATAGGGGCTGGCGCGCATATCGAGGTCACGCAGGCGCAGGGCGAGGCGGAATGTTTCAAGAAGCAGATCCGACCCGATCCACGGCATCGATTTCGCCGCCCATTTGTAGAGATCCATATTCGCATGGACGCAGCCCGGCTGCTCGTTCTCGTGGCGCGTGTCGAGGGTGGGTTGGAAACGGTTCAGCGATAGCGCCTGCTTCGAGAAAAACCGGAACGCGTCGTGGTGCGTGCAGGCGATGGTGCGTGATTCGACGAGCGCATCGATCTCGCCTTGCGGCAAACGCAACGGCGCGATGGAGGAGTGGCGGATTTCCTCGGCACGATAAACCATTGCCCACTCGTGCAGGCCATGGCATGCGAAATTCGGCGCGTGGCTCTGTGTCGCGACCAGCAGGCTTCGTATCCAGGAGAGCCGTTGCAGCTCCTTTTCGGAAGCCGATCCCGGATCGAGTTCACATACGCCGCCCGCCGTGCGGTAGCGCTTGCCGAGAAAGCGGGCGGGGAGGGCCGATATGTCATCGAACCGCAGGGAGATCCCCAAGGCCGGCTGCCAGAGTTCCAGCAAGGCGATCGGATAGGGATAGTAGCGGAAAAGGAAATCCTTCACGGGATGCTCCTCGCCGCGGTCGCGCCGGAACCGCGCCCTGTCCGTGAAGATCTGTGCCTCCGCGAGATGCGAATCGCAAATTGCCTGCCACTCCTCCCATTCCAGGGTCCTCTTCCTTGTATCGATCAAATCCATGGCCGTGTGCACGCAGCGAAGCGGAAAAATCGAGCGGAAGCAAATTCCGACTTGCCAATCCGATCCTCACCGAACTAGGTTTGCCACCCGGTCGCAAGACCCACATCCAAACGCGGGATGGAGAAGTCAGGTATCTCGTCAGGCTCATAACCTGAAGACCGTAGGTTCAAATCCTACTCCCGCAACCAATGAAAGCCGTTAATCCTCAAAGGGTTAGCGGCTTTCTCCTTTGTGGGGCGGGAAGGTGGATAATGCCATGAAATGCGACAAAATGCAGGGTATAACCAATTCTATTGCACGGTCTGTTGCGCGGTTTTTATGTGACCTTCCCTCATCGGTGATCCGTAACGACATAGACATGGAGCAGGTTTTCGGTTGCTCCGACGTGATGCGGCGGGAGATTTGGCCGTGCGCTACCTTGTCGAGAAGCCCGATGGCCGGTTCGTGATGATGCTGACCCTGGGGGGAGTCAGTCCTCCGACGACCTACACGATGTCCACACCGGACGCGATAGATGCGCATGACTTCGGCTCCCGTGCTGCCGCCGAGGCGTGGATTCGCTCAAACGGCATGGAGAAGGTAGCGGATATGACCGACGAGGGTTACTGGCCTCTTGAGGATTAAAGCTAGATTACGCTTTCTGGTCTCCGATAGGCAAAGCGGAGCTGATGGCCTTGCGGCGCTCCTCAAGTATCTCGATAGCGCGGTCGATGCGTTCCTTGCCCGAGGTTGTTAAGCGCCTATTCCCGAAAGTCCGGGCAATTTGAACGGCAGAGCATTCCACTCCTGCATGGAGTGCTGCCGCCAGAAGCTCCTCGCTGGGAATGTCCTCTATACTGCGTGCGACCTCTCCTTCGCACGGAACGCGATACGAGATCATTGCAGCTGGCTCGTCTTCATGGAGCCAGACGTAGGAGCCGCTGATGGGATCCTCCCGTAGGTGGAAATGGTCATCTACCAAAGCCAGGACCCTTTCCCGTATGAGGCGACCTGTTCTCTTGAAATCATGGGCACGCGCAATACGCTGGACTAGCAGGTCGGCGGCGATGGGAGCCTCCAGCTGGAGCGTTAGCCGAATCAATTCCTGAAGGGTGGAATCGTAGTTCGCGTTGTGGAAGTTCTCCGGATCGATACGGTTCGAGTATTCTGAGTAATCTGTCGTCGGGTAGATGGTGGGCTCCTGGCTCATCAGTATGTCGAGCGTGGCCGCCATCACGGATGCGGAGGCCGGTTCGTCGGCACGCCTTGAAAAGCCGTTCATATTGGAAGCGATCAACGCCGGCATGGTGTCGTTTATCGCAGTTCCGATATTCACGACGTTCGCTGGCTCCGTTGCCCTTTGCTGTCGATGCACGCTGAGCAGTGATTCTAGGTTTGCGTGGAGGCGCTCGATTTCCCGCTCCTGATCCACGAACCAGTCCGTCGACCAGACGCGTAGAAGATTCCACCCCAAACCTTCCAATACGGCAGCCCTGACCTTATCGCGGTCGCGGGCGGTGGCGCTGCGATGATAGGTCGCCCCATCGCACTCCACGCCTACGAGGAAATCACCGGGGCGATCCGGGTGGACGATTCCGATATCAATCCGGAAGCGGGAGACTCCCACTTGAGGGATCACCTCCCAGCCCTTGTCCTGGAGCCTCCCGGCCACGGCTTCTTCAAATGGGGAGTCGAAACCACCCACCGAGCCCTGCACGGCTTCCGCCAAGGCCCGTGACCCCCGATCCGCGAACTCCAGGAAATGTTTGAGATCCCGCACCGCGCGGGCGCTGGTACGGTTGAGATCGATCAGCGAAGGATCGAAGGAGGTAAACACCACCATCTCCTGCTTGGAGCGGGTGACTGCGACATTGAGCCTCCGTTCGCCTCCGTCCCGGTTGAGCGGGCCGAAGTTCATCGACATCGTTCCGGCTCCGGGTGCTGTCGGTCCATAACAGATTCCCAGCAGGATCACGTCTCGTTCGTCACCTTGCACGGTTTCGAGGTTCTTCACGACCACGGGTTCGGAGAGTTCCTCGCTGAAATGAGGTTCGATTTCAGGATGACTGCGCCGTGCCGCATCCAACAGATCCTCGATGAGTTTTTGTTGCTTCGAGTTGAGAGTGATGATGGCCAGCGTATGGCCAGACTTGATGAATTTTGGATCCGTCAATCGCTTCACCGTTTCCGCCACGATGGCCTCTGCTTCCAATTGGTTCGTTTGGCCCTGGCCTTTTGCATAGATGCCCTGCACCCGCCTCCAGATCACGGCGCTGTCCCTTGTCACCGCCGCAGGGAAAGTGATGAGATTGTTCCCGTAGTAGGCGTGATTCGAGAAGGCGATCAGGCTTTCGTGACGGCTGCGGTAGTGCCAGTTCAAGCTGTGACGCGGTATCCCCACCGCCAGACATTCGTCGAGGATGCTTTCCAGATCCCCCTCCACGTCGCCATCAAACTCACTGTCGTTGGAACCCCTTTGGAAAAAGTTAGTGGGGGGCATTTGGCGCGGATCTCCGGCGATAACGACTTGCTTGCCGCGTGCGATGGAGCCGACGGCATCCCACGGCGTGATCTGCGATGCCTCATCAAAAATGACGAGATCGAACAGCTGCTGGTCTGCGGGTAGATATTGGGCGATCGAGAGCGGACTCATCAACATGCACGGAGCAAGGTGGCCGAAAGCCTCTCCCATTTCACTCGCCAGCTTGCGCAGGGGCTTGTGGCTGCGCTTTTTCTGCAATTCATGTTTAAGGATCCCGTAGCCATCTTTTTTTCCCACCTCGGTTTTTGAAGGAAGCCGACCGCACAGAACTGTCCGGGTGTATTCCGCCGTGAGCTTCGCTACCTGGTCGTCGACTCGCCGGAACTCCTCGATGCTGTCCATGTGCTCTGCTGAGACGAAGTCCCGGAGGATCGGTTCGCGATCGATCATTTCAGCGGCGAACCACTTGGAGTAAGCGGTCAAAAATGCAGGCTCCACTTCCCCCTTGGCCAGTCGGCCTTCCTCAATGGCTGCTACCAGCGGCGTGAGATTCTGTTGGATCGCGGTTTGTCGGACACGACGCCAGGTACACCAAGAGCGTAGCCGGGTCTCGCTGGTGGTGATGGTATCGGCTGCGGCTTTGATTTGATCCAAGGAAAGCCTCTCCGGTTGCGTAATCGAACAAAGATCGGTAAAGCGTCCATAAATATCACGATACACCCAGATAGCTCCTTCAAGGTTGGCGACGGCCAAGGCAATCGCGCCATCCGAGCCTAGAAGTTCATTGGCATCCACGACCAGACGACGGGCGAATCCTTTCAGTGCAATCAGTGCGTCCGGGCTTGAAATCAACGTCGGCAGTTGTTGCTGGATACATTCTGCAATTCCGATGGACTCCTCCACCACCATGTCCTGGGTATCCAGACCAGCGCTGCCGGGGATGCCGACAAGGATTGGCTTAAGGTCATCCATTTGGTGCAGGAGTTCTTTCATGCGGCGCAGCCGGGGCGCATCCTTTGCCACTTCGGGTAGCAAACTGGCACCCGCCTGCGCTGCAAGAGCCTTTGAAACCCCTTTTTTCGCCAAGCTGGCCAATAACCAGAATTTCTTGTTTGCGGCGATCCACTGCGCATCGAGCTTATCCACATCGATCATCCGGGCTGCTTCCGGGCTGTAGCGCACGGATAGTTCCCCTTCCGCCTCCCTATACTCCCGCAGCAGCGGGAGAAATCGTCGCGCCGCCGCGAGCTTGTCGCTGAGATCCGGTGCAAAGGCAAAGCTCATGTCCTTCCTATGCGTTGACAGGAGTATCCGAACAAACCGCGCGAGGCGCTCCATCGCGACGTCGGTCACGGCAGCGACGTCGAACTGACAAGAACCCTTGAGTTGTTCCCTCGCAGCAACCAGGGCGTCGATCTTGGCAGGTAAGGTTTTTGCCGTGCCTAGAATTGCCTCCTGCCACCCGTTCGACCATTCGCTTTGTTCGATGATCGAGAAATCCACGGGCGCGTCCGAATAGGCATCGAAATTGAGATCCAGCCGGTGTGCGGTCTCGATCATGGAGTTGAACTCTTCTGTACTATGCTGCGTGCCGGTAGCCCAACTTAGCCGGGGCGTCGCCGTGCCATGATCACGAGTCACTCGACCGACGGCCTGATGGATCGTTATGCCGTTTGAATGCCGCAAGTGCAACCGATCGCAAACACCGTTCAGGCGGTCGCGCAACGTCCTGAGCCGATCAGTTTCGCGAGTCCACTCACTTGCGCTCAAGTCGCCACGGGCACTCCAGGCGCGGTCGAGCTGCTGGAGGATTTCCGTCTTGGACGTCTTGTTTGAATGAACCTCAAGGCAGAACTCGGCGATGCCCTTCTCCGCCAGACGCCGGTGGACAACATCCAAGGCCGCCATCTTCTCGGCGACGAATAGCACCCGCCTCCCGATCGATAGGTTATGCGCAATCATGTTCGCGATGGTCTGTGACTTTCCGGTTCCTGGAGGGCCATCGAGCACGAAGTTGCAGCCACGGGCCGAAGCTACGACGGCCGCAATCTGGGAGGAGTCCGCCGGCAGCGGAGTGAACAACTCTGCCGGGGAAATCATGGCATCCAGATCCGACTCTCTGGGATATTGGGAATCACCGCCAAACTTCTCCTCACCGCGTTCGATGAGATGCTTGACCACGGAGTTTGTGATCAACTGATCCTTTCGATCTGTGAGGTCTTTCCACATTAAATATTTAGCAAACGAGAACGTCCCCAGTGCGATCTCAGTGGTCACCTCAAAGCCCGGGATTTCCTTCACTGCGGTGCGCACGCGATTCCAGACCCCAACCACGTCGATGCCGCTGTCATCCTGTGGCAGGTCTCCATCGAGTCCCGGGATTTTCAGGTCGAAGTCCTGCCGGAGGAGTTCTAGCAGGGTGAGGTTGAAGCGGGGCTCGTCTTCGTGCACCGTCATCGTAACTCCGGAGAGTGCGCTTTTGCGCAACAGCTTTACCGGCAGCAGGATCAGCGGGGCACGGTAGCTGCGCGTGTCATCGGCAGTCTTTTTCCAATTCAGAAATCCCAAGGCCAGGAAGAGTGTGTTGGCTCCGCCCTCGTCCATGTCCGTGCGAGCCTTGCGATAGAGATCGATCAGTTCTGCTTCCAGCTTCTTTTGGGGCAACGGCGACAGCACCTCGTTGGATTGCAGAGCTTCCCTGGCATATTGATGGTGGAGTTCCTCCCGGTTCTGCTGTTCGTAGAGCTTGGCATCCCGGCCTCCTTTTTCGAGATCCGGAAAAGCGGAAATCCGGATCGTCTTTCCGGCTGAGAGCAGATCCTCCAGCGCTCCCGGATCGGGGCAGACCAATGGCACATGCTTGCTACGCTCCGGCAGGTGCAGGAGGCGGTTGCGCGCGGTCAGGTCCAGGAGCTTCCGCTGCCACAGGGAGACACGGTCGTCAGCCGTGGTCGGTTCCTCGGAGATTTCCACGTCGAAGGCAGGCAAGCGCGGAGCCTCTTCCAATGAATCACTGACAAGCGGAGTTGGCGAAGTGGAGTCCACGACAGCGCCCGGTGTGCTAAGTCCCAGCGGCTTGATTTTGCGCATCCTTGTCCGCCGGATATCAACCGCCATGTGGAACTGCTCATCACTCAGGTTCTTCTTGGCAGCCTCCACCGCCGCGCTGAAGGAGGGAGCAGGTGACTGCGTGACCAAGGTGGTCTCGAAAACGAGTAGCTCCTGGAGTTCTACCCGCTTGCGCACGGCGGCGGCCTCGTCGGTGGTGAGTTGGGAGAATTCCTGCGGCTGGAGCCAGAGGCCGACGAAGGCATGTCCGTCGGAAAGGATGATCAGGGGATTCAAGCCTGCCTGCTCAAAGGCCGAGGCGAACAACATGGATGTGTCCAGACAGGTGGCCAGACGACCTTCTAGGATAGCCCCCGGCGTACGAACCTTTTGACCCTCGACCTCGAAACTTGCGGGAGGATAAGCGTAGCCGAGGCCAAGGCCGGAAATGGCGGACCAAATGGCGGAGGCAAGCTCCCAGGTGCGGGTGCGAGACTTGCTTTTGTAACCATCGATTCCGGATTCTTTGCCTGCGCGCCGGAGAACGTCGCTGGCTGCCTTCAGCACCTTATCCACAGCCGGATCGTTCGGCATGCAGAAGGCTGGGAGCAGCTCGGGCATCGAACCGGTGCCACCCCACTGGTTCTTCGCCAGCACTTCCACCGGGTATCGGCCGGAGAAGAGCGGCGGAATCTCTTCCTCCCGGCTCACCTCGATGAGTATCTCGCCGCGCACGCTCTCCATCAGATCCGCGAGGAAGGCAGCATCTAGATTCAGATTCCGATCAGTCATCCGAATCGAAGCGCCCGGTTGCAGGACGTCGATCTTCCAGTTCTTCCCCTCCAGAAATATCGGCGCGGAACTCAGCCGGACTATCAGATTTTGTAATGCATCTTCGCCCGGATTTTCCAATGTCAGCTCCTGCAATAGCGCGACGGCGTTCTGATGGGAGGCGAAGCCTATTTTCGGGGCTAGGCTGGCGGTTACTTGGATGGACATTGAGTCGAAATGTGGAGTGAGTTGTTAAGGAAATTCAATAGATCGGGGGAATCGCTGATAAAAGCCTCAAAAAAGAAACGCCATCGATTATTCCATGAGCAGATAATCTTATCCGATTCGCCAAACGGCTAGACGCTGATCTGGCTCGGACGGATAACGTGAGTATCACCTTGTTCAAGACTGATCCCACTAGATCAACCCACGCGCCGAAAATCCTTCCCAGATGCCTGAAATGAATCCGCCCATCATCTTCCTCGACATCGACGGCGTGATTGTGCCGGACGGTGACGACCCATCGAACACCGTCTTCCATCCGCGATGCGTGGAGGCTTTCAAAGTGATCCTCGCCGCTGTGCCGGGTGCAAAGGTCGTGTTCTCCACGACTTGGCGTTTGCCGCGCCATGTGAACCGGCTTCACGCGCAGTGGATGGAGCAAGGCTTTCCCGAGAACCTGGCCATCGACGGCACACCCGATCTGCGGGAGGAACCGAGCGTATCCCGCCTGTACAGCCGTGGCCTTGAGATCCGGGTATGGCTCGAAGCGCATCCCGAAGTGTCCCACTGGGTGGTGATCGATGACGAGCGTCTGGCAATCGAGTCCATCCTTGGAAACGAGCGATGCGTTTTCACGAACCCAGACCGGGGACTGACCACCGGCGATGCGGAGCGTGCGGTGGCAATTCTTGGGAGCGTGAAATAGGAGATTGGAAAGCAAATGCTTGCCCTTTCGTCCTACCCCTTCACCTCCGTCGCCAGAGCCTCTGCCTGAAGCACCACCGTGCGGATGGCGGCATCTTCGAGATCGGGCGGGTATCCGTATTTGCGGAGGATGCGGCGGATGGTGGTTCGACTCCCCTCGCCTCCACCATTTGAAAAAGCCTCAGAGTTCGCTCTGAGGCTTTTGTTTTAAAGGATTCAGGCTTTTTTCCTCCGGGCCTAGAAAAGTGCGTCCTGTCTCAGAAATGCACCAAAATGCACCTTTCTGCGCAATTGGGAGCGGGACAAGGGACAGGACAAATTCTGGGCTTACCGCCGTGATTTCGATCCTATGAAGGGCAAGCACGCAGCTACCCCATTTGAAGAACCACCCCCAGCTTTTCCGCGATACCGGGGGCGAGGCCGGAGCGATCCAGGCTCCTTGCATTCGCGATCAGGATCAGCTTTCGGGGCTTCAATGCGGCTATCGGCAAGCGCTTGAACTTCTTCGGGTCGAAATCGACGGCGGCGAGATCGGGCAAGACCGCTGCGGCGTGACCGGCTTGGATAACCCGTGTCAGGTCGGTGAACGAAGATACTCGGGCAAGCATCTGTGGGGCGAGCTTTTCCGCTGCCAGCCATTCATGCCAGCGGGTGGTGAACTGTCCGCCCGTGAGCAGTTCCGCAAATGGCGCTTTGCGGACGATTTCATGCAGCGTGGCGCAGCCCTTCCAGAGGGAGTTCGCCGCAAACAAGGCGTAACCGACCGATCCCACACGCCACCGCTTGGTTTCCGCCGCCACGGCATCCTCGCGAACGATCCCGAAATCCAGCCTGCCGTCGGCCACACCGCGCACGGTGTCAGCGGTTCTCATTTGCTCCATCTCCACCATCGTGTTTCCAAGGGTCTTCTGGATGTCGGCCAGGCGTGGGATGATCAGCCAGTCGATCACGCTCCCCTGCGAGCCGAGCCGAACGCTCACCCGGCGGTCGGCCATGGACTCGCGGAAATCATCGAGTTCGCGGAATTGGCGGCGGATGATCAGCCCGAGACGCTTTCCCTCATCGGTGATCTCGATCCGGCGTCCCACCCTCCGCGTCAACGCCACGCCAAAGAACGCCTCCATCTCCTTGATCTGCCGGGAAAACTGCGATTGCCGCGTCGGATCGCCTGAGGCCGCTTTGGAAAGGTTCCCCGCCTCCACCACACGTAGGAAGGTGCGGAGCCGATCCAGCGAAAGGCCGGACACATCGAAAAGTCGCTCGAAATCATTCATTACTCTGGAGTCAGATAAACTGCAATATCCTCCATTTCAAGGTTCAAATATTTCCGCCATGCTGCGCACGTATGAATGACCTGATCCACTACGACATCATTGCCGACATCCACGGCCGTTTTGACAAGCTCAGCGCCCTCATGGAGAGCATGGGATACCAAAACGACGGAGGCTCTTTCGTCCCTCCCGCCGGACACAAGGCGCTCTTCCTCGGCGACCTGATCGATCCGAAACCCGGCCACTTCCTCCCCGGCGGTGTCCTCGCCACGTTGCGAGCCGTGAAAGCCATGTGCGACCGTGGCGACGCGCTCTGCTTGATGGGCAACCATGAGCTGAACGCCATCTACTTCCACACGGCGGATCCAAATGGTCGGAGCAGTGATCCTGACCGGAACTGGCTTCGTTATCGAGGCAGCAAGAACCGGGCGATGCACCAAGGCACGCTTGATGACTTCGAGAATTACGACGATCCGCAAAGCGAGTGGCATCAGGTGTGGATACCGTGGATGAAAGCGCTGCCCTTTTTCCTCGATCTTGGTAGCCTCCGGGCGGTGCATGCCACATGGCATCCAGAGATGATAGCCCGACTTGCGGGGCGCAGCTTCGATGACGAGGACTTCTTCCTAGCTTGCTCGGGCAAACACACACCCGAGGGCGAGGCACTGGAAATCCTACTCAAGGGTGTCGAGGTGCCACTGCCTCCTCCGCATACGATCAAAGACCACACGGGGGAGATTAGGAAAAATTTCCGCGCACGCTGGTGGGAAGCGGTATCTCGGGAACACCCTTGCTGCGATCTCGTCTTCCCGCCCAGCGAACAAATCAAGTCATGGCCGGTGGCGGAGGAAGCCCTGCCGATGTTCCAGCCCTACGATTCGGAGGCTCCTCCGGTATTCTTCGGCCACTACTTCAAGCCCGCCGATTCCCCGCTCGCTCCTGAGCGCCACAATGTCGCCTGCCTCGATCACAGCGCCGCGAAAGACGGCCCCCTCGTTGCCTACCGCTGGAAGGGCGAGGCTAGCATCAAACCCGAACACTACATCATTAATTCATAAACCCTCCCCATTTCCTACCATCATGAAACAAGAACTCGATCCGTTTGAAAAAATTGCCCGTGAAATAGGCATCAGTCCTGGCGAAGCGCAGAATGCAACCAGCCGCTTTCTCAAGTGGCTTTCAAACAACATCCGGAATTACGACGAAGGCAATCGCGACTTCATCGGGGAGGAACTTCACTGGAAGTTGAGCAGAGGCACATTCTACCATCTATTGGGACTCTTCGATGAGTTCTCAGATCGCTATTCTTGGGAACGGGGTAGTGCCGCTCAATATCTTCTGCGAATTGCGCCTCGTGAGGAATGGCCGAGCTATGATGAGCCTGCACCTGTCCGCCCCGATCCCAAGCGTGTCGCCGACACGATGCGCCAGTTCATGCTCCTGGCGGACGGTTACGACTTCACGATCAACCTCGCGACCTGCGACTTCGATTCCCGCCTATATGCCCGCCTACGGGTGGAGGAGAAGCACTTCAATGAGGATCTGGATTTTACGATGATCGACTACGTTCCACTCACGACTTCCGAGCTGAACGGGCTGGTGGGTATGGAGGCCGATGCCATGCTCAGGCGGATCGAAACCATTTCGAAAGGCAAGGACTGCATCACATCTACGAGGGGAGTGTTCCGCTGGGCGGAGAGCGTCATGTATCCGCACACTTGAACGAAGACTTCCGATGATGAAACCGGGCATTCGGATGGGCTTTCCTCTGAATGCCAGAGGGTTGCACAACGAGACGACAAAATCTCCCCCACAAATCCTTAACCTTGGTAAAATTTCCTCGCACCGCGCCATGAAGTTCGTATCCTTTCCTGCCATGATTCCCAACGAAATTCTGAAAGTTGCCAAACCCGCTCCCGAGACGAAACCCGTGGATCTGGATGATGATTTCAACGAGCCGCTTGGCGAGCGCCAGCCGGAGGCGAATGATGCCATTGTTTGCGAGGGTGGATGCCAATGACCAGTAGCACAATGACGCTCCCAACAATCTGAGATGGGCTACCTCCTACACCCATGAGCGCACCGATGCAGACCAAGCAGCCGCAAGAGCCTTCCAGCGAGCCGTCAGGCAAAGCCAAGAGCTTCGTGCAGAGTTTGATGGCAGCCCGCCAAGAGACGATTCGGAAAGGCTTTCACGTGAGTCACGCGGTTTCCAAGTTGGTGCCGCGATCCTCGCTGAACTATCCGGCAAAAGACTCGTCCTCTACTCCCCTAGGGGAGGCATAGCACCCGGAGGGATAGCGTTTCCAGAAACCTTAGACTGATACCATCGACGTAAGAACCACTCCCTCTTGCGCTTCATCGAGCGCAACTTCATCCCCCTCAACACGATGATGGAACGTGCCGGGATGAGCGAGACGGACATCTACCACCGCACCCGCGACATCTTCCTCTACTTAAAGCTGCCGTACGACGCAGAGCCACCGGTGGGGTGAGCATTTCCATTACAAGTGCCTTTTCGTGATCGATGCACTCACCACCACGCCTCCGTTGTCAACGGCAGTTCATTGAGTTCCGCCCGAGCTTCTCGCCAGGTCGGGTAGTGCTTTGCGTCGATGGCGAGCAAACGCTGTGAGTTGGCTCCAATAGGTGCGCCATATCGTGGACGATGACGTATTCGAGGAGGTGCTGGGGCTTCTTCCCTGCCACGGTGTTGATGCGGATGTGGCCGTGGACTTGTGCACCAAGTTTCGGTTCCCTCTTGCGGATGAGCGACGGCCTGCTTCAGTCGTGATTGCTCAAACCGGAATGAATCACAACCACTCAAGGCGCATCGGCTTCCAATAATTTCACGAATCTAAGTCATGCCAAGTGCCGACCACGAAACCACCCTAGCCCGCCAGTGGGAGCTTTTGCGCAACCACCTCCCCTCCCGTCCGCCTGGAAGAACCTCCAAAGATCTCCGGGACAGGCTGGAGGCCGCAGGCCATAATGTGAAAAAGCGAACGGTCGAGCGCGACATGGTGGAGCTGTCGCGGATCTTTCCGATCGTCCGCAATGAGAAGGGTATCCCCTACGGCTGGCACTGGCGGGAGAACGCCCGCTTCGACGTGCTTGGAATGGATCTCTCGGAAGCGGTGTCACTCGGCCTGATGGAGGATGTGTTGCGACAGATCATGCCTCCGGCGTTCTTGTCCGCCCTCGAAGGAAAGTTTTCACTGGCTCGGGAGAAACTAGCAGCCCTTCCGAAAATCCCCCATGCACGCTGGAAGGATCTCGTCCGCTACATACCTCCCGGTATGCCGTTCATACCACCGACCATTGCTCCGGGCGTGCTGCCATCCATCCAGGAAGCGCTTCTCCAGCAGCGGCAGTTGCAGGTGTTTTACAATAAACCCGGCACTCACGAAGCCAAGGAATACACCTTGCACCCGCTCTCGCTGATCCAGCAGGGTGCGCGCTCCTACCTAGTCGCCAGCGCTTTCGACTACGACACGCCGCTACTCTACGCCGTCCACCGCATGGCCTCCGCCACGGTTCTCGAAGAGCCGGTCAAGCGCCCCAAGAGCTACTCGCTCGATGCCTTCATCGATAGCGGTGCCGCGCAGTTCGGCAGTGGAGAAACCATCACACTCAAAGCCCGGCTTTCCGATGAACTCGCCCTCCTGCTGAAGGAGGCACCGCTTTCCAAGGATCAAAAAATCACCACCCGCTCAGGCGTCCACTCGCTCACCGCCGACGTGCCCGACTCCTGGCAGCTCCACTTTTGGATACGCTCACAGGGTGCGGCCATTACCGTCATGAAGCCGGTCGAATTACGAAACCACATCATCGCCAGTTTGAAGGAAACGCTCGGGAATTACCGGTCGTAGCCGAATTTCTAGAAAATTCATCCGACCGCGACTCATTCTGTCGCGGCATGGGATCACGTTGCACGAACAAAGCGCGTGTACACATACCAATTCACATCATCGAACCTGCCGGACGTCTTCTGCACGCTCATGCTTGATCATTTGACGGCTCAGAGGCACTTCCTCATGAACGCGGTCTTCAAATACAAGGAGCTATCCGCAGAGCAGAAACGCTACATCCGGAAATCACCAGTCATCAAATTCTCGGGTGATACCTACGCTGAGGAGGCCATGATGCTCATCAAGTCGAGCGAACTGGAAAAGTATGGGGTATTCACAAAATCCTTCCGGGGTGCGACATGCCCGGTGGATCTGATCATCGCGTGGGCTTCGGAAATCACCAAAAGCTACCAATCCACGGCGATCTGCCTACGGATGACGCAGACTCGCCCGGACATGATTCCGATGGAGCTAGGAATACGCATTCGTCCCGCTCTCGGCTTCGAGAGTAAGGTAAGTCCGATCAGCATGTCCACCGTTGAAGGCAAACAACCTTGGGTTCACGCATACCTGATGCTCATAGGATTCAACGAAATGTTGTAGCCGTCTTACCAACGATCCCCGAAGACATACACACACCCTTTACACCGATACAACAAGCCCTTTTCCCATGCCCAATCTCACCAAATCCAAAATCATGGCTTATCGCCAGTGCCCAAAACGTTTGTGGCTCGAAATCCACAAGCCCGAGCTACGCGATGACTCCGGAGCACAAATGGCCTTTGCTGCCGGAAACCAAGTCGGTGCTGCGGCACGTAGCTATTTCGATCCGAAGCAGAAAGGCACCTTCATCGACATTCACGCACTCGGTCACTCCGAGGCGATCCGATACAGCAGCGAGCTTTTAACAAAGGGCGAAGGCCCGGTTTTCGAAGCCGGCCTTTTCGCAGCTGGCGCATTAGCTTATGCCGATGTCATGCTTCCCTCTCGCTGGGATAGTAAGGCGCATTGGCGAATGATCGAAGTGAAATCCTCCACCAAGGTTCACGATCACTACCGCGACGACCTCGCTATCCAGGCGTTCATTGCCAGCGAGGCGGGAGTTTCATTGGCTTCTACCAGTATTGCCTACATTGACAACGGCTTCACTTACACCAGAAATGATTATTATGGAGAAATGGGCTACAGCGGACTTTTTAAAGTATTAGATCTGACGGAGGAAACCACTGAGCGGTTTGAGGAAGTCCGAGAATGGATCACGCGCGCCCAAGAAATCGCCCAGCAACCCGTCGAGCCAGAAGTCGAAACCGGAAAACATTGCACAAAACCCTATGCCTGCTCGTTCTGCTCTTACTGCAATCGCGATAAAGCAGTTCCTGATTTCCCGCTTAGTTCGTTACCCAGACTTCATCATAAACGCCGAGCTGTGATCGAACAATCCGGCATCGATGATCTCCGTAATGTCCCGGACGACATGCTCAACGTCTTGCAGCAACGTGTCAAAGAATGCAGCGCAAGCGGCATTCCTTACTACGATGCTGAAGGCGCTGCAGCTGCCCTGCGCAACCACACTTACCCGGCCTACTTCTTGGACTTCGAGACAATCTCATTTGCCGTTCCAATCTGGTTAATGACTCAACCCTATTCCAAACTTCCCTTCCAATACAGTATCCACACCGTCCATCCCGATGGAGAGATGCAACACGATGGATTTCTAGATCTAGCAGGACTCGATCCCTCACAAGACTGCGCGATCCAACTTATCAAAGACTGCGGCGTTCAAGGTCCTATCTTCGCCTACAACGCTGGATTTGAATCCGGAGTCATTCGTGGACTCGCCGAACGGTTTCCCGATCTCGCACCAAAACTCCAAGGTATCATCGAACGTATCGTCGATTTGCTACCTGTCGTGAGAAACAACTACTATCACCCAAGCCAGCACGGAAGTTGGAGTATCAAAGCCGTTCTACCTGCACTCTGTCCGGAGCTTTCCTACGACACTCTCAATGGAGTCAACAACGGAGGTATGGCCCAAGAGGCTTTCCTTGAAGCCATCAACCCCGTCACCCACGCCGAGCGCAAACAACAAATCAGAGAACAGCTCAACGCCTACTGCAAACTCGACACCTTCGCCATGGTGCGAATCTGGCAAGTTTTCAAAGGAATCCCCGCGACCCAAGACCTGTAACCACCATGATCCAACCCAAGAATGAGAGATTTCAAAACTCAGACCTTAAAATCGCTGTCGAGAGTGTGATGCGCGATTACCAAGGCGCACTTACCAATCAACCGCTACCATCCACCTTGTCGACGGGCTTCGCCGATCTTGATCAAAAACTTGATGGATTACGACCCGGGCTACATGTGCTTGCTGGGAGATCACAGATGGGGAAAACCACTTTGATGCTGAATGTGGCAGATCACATCTGCTTTGAACAAAAAGTGCCATCTCTCATCTTTTCGATGGAATTGAGAGTTGCCGAAATCATGCGACGCATGCTGTTTTCAAAATCCTTTCTCGACCCTTTTTATCGCGACCGCGATCCGGATCCCGTCAGCAAAGCCGACCTTTTGAGATTGACTGAAACCGCAAAAAAGATCGCCGCTTCACGATTGTTCATTGAGGAAAACATCAGCTTCGGGGTTGATGATTTGATCAACACGGCTAGGCAACACAAAGAGGAAAACCACATCGGTTTCGTAGCCGTCGACAATCTCCAGCTCTTGCGTTCTGATCCACTTGGGCCTAAATCCAGCCCCAAAGCGGAAACTCTTGATGTGGTCTCCAAGCTCAAGCGCCTCGCCCTTGAATTGAGCATCCCGATTCTACTCATCGTGAACATCCCCCGTAAGCCTCCTTCACGGCGAAAAGAGCTAGTGAGAGGACTTCCTCAGGCACATCACATCAAATACCACGATGCCATCGACGGCTACTTCGATACCATCACCACCCTCTACCAACCCAAGTATTACACCGAAGACGAGGGTCAGTTCATCACCATGCAAACCCTCGCAAAGCTCACCATCTGCAAGTCACCACGCATTTCATTCCACCAAACCGATTTCCATTTTGTTAAAAGCATCATGCGCTTCTTCGAGGTCGATGAATCAGAAATTTATTCCGATTGAGTAGCCCTCGCATCAAATCACTCCCCCCCCCTGCGACGAACTAAAAAAACACATACCAAACAAAAATATGCCGATATCAGATGTAAGCAAAAAAGGAAACTGGTTTGTTGTCTTCGATGACAACAACAAAGAGATTAAGCGAATGGGATCATCCAACAAGGAAGTTGTCGGCGTCACCAGCGACTTCTTCGTTGTGCTAGAAGGTAAATGGATCGTCACTTATGACGAAAAGTGTAAAGAGATCAAAAGAATGGGAGCTTCGAAAAAATCCGTCAAAGGAGCCTCGGGTCGCACCTTTACGGTTATCGAAGGCAATTGGATCGTAACCTACGATCAAAACTGCAAAGAGAAGGGCCGCAGAGGACATTAGCATTGCGAAGCTCAATCGAGCTTTAGGTGGTCAGAGTATGAACATAATCTGCCTCCCGCTTGCTCCACTCGCCGAGGTAGCGGTAGCCGAGATGATCCTTATGAGCCGCGTCGGTGAAGAGTTTCACCACGCGGTTCTGGGTCTTGCGTTCGGAGCGGGGTTGGTCAGACATGGTCATTATTCAGTGGTAATCTTCACCTCTTCGTTCAATTCGGTAAGCAACTCGGTCACGATCTGGTCGTGCGTGAATTTCTTGATTTGACCGATGGCTTGATCCACAAACTCGTCAGTCTGATTTCCGGCATACCATGCGAGTTCATTGGGCGGGAATTTGCCATCGTTGGGGCTTCCAAACGAGAAATTCCGGTAACACATCGCTTTGCAGCGAGGTTCAAAAGAGCGATCAATGCGGTCGAAAGCTTCGAGAATGGGAGCATACTTGGCGCTTTTCAGGAGTGTGTTGATTTTTTCGCTGTTGAAGGTGGTGCCATTATCAAGATTCAGGTGAAGTTCATATTCCCAAGCATAACCGAGGGCGAGAGCACCCGGCCCGTAGTTGGTCAGGTAGACTTTTGTGCCCTTTACGCCGCCCAAATTGGTGTCCATAGCCCATGCCTCCGGCAGAAGCGTCCGTAATTTTTTTTGAAGCGCTTTTTCGGCTACAGTGAACCAGTGTTCCTTGATATTCGTAATTTGTTGAGCCAAATCGACAAAGGCATTCCAATCGTCCGGAGATGGAAAGAGCTTCGGTTCGTGATGCAGAATTTGCTGGGTGTTCATAGGGATTGGCAGAGTTCTTGGTAAAATTCGAGATAAGCGCGGAGGCGATGGTTTTCTGTGGGGATTTTTTGAGAGGTAATGGCGACCCAGTCGGCGATGGATCCCCCGAAGCTCAACAGCTTGGGGGTAACGGGAACGGTGAGGGGTAGTGGGTCGCTCAGATGTTCCGGCCTGCATAGAGAGTGAGGCTCGGGGGTTTTACCCTCTATGCCAGGGAGGTAGATGATTTGGAATGAGCGCTTCGTATCCTCTAAGCCGTAGTCGAGAAGCGGGTGGTTCAGGTGAATGTGTTTATGCCAATAACGGTAAAGCTGATTGCGTTGGTCAACTGCTCCGTGCGATTTGTTCTCTATGATGATGACACTGGAGGGGTTGGTGCGCCTGAGCATGATGTCCACCCGCGATGATTCCACGGTGACTGACCATTGGCCGCTCTCTGGCTCGGGAACACCCAGCATCTTCAGAAAGGACTGCAAAAAGACGCTTCCTTGCCCGTGGTTGGCATCTGGCTTCAGGAGGTAGCCGAGCAGCTCGCTGTGTTTGGTTTCTCCGATCGGGAAAAAACTCAGCGGGTTGAACAACCGGCCATCCTTTCGATTTCTGGTGCGAAGTTCTTCCCGGTGTGATTTCCATGACTTCAAGATCCTACGGTTCGATTCGATGCAGCGGTTTGAAGCGGTTTCCAGCATCGTTCGGTGCCTGCTGGTAACTACTCCAATCCGAACAAGCACATCGCGCGGAGCTTCCCTACGGTATTTTTCATAGTTAGAAATGATAGTCGATGCTCGAACAAGCTGATTGGCGGACTCCTCACTCATACCAATCTCGTCCTTCCGGTGAGTAGTTCCTGCATCATGCCCTGCTTGAGGGCGCGGGTCTTGTCCCGCTTGCTCCACTCGCCGAGGTAGCGGTATCCGAGGTGGCCTTGCGGGCTGCGTCGGTGAAGAGTTTCACCACGCGGTTCTGGGTGGTGCGTTCGGAGCGGGGGATTTCAGGCATGGGAAGGACTGTGGGGGAATCGTATTTTTTTCCGTTAAAACGTTAAAATTTATTGGTGCTGGTTGATCGGGCGATGTTCCGACATCGCCTGTTTGGAAATGAATTCAAACCAACCAACACCATGAACCATCAGACAGGCACACAGGCACCGGCGCAAGCTGGTATTGAGGATTTTAACGGTATTTTCCAAGAACAGCTTCGAGGCATTGTCCGCGATGGGCTGCTTGCGATGTTCGAGCAGGAGGTGCCGGCACTTTGTGGCGATTCCTATAGACCATCGGCAAGCGTTCACCGCCGTGCCGGGAGCGAGATGGACATCTACAACCGCACCCGCGACATCTTCCTCTACTTCAAGCTGCCGTATGACTCGGAGCCGCCGGATGAGTGACGGCGGCGATTGAGCGGATGAGGGTTGGGTGAGTGGGATAGCTCAGGCCGTTTTTAATCCGTCACACCATACGCTTCAATACTTGGGATTGCCGAGGCTGCCCTTTCGGTTAGCGTGAACACCTGTCTAATCAGGATGAAAACCCGCGCCAACACATCCTCGTCGTCCACCAAGCCGCCTGCTGTCAAAAAATCCGCACCGTGGGAGCCACGCACCCGGCGACCGCTGCACCGGATCTACGAGATCCACGCCCGCATCAGGAGCGGGGAGCTACCCAACTGCTCGACGCTTGCCAAAGCCCTCGAAGTGGATCGGAAAACCATTCAGCGCGACATCAGTTTCATGCGCGACACGCTTGGGCTACCCGTGGTGTATTGCGATGACCTGCACGGCTACCGTTACGACGGTGATGTTGCGGATTTCCCCGTGTTCCAGATTTCCGCCGAGGAACTGGCCACGCTGTTCTTCACACGCACCGCGCTTCAGGGCGTTCGTGGCACGCGCCTTGCCGATGCCCTCGGAACCGCCTTCGCGAATATCACCCGCAGTATGCTTGGTCGGATCCAGTTCACGTGGTCTGATCTCGACGAGGCGTTTTCCCACAAGTCCGTGCGACAGGATCCAAACCAGATCAAACCCTTCGGGCAGCTTGCCAAGGCGATCCTGGATCAGACGGAGACGACCTTCAACTATCACAAGCTGGCAGGGAAAAGCGCGGAACCCCGCAAGGTGCGGCCGCTTCACCTCGGCGAAGTGGAGGGCGGGTGGTATCTCATTGCCCATGACCTCGACCGGGGCGCGCTGAGAACCTTCGCCCTGCCGCGCATGTCGCGGGTTCGGGTTCTGCAAACCCGGTTCGAACGTCCGGAGGATTTCAATGGGACGGCTTACCTCAACAAGTCGTTCGGAGTCTGGAATGTCGCGGGAGACGATTCGCGCTACATCGTGCGACTGGAGTTGCGGAACTACGCCGCCCGGTTGGCGCAGGAGCGGCGCTGGCACCCGTCCCAGGAAGTGACGGTTCTCGATGACAAAGGCAACAAGGTGGAAGTGCGCTTCGAAGTGGGGCGCTTGGAGGAAGTCATGCGCTGGGTGCTGAGCTTCGGCAGCCAGGCGAAAGTGATCGCTCCGCCCGAGTTGGCGAAAATGGTTCGCAAGGAAGTGCGTGCCATGCAGAAGGGATGAGCTTCGGTTGTTTTGTTTGAAATGCGCGCGGCAAGTAAAGCCGCCCCTTATTTGCAGGCCAAGCCACGCGTGGACATCCAACGCATGACTCGGCGGTTTCAAATCATAGACGATGTCTTATCTGGAACCTGATCGGTCCAGTTTCACATCGTAGAAATTAGGATCATACTTCCAAAGCGCACCGGAAGCCGCGTCCACGCCCCAGAAGAGGAGATTGAAGAGGTTGAGGACAGACACCGGGTTCATCGTAGTCTGGGGCTGGAAGGTTTTTGTCTCATAGCCCTTCGACTGTAGAGTGACACTTTGGCCGCTGCTGCCTTTTTTGAGCTTAACGCTGGTGGGAGTGTAGCCTCGATCGACACCGTCGACCTGGACACGTGCGCCAGACGGCTGCGAATTGATCTGCACGTCGGAGGACGTTCCTGTGAATAAGGTGGAACAATTCGTCAAGCTGCAGCAGATACCTGTGAGCAGTAGTATTTTCTTTGTTGGATGCATTTTAGTTGGGGTTGGGGTTGGTTCCCAGCAGCACAATTGTGCCGAGAAACATCCAATTCCAACATGAGGGGTGGGGCATTCGTAGGGTCACCCCAAAAAATAGTTGGGATTTTTGGTGACTGCTCTGCAGCGGCTCACCCGCGACATCTTCCTCTACTTCAAGCTGCCGTATGATTCGGAGCCGCCGGAGGAGTGATTCACCACACGCGCTACAGGGCTGCCTTGGCTGCCACCCGGTTGAGGACTTCCATGTAATCGGACATGGCAAAACTCTGGGTCGTTAAACTCGTGCTCTGCTTACACTTGGACGCTAAGGTCGTCCGTTCAGATCCCAGATCTCCTTGTCGATGGTGTTCCAGATGGTGTTTACCCAGAGTGGTTCTAATTTATGCTCACGCAGCCAACTGTGCGCCTGTTCGGAACCGCAGATGGCGGCCAGCTTGTATGCGTGGAGGAACTCGGGGGTGGGTTCCTTCGGTCGATCTATCGTTTAGGTTTGCGCGGACATGAGATTTACGAGGGAGGGCTCCCTTTATGTTACAATTTGGAAATACTAACCCTCGTCTCCATGCACGGGCGGAGGTCGTAGTTGGTTGCTCCGATCCTGATCTTATTGGCCTGTCCTTGGTAGATTTCGAGGCCGCGATCCATCTGGATGCGCCAACCGGTATCTGTGCGGATTTCGCGTTCCGGTGCTTGATCGGCGAAACGGTAGATGAAGGCCACGTCGCAGTCGGCCAGGGTTTCCTTGAGGTCATCGAGTTTTTGTTCTGCATCCGCCTGCTGGTCGGGATTTTCAGCGGTGGTCACGAGTTCGATGGTCATGATGGTGCCGGTTTCCACGGCGAGTTCGCAGAGTTGGAGCAGGTTTCCGATTTGATGTTCGCGCCGAATGTGTGGGTCTTGAATCACCAGCTTTTTCGCGCCGGCCAGGTAGTCACCGACGATCGAGCGGTAGGAGCAGCCGCTGTCCCCATAGCGGATGGTGAAATACTTATCCTTGAGTTCCATCGGGCATGCCTGCGCAATCACAGTTGCGGTGAGTGTCTCGGTGGTCGCGGACGTCTCTAGTTGTGGGACTGCCTGTATGGTGGGTTTGGCTGGCTCCGGCGACTCTGGCGTGGCCTCTGGGCTCCGTGGATTGAGGGTGGCCTCGATTCCCTGCGTTTCCGGGCAGTGAACTTCGATCTTTTCTCCCTTGGTGTTGGTGTAACCCAGCTGGATCTCAGCGAACTCTTCGTCCTTCTTTCGTTTGTTGAGTTGTTCCTTCACGCGCCGGCGGCCTTCGATGGCGTAGGAAAGGTAGTGCTCGAACTCTTCATCGGTGCATTCACCGTCGGGGTGCAGGAGCTTTATAAAGCCGGCGGTGGTCTTGTAAACGGCGGCCTCGTCGCGCCCCTGGAAACCGGGCCCGAGCTTAGCGCGCTTCTTAACGGCGGAAAAGTAGTTGCGGTGCTTGAAGAGGTGGTGGAAGGCCTCCGCCATGTAGTCGGTGATGAACCCGTATTCCCGAGTCAGCAAATTGTCCGCATTGGAAGGGATCTCCCATCCTGGCAGATACAGGTGGAAACGGTGAATCACTGCGAGGTCGAACTCAGCCGGCAGGGGCTTGAACAGGTCGTGCTTCGATGACCTGACGATCTCAGAGATCGAGTCGTCGATGTTGCCGATGAAAGCCAGACTGGCGGGAGCAATGACTTCGGTGCCTAGGCTGAATCTTCCATTCGCCATGTAATCCTTGAGAATTTGGATGGTGCCTGGATCCTTCACCTTGATACCAGCCACTTCGTCGAAAGCGATGTTGTCCCAGTAACCGATGATGCCGACTTGCCGGCGTGTCTTGTTGTAAAACAGTGTGGCAGTCGTCGTCTGGCCGCCGCTGATCAGCGTCGAGTATGGAGAGAACTCCGAGAATGTGTAGGACTTACCCGTGCCCCGTGGCCCCAGTTCGATGAAATTGTAGTTGGCCTCGACCAGCGGAAGCAGACGGGCCAGGTAGTGCATTTGCTGGCGAGGCGTCAGGTTATCCGCCTCCATGCCGATCGAGCGAAGGATCAGTGCGCGCCATTCGTCGATTGTGAACTGCCCACGCTCTTTGACAAAGGAATCAAAATCGAAGCGGGAGACCTGGATCGGCCGTAGTTCCTCGATGTGGAACGTGTAGTCGTCCTCATCCTCGCCGGGAGTGTAATTGTAGCCAACGACCACCTCGCACCATAGTCCGCCTTCCAGCAAACGGGGATTGCCCCGGTAGTGGTTGTCGTTGATGGCGATGCGGCGGCTGCCGAAGTTCTCCATCTCCGCCCAGTGGCGCTTTTCCTTTTCGTTGTGCGTCACCCGCACCTTGTCGATGAACTTGTGGCTGCCCTTCTGTTGGACCAAGGACTGCGCGGCGTTCGATTCGTTCGGGCGCACGAAGTTTCCCATCAAGGTCTCGTTGACGGCAGCAAGGCCCGCCTCGATCTCGTCTGGATCATCTGTGGCGCAGTAGCGGGCGAGCAGGAACTCCAGCACGAAGGTTGGCGCGTTTGTGCCTTTTTTCACCCGCTGGACGAGGTCTTTGCGCACGACACGTCCCGGGAAAATCGCGTTGATCTTATCGTTGAGGGCATTCATGTGAATCAGTGGTGGAAGTCGGTCTTGAGTTTGACGGTGGCGTAGGCGGCACCGGTTGCGGGATCTGCGGCGATGACTTTGAATTCACCCTCAAAGCCTTCCTTGAGCCGGAGTGGCACCTTGATCGCTTTCCCACGCTCCAGGTTGATCTCGCGGCTCACCGGATCGACCACCGCGCTGGAACCGGCCTCGCCTATGGCTTTGCCGGAGGCATCGGTGGCCAGAAGTATCAGGCGCACGCTGGCCGGCCCGAAAAGGTCGGCGGCGGGGTAGGCAAGCTCCATGCTCGGCACCAGGGTGGTGATCGTCCCGCGGTTGGAACCGCGGTAGGTGAGATTGATTTCGAGCGGCTGCGCCTTCGCCATTTTCGAGGATGGCTTGAGATGCACATCGATCACCGGCAGGATGCATTCCTGGGGCGATAGGCCACCGTGGAAATAGGTGACGCCGGCAGTGTAGGTAGCCATCCCTTTCGGCACGGCAATTTTCTCCAGTGCGGTGCGAATCCCGGCGTCTGCCACCGTCATGACCAGCGAGTTGGTGTCTTCCACGCCCGAACCGAGCAACGCACGATCCTTGGCCATCTTCCACTCGCCGGAGGGCTTACCGATCGCGTTGCCCGCCGAAGTGGAGAACATCCATGCGAATCCATGATCCGTGGCGATGATGGCACGGCTGAACCCTGCATCGGCCAGATGATTCACGGCGATCTGGATCTTGCGCAGGATGCCCGGGAGCATCGCGATGAAATACAGCGGATTGTTCTCACCGAGAGAATCGATGTCGGTGGTCTTCACCGCCAGCACCTCGATGCTGTCGAGGTCTTCCAGCAGCTTGCCGTTGGCGATGTCTTCAAGGTCGGCCATGCGGGTGCGGTTCACTCCGACATGTGCTGCGAGCACCTCCGCCCTTTCCTTGGGACCGGTGATGATTTTTCCGTGCATGCGGGCGACGGGTTTTCCGTCCTCCACGGCGATCTCCAGGAGGCTGGCGGCACCGGGCAGGAGGGATGCCATACCGATGGGCGTCAGACAGGGCATGCTGGCGCAGGCAATCTCCAGTTTGGTGGCATGCTGTGTAGCCAGACTCGCCTCCAAGGCCATCGCCAATTCATAGCGAAGCGCATCGATCCAGAAGTAGGCTACCCGTTCGCCGGCTTTCCAGCGGGGTTCCACCCAGCGGTCGAAGGTATCCACGGCACGCGGCACCGCCGTGGACGGCCAGCCTTTGGCAGCCGCTTCCTGTTGGAATTTCCGGGACAGCCCGTCACAGGCATGGCGGTGAGCCTCACGGGCTTGGGCGAGCACTTCAGTCAGCGGCGAGGTCACCGGGGTGATCTCCGCCGCCACCTGTTCCATCGCCCGGTGGATCGAATCCACCTTGGCAAAGCTGCCGGTGTAGAACTCAATCCATCCTTCCAACTGGTGCTTGGCGGCCAGTTCCTGGGCCAGTGCGTGAATCTCCAGCATCAGCCGCGCGGCGAGATCCGCCAGTTGCCACTCGGCCGAACGACGTGCATCGCGTTCGACCCAGAATGATCCGCGCCGGCGAACGACGATGTTCCGCGCGTTCTCAAATTCTCCGGCCTTCAGCTCGGTGGCAAAACGCCGCAGGAAGCCGCGTTCCTCAAAAGAGAAGGTGTCCAGCTCGCCGAAATCCTCGATGCCTGTGCACAGAGCTTCCAGGCCCAGTTGTTCGCTCACCCGGGTGGCGGCCTCTTCATAGGCCTGCTGGGCTTTGCCTAAATCGCGAAGGTTCGAGCAGAGGGAGCGCACGAACGATTCCTGGGACTTGCCAGCCCTCGGCACCGTTTCCAGTGCCGATGGCAGTTCGACAGGCAGATCCGCCACAAACTCGGAAAACAACAGGTAACGCCAGAGTTGCTCCTGCAGTTGGTCCACCGCCTCCTTGGGACCCTCCAGCTTCAGCCCTAGCGTGCGCGCAACCAGATCCTTGAGGTCTTTCACCCAATGGCCAGCAGCCCTGAGTTCCTTGAGGGTGTTGCCCTCGGCGGTAAGAAACTTCACCAGCATGTCCTTGGGGCCATCCGCATCCAGGACATCCTTGAGGATCGGAGAATCCACCGCTCCGCTCCGCAGGCTGTTGATCACGGAGATGGCCGGCGCATCACCCGTGGCGAACATGCCCTCGATGGCACCGGACTGTTCCGGCAGGAACTGCAAACAGAGTTGCAGGTAATCATCCCCCGCCCCGTCGGGGAACACCGCACCCGCTGCCACGAACGCGGCGAAGGGATCGGAGCAAAGATCCGAATCCTCCAGAGAACGCTCTGCCGGCACGTAGAGTAACAGCCTGCGCTTACAGGTGGCGTCCTCACCCAGGGCGGCGAGGGACTCAAGAGCCTTCTCCCTCGCCTCCAGCAAGTCACCACCGCAGTCGAGCACGGTGGTGGTGCCATCCGCTATGCCGAAGGCAATCTCGCGGTAGCAACCCTCGGGGTCATGGATCGTCAGCAACCGGCGTTGGCGCAGACGGGAATCTAGGCGGGAGGTGAAGAAGGATTCGAAAGTCATGAAATGATAAGGACTTATTGGAGAATGGAGTAACGATGCGGAATTTGATCCCAACATGCCAGCCCCAGATTCCAGCAGTAACCATCAAGTGTCCTTGGCGATCTTTCTGATCACTTTCTTCGCCGTCTTTTTGGCTGGCGACTTTGTGGCAATTCGAGGCGCTTGATTCATAGCCTGGAAATTTAGCGTCTGAAGCAAGAACTCCCCATGACTGCTCCGCGACGACATCATCAAAACCATTTCCCGGATGGCTCCATAGAGGAGCGACGCCCCATTGATCGTAACCAATGCCTCGCAATCCTTTTCAGGCCATCCATCGAGAATTTCGAAAAAACCGACCACTTCAACGGTTCCTTTGTAAGGACCATTTTGGCCGACTGCAGGCTCGAACGCGACTTTTAGATCCACTCTCCACTCTCGTGGTTCCGTCTTGTGTCTTCCTACTCCGAGCGTGGTGGTGACCTCTACATCTCCATCTGGGATGCCCTTCGGTATCCCCTCCAGATGCAGTTCTATGAAGCGGTGACTTTTAAGCTGTAGCGGAGAAAGCATGGAACCTTTGAGTTTGAGTGTTAGAATGCTCGGATTTTTTACTGAAGGATAACGACTTTACATGTCATCCAACGCTAACGTTATAGGCACAGAGCTTGTCAAAATTCCATCGGTGGTCCACAGCGGGCTTCGAGTCACCATGGCGCGCGGCTGTGCGAGTAGAATATTTTTCCAGATCCTCCATCTGCCAGCTCTGGAATATGGAGGACGACCTCTTGAATGAAACTTGTTTGGTAAAGTCCCCAATTTCATGCTTAGCAACTGCTGAGTGTAAGATGATCACCTCTACGATTGCGGTTTTCACTTCTGACCGACCAGCCGTTCTTCGAATCTTCACAGGGGCAAACAGTGTGTGCTTTGTCCGTTCGCGAATCAGCAAATCGCTTCCTTTGTCTTGGACGACCAACCCTTTCTCCCATCTTTGAAGGCTGGCGACACCTACACCAACGTGGTCGGCGAAATCGCGCTGCGACATTCCCATGGCTGTGCGGCGGGAATGGATCTGCTCGGAAGTCAGCAGTCCGTGGCGCTTGCGGTAGGCATCAGC
This sequence comes from Verrucomicrobiaceae bacterium, assembly GCA_027485615.1. GTDB lineage: Bacteria > Verrucomicrobiota > Verrucomicrobiia > Verrucomicrobiales > Akkermansiaceae > Luteolibacter. The sequence continues at coordinate 57,497 of JAIXQS010000132.1, forward strand.
AGTCGCCAACCGCAAGGCATCCAAGCTCCCGGGCACGGCGATCTCAAATCGGCAGTGCTGGCACTGCATGGCAGGCGCTACCACTTCCAGGGTCTCCCCACGGAATTCCTGCGTTACCTTCCGCCGTACCGGCGCGAAGGGATGATCCACAGCATCGCACGCCGGGCAAAAATCCGGAACTTGAGGCTCCGAGGTCTTTTTAACCCCGTTCTTTATTTGGGTGGCAGTCGACATGGCAGTATTGGAGTTCCTTGGTTATCGGATGCTCTTTGAGACAGAATTTAAAATAGATTGGAAAAGTGTACTCGGGAAGGGTCGTTTTGAAGGCCCACATTTCCAGAGTGTTGAACCCGGGATGTTTGGAAACCCGGTCGGCGGGATACCGACCAGCATAGCACTTAGCCGGACCAACTGCCAGAACGGTGTCAATCAGGCGAGGAAGTAGCGACCAGTAGGTGGATTCATCGACCCCGAGCTTGTCGAGGTCGGCGACGACATGGCGGTGATAATCCACCACGATTAACCGGCCTGCATCCAACGCAGTGCGACCGTCCCGCAATTTGCGGAACATCGTTTTCGGGGTTGGATTCCGGTGAGATGGCATGGGGCGTTTGTTCTCATTGCGACGACATCATATGATGGCAGCCGGTCGCGTCAAGGGGTCATTTTATACGGATTCGTGTAGTATCACTGGGCATTCCAACGGTCATGAGCTTGTGGCCGAGAAAAACTCCGCCGATTGCCAGTAGAGCCACGCCACCCGTCGCGACCACCAACCCGCCAACCATCGTGCCTCCGCCAATAGCAGCGAGACCGGAGGCAATGCCAGCTCCGGATAACCCGGAAGTTGTGCCCGCCGCAGCAATGGAAGCGATCGCTCCCGCCATCCCGACACCGGCACCCGCAACACCGCCTGCCGCTGCTCCAGCCACTTGTTTGGCGGTTTCTTTGTCTGTTTTGGTAATCATGCTTCCGGAGCTTCCTGGGGTGGTGCGGATTGTTTGACGTTCAGAATCTCATGCAGGCGCGTCCGGATCAAGGACTCCCGCGCATCGAAGAAATCGATGAACTCCGAAAACTCCAGCGACTTCCCTGCCGGGAAAAGGTGGAGTTCACGGTATTGTTGTTGCTCCGCCGTCCCGGGTTTGTTTTCCACCAGCCACTCCTTCAGCATTTTCGCGCTCTTCTCAACATTCGGAGTGGCCTGAAGCAACTGCAGGTTCGCCAGCTTGTTGAACCGGGCTAGGTATTTGTCCCGGGTTTCTGAATCTGCGATTCCCAAGGACTCAAGCCGCTTTGGGGTGAAGTATTTCTTCGGATGGATGTGATCCTGGTGGAACTCGTAATCGTGGTTCAAAGGGTAGAACAAGCTCATCAACATGAACACGGACGAGCTTCCGTAGCTGACGCCGAGGAGGTTCTCGATGTCTTCCTGGTAGAACTCGATGCTCTTGTTCGTCCCGGAGTAGCGGTCTATGATCTGCTGGAGCGGAAAGGTACTGCCATTATCCTGCACAATCTGACGGTAAACGGGGTAGAGGTTATCCGGCGTGCCGCCGAAGATCCTCTTCAGGAGCGAGCGGATAAGCCACTGCTTGATGTTTCCTCGGTTTGTCTCATGGGACTTGGAGTGCAGGATGCTTTCGTCAATCTCCTTGGTCTTGAGGAAATAGGCGATCGGAATGATGGCGTTGGTCGAGGTCAGCGTCTTGTCGTCGAACCCGAAATGGGCGGCCAGCCGGATCGCCAGATGGATGGCTCCGGAGATCTGATCCCACTGGCTCTCGATGATGGCCATGTTGTCGGTGGAGAAATTGTCCACCTTGAACTTGATGTCCTTGATGTCCGCAAGGACGAGACAGCTCTTGAGGACGAAATCTTTGTTGAAATTGAAACCCTTGCCGATGTCGTTGATCTTGTCGACGAACTCATGGATGACCTTCCGGGCGTCCAGTTTCTTCCACTGCGCGGTGGCGATCGAGAGCAACAGGTCGGAGTAACTGAGCTTCGTCCCGCCCTGATTGATGCGGATGAAAATCTGGAGGACTTTGTCGAGTTCCTCGCTTTTTTCGAGGAAGAAGTTCAAGGATTCGTTTTCGCAAACGACCTTGTAAAACCGATTCATGGTTTTGATTGCAAAATTATTTATCTCAAGCGAAACAGGAGAAGGCGAAGTTTGGTTAATCGAATAGATTTGAGTCGTGATCCACTGGAAAGCCTCGCTGATGTCTTTAAATTCGAGGATCCTGCCGACGGAGAACCAAAGAGTTTCAGCATCCTGCTTCTCTGCTTCGTAGTCAGCCAAATAGCGGAAGTCATATTCCATCTCCAGCTCCTGGGACGGCTTCATCAGGTTGAGATACATGCGCTTCACCGGATAGGCGTGGTCGCTGTCTCGCCGCTAGTAGGAAAGTTTTGATGCATAGCTGCCCTTGAGAGAAACGTAGAGGGAGGTGAGCCGCTGCTGGCCATCGAGAATGCCGGTGATGTCCTTTGTTCCGGACAGTGTTGCCTTCTCATTGTGGCGACAGTCTCGCTCATGATAGGTTCTTAGGAACCGGTAGAACTGGAATTTCCCAACATTCTCGGCCTTCACCTTCCAGAACAGAAAAGTGCTGATCGGGTAATCCCGCATCAAGGAATCGAAGAGAGTTTCCATCTGCTCCGTGTCCCACACAAACTCGCGCTGAATGGAAGGAAGCACGTATTCGCCGTCTTCGATGGCGGCAATTGCTTCTTTGATCGTGATTGGTTTTTCGTATGCCATAAGGTGTCTAGATAGGATTCATTTGATAGATGATGAATCGCAGAATGCGGAACGACGTTTCAGACAGATGGGGGTGAGTTTGATGTGTTTCATAAAATCTGTGCGGTGCAGGTTGCTTCACCACTTGCGTCCGGCGCGGAGTTCAGTCCGCAATTTGTCGAACCACTCTCCGGACGCGACATGGATTATGCGACGCACGTGTGCGGCATGATCTGCTAGAAGCTGCGATTTGGAGAGCTTTGCCAATGTCTGCCAGTTGTCCTTCAAAAGGTAAAGGGCGTTTCCAACTCGTGGGCAAGTTAGGACGGCGAACGGGATCCCTTGAAAAAGGAAGACAAGATAGCCATCAAACTCGTCGATCCCGGCGAATGCCTGCGAAGGCTCCAAAGTCAAAATACGATGGATTCTTGTTTCGTCGAAATCCACGGTCGGATGGCGTTTGCGTTCGTTGATAAGGTAATTCCCCACGGACGTCATGAGGGATCCTCCACCCGGAAGTATGGTCCAATTAAGGCGCTCAAAATTGAAATCTTTCCCCTGCAACAACGATCGAAGTCGCCCTTCGAGACGAGCGAAACTGCGTTTATGAATCCGATGACGGGATTTCAATAAAAGTATCCTGTGGTGTAGCTCATGTCTTCGCCTGAACTCCGGGAGCCTCCTTTTATACTCGGTCAGTGTGCTGACGCTTTGCTCGTATTTCTCAAGCTTGTTGTGATAGTCATCAAACATCTCGTATCCGGCCAGCTCACGCGAGGAAAGGCGAACGGGTTGAACGGGGGCGATGGGTTTTGGCCCCGGGTTATCTTCGGGATTGAGCATCTTGACGATCATGGCAGTTTGCCAATTCTTCAGGTTTTCTTCGTAGCGACGATGTTCCTTCATGAAGCTACGAAACAGCAACCATCGCTGTATGATCTCGGCAGTCAGCCCCACAGGCAGGCGGGATGGTAATTGGGGAGGTGACAGAGGAACCGGAGGGGGAGGGATCTCATCGAGACTTTCTGCTTCCTCTTCGGCTGTGAACCAAGGCGTCTTGCGATCAAGATCCAAAATGAGGTCGAGCAATAGCTGGAAATCAGTGGTTGGAGTCGCAGTGTTCTCGGACTTGACAGCAGGTTCTAGGCACGCGTCCACGTAAACCCTTATGCCCG
>JAIXQS010000110.1 GCA_027485615.1 Verrucomicrobiaceae bacterium
AGCCGCATGGGCCTGCCTGAAATCCTGTTCAACCTCTGCCCCGGCATGGGCGCCTACAGCTTCCTGGTAAGGCGTGTCGGACTGCGCAAAGCGGACGATATGATTTTGAGCGGCAATATCTATTCCGCCGAGGAGTTGTCGGACATGGGCGTCATCGATGTGCTGGCGCCGGCGGGCGAGGGCGAGCGCGTGGTGAAGGACTTGATCCGGAAGCGGCAACGTCATCTCAACGGCGCGCGGACCATTTACGGATGGCGGCAGCATGTCTGGCCCATCACGCACCAGGAACTGACCAATATTGCGCACAGCTGGGTCAATGCCGCACTTCGGATCGAAGAGAAAGACCTGAAGATGATGAGCTGCCTGCTTGCCGCACAATGCGCGCAGCATACGCAGGAACGCAAGGGCAGGCACAAGGAAAAACTGGCCAACCTGCTGGCTGCGTGAGGGCAGTGGCCGGTGCGAACCCAATGTAGACAGGCCCGCAACATGGATGAACCGGCCGGGCAGGCCGCCATGTTGCGGGCGCGCCGTTTCCGGCAGCACGCACGCCGCGAGAACAGATCAGCGGAAGCTGGCACCGCGCCGCAGGCGGGTTTCCCGATAGATGTCCAGCTCCTTGCACAGCTGGGAAAAACATTGCCGCAACTCTTGGCAAATTTCTTTCCTGCGCTGGTATCGCTCGGCCGGTGGAAGCTTTTCCACGCGGGCGCAGCGCAGTTTTAATGAGGTCGCACCGACGCTGAGCGCGGAGCCCCTCAGCGCATGCAATGCCGATTCGACGCTCGACTCATCATGGCTCTCCAGCCCCGTGTCGATCATCCGCAACAAACGATGGCCTTCATTGATGAATTCGATCAGCAAGCCTTCGAGGAAGCAGGGATCGGCACTGACCTCTTCCAGCTGGGACAGTTTGTCGAGCTCGAGAATCACTTCATGGGCATTGCAGTGCAGAGAAGGTGGCGCGGGCGCCGGCATCCCGTCCGCACGGGATGGGCCGCCCCCCTTGTCGAGCAGCTGCTGCAGGGTATCGAGAAAGTTCGCCACATCAATGGGCTTGGGCAGGAAGGCTTGTGCGCCGGCGGCGAAACTCTCGTCCCTCGCCTCCTGCGTGACGCTGGCCGAGAACATGATGATGGGGATCGATGCCACCGAGCCGCCGACCGCCTTGCAGAACCGGGCCACTTCGGTGCCCGTCACCCGCGGCATGTTCAGGTCCAGCACGATGGCATCGAATGCCTGCGAAGCAACCAGATCCATCGCCTCGTCGCCATCGCGGGCAAGCGTGCACTGATAGCCGGCCCGCTCGAGTATCTTTTGCAGCACTTTACGATTGGTCGGGTTATCTTCCACGATCAGGATGTGTCCGGCATCGGAGCGCACATTCCGCATCGACAGAATTTGTGCCGACTGCGCTTGCCTTACCTCGGGCGCTTCCCGGCCAGCCCTCTCGGCCGGCGAGCTCCACACCTGGAGAAGGTTGGTCAGCATCTCTTGCGTGTAATCCGGCATCAGGGCGGAGAAGCATCCGGTGCGCTCAAGAACATCGTCCATCGTCCCCTCCGAAACGGCATCGCCGGCAAGCAGCACCACCGCCAGCCCCGGATTGGCGGCGGCCCTGCGCAGCGCCAGCACGTCGGCCCTCAGCCTCGCGCTGCAGGACTCGACGGCTTCGCCGTCAGTGACGGCGTCATCGACGAAGACCAGCGATACCGGCAATCCGTCGATGTGGCTGCGTTCGACCTCGTCCAGCGCCTCGTCCAGCGAACCACTCCTTCGGGAGCGCACCTTGCCGGCCCTGGCGATATCCGCCTCCAGCCGCCGCGCCTTCGGGCTGGTGCCAACGACGAGGCTGGAAGCGCCGCCCAACCGACAGACATCCTCGATCTCGGTGATCGGGAAGGCGAGCTCGAACCAGAATTCGCTGCCTACCCCCGGCTTGCTGCTGAAGCCGATACGTCCGCCCATCAGTTCCACCAGTTGCTTGCAGATCGTCGTACCGAGCCCGGTGCCGCCGTATTTCCTGGCGGTCGAACTGTCGGCCTGGGTAAAACTTTCGAAAATCCGGCCCTGCAAAGCCTCCGGAATACCGATGCCGGTATCCTGCACGATGAACAGCAGTCGAACGCTGCGGTCCGCGACGTCGAGGTGGCGCAGCTTCAGCACGATGCGGCCTTGCTCGGTGAATTTCACCGCGTTGCCGATCAGGTTGACGAGGATCTGCCGCAAATGATGCGGGTCGCCGTTGAGAAGCGCCGGCACCCGACAGTCGACCTGCCAGATCAGCTCGACCGCGTCCGGATCGACACGGTAGCGAAACATGGCCAGCGTATTTTCGATCAGCGAGTACAGATTGAAGTCGGCATGCTCGACCGCCATCTTGCCGGCCTCGATCTTCGAAAAGTCGAGCACATCCTCGATCTGCGACAGCATCAGTTGCGAGGTCGTCGTCATGTTGTCGAGCATCTCGCGCTGCTCCGCATCGACCCGGCTGGTTCTCAGCAGGTCGACCATGC
>JAIXQS010000090.1 GCA_027485615.1 Verrucomicrobiaceae bacterium
AAGCGAACCGATGGTCTCCGCCTGGCCGTTGTTGAGGCGAAGGGTGGCTCCCGAGGCCACGGAGACGTCGGCGGCGTTGTTGATGGCGCCGTCGGAGACGGACTTGGTGATTTCCAGAACGCCTTGGTTCACGGCCACGTCGCCGGTGAAACTGTTGGGCGCGTTGCCTGCGATCTGGACGGTGCCGTTGCCGACCTTGGCGATGCCGCCCACGCCGGAGAGCACTCCGGTGAAGGCGACCGTGCCGTTGGCCGAGGCGGAAAGGGAAACATCCTTGTTGAGCGTGATGTTGCCGGAGAATGTCGACGTGCCGGAGGTGTTGACGCCGCCCAGAGTGGTGGTGGCGCCGAAGTTGTCGACGGTGACGGCCCGCTCCACGGTGACGCCGGCCACTCCGATGAGGAGGGAGGTGTTCATGGAGGAGGTCGTGGCGGAGGTGTTCAGAACCACGGCGGTGGTGCTGTTGCCCAAGGCTCCGTTGACGCCGGAAAGCGCGTTGGCGTTTAGCTGCAACACTCCGTTGGCGATGGTCGTATTGCCGCCGTAGCTGTTGTTGGCCGAGCTGAGGATGAGCGTGCCGGAGCCGGACTTGAGAAGATCGGTGGTGTTGCCCGATATGGTCTTGGCGATGCTGGTGGTGCCCGAGCCGGTGACCGTAAGGTCGAAACCGGCCATGTTCATCGAGGAGCCGGTCGAGGACAGCGTCAGAAGGCCGTCGCTGTTGTTGGTGATACGAACGTTGTCCGCGGCCGTGATGTTGGTGTTGATGGTGGGAGCGACATTGTCGCTTACCACAATCTCGGCGGTAGTGTTTCCAGTGCCGTCAAGGGTAAGTGTGCCGTTGCCGAGGGTGTAATTGTTGGCCGTGCCGTCCTTGTTCTCGAAATAGACGCGCCCAAGCGAGCGGGTGGTGCCCGCCAGATCGACGTTGGTGACGGCTTGGCCGAGGTCGCCGAAGATGGCGATCATGCCGGCGGTGTTGGGTTGGTCATTCAACCCGGCGGTTCCGTCGCCTCTGGTCCAGTTCAGGCCCGTGTTCCATGCGGTGCCAGAAGTGCCATCCCAGCGGTAAATATTGGTTTGGGCGATGGTCGGAAGGATCTCAAAGACGCCGCCTCCGCGATCTAGCAGACGAGCCGTTCCCCAGCCTTCGAAGTTGATGTTCGCGATGCCGATGACGGTCGAGTTGGTGCTGATTAAGAGCTGGTGTTCGCCACCGCCGTCAAAGACGTCTCCCGCCCAGCCGCTGATGGTGAGATTGCCGGTGGTGCGAGCGTCGTTTGCGAAACGAAGCGAGGCCGCGTCACCGGTGAAATCGAGGGTGGAGTTCGCGAGAAGGTTGAGGGTGTTCATGCCCGCCGTTGTCGTCGAACCCTCTGAGTAGCCGTTAAGGGCGAAAGTGCCGCCGTTCAGGAGCAGATTGGCGGAATTATTGATGCGATCGTTGCCGCCGAGACGAAGAACGGAGCTGGCGTTTAGCTGGATCGAGGTCGTGGAAGCCAGGGTGCCGGTCAGGATGTTGACGCCCGCGCCGGACACGGTGGTTGCGCCGGAGTAGGTGTTGGAGCCCGAGAGCGTGGTGATGGCGCCTGCGGAAGTGTTGAGCGCAAGGGCGTTCGCGCCGGAAATAACGCCGGTCACATCCAGCGTGCCGGCGGTGTTGGAAATGGTGGATGATCCTCCTAGCGAGATGCCGCCGGAATAGACGTTGCTGTCGGCTCGGTTGACGAGGGTGCCGCCGTTGAGGGTGAGCGACTCCGCTATGGAGACGTTGTTCTGCAATCCCAAGGACGCGCCGGAAGCGACGGTGGTGCCGGCGCCGGCGGATCCGAGGGCGGAGTCGTTGGCGGCCACAAGCGTTCCCTGGCTGACGGTGGTGGCGCCAACGTAGGTGTTGGCTCCGGAAAGAACGACCGTGCCGGCTCCCGTCTTGGCGACCGCACCGCTGCCGGTGATCGCGCCGGAAAAAACCGTTTCTCCGCCGGAAGCCGCGGTGAGGGAAACGTCCTTGGAGAGGGTAACAGCACCCGAGAAGGTGGTAGTCCCAGACGTGTTGACGCCGCCAAGCGTGGTGCCCGAGCCAAAGTTGTTGACCGCAATGTCTCGCGCGACGGTGAGCGTGGTGGGACCGGCGAGGAGGGCGATGGCGGAAGACCCGGTGGAGGCGTCGCCCAGCTGGACGACGGAGGACGAGGAGCCCAGGGCTCCGTTCGACGATACGGGGGCCGGGGCGTCGAGCCGCAGCGTGCCGGCGCGAACCAAGGTGGGGCCATTATAGCTGTTGATGCCCCCCAAGACCAAGGTGCCGTCCCCCACCTTGGTGAGGCCGTAATCGGCGCCCGCCTCCTCGGCGATGCCGCCGGCGATGGTCAGAGTGGAACCGCTCGCCACACCGAGCGCGGCGTTGCCGTTGAGCGTGACGGTGGCGCCCGAGGAGATGGTGGCGTTGGTCGAGCCGCCAATGGCCCGCAAGGCGCCGTCGCCGCCGCCGTCGCCGGCGATGGTGAAATTTTCGCCGACCGACAGAGCCGCGCCGTTGAAAGCGACGGCCGCTCCGGTGGCCACGGTGGTGGGCGAGCCGGTGGTGCCGAGCGAGGCGTTGTTGCGAACCTCGAGCACGCCGGCGTTGACCGCAGTGGTGCCGGTATAGATGTTCGCGGCGGAAAGGACCAAGGTGCCGTCTCCAACCTTGGTGAGGCCGAAGCCGCCGGAAATGACGCCCGACGAGGTGAGACTGGTGCCGGTGTTGGCCCCCACCGAGACTTCGGAACCGAGGGTGATGGTGCCGGAAACAGTATTGTTGCCGGCCAGATTGCGCAGGGCGCCGGCCGCGTCGACGCCTTGGCCGTTGAGGGTCAAGTTTTCGGCGGTCGAGAGGCCGGAACCGGAAAGAGCGAGGGTTCCATTCGAGACCGTGGTGCCGGAGCCGGTTGCGCCCAAGGCGGTATTGGACGAGATCACCAAGGTGCCGCCGGTGACGGAGGTGAGGCCGGTGTAGCTGTTGGCGCCGGAGAGCGTCAGGTTGCCACCTCCGTTTTTGGTCAACGTGGTGATCGTATTGGCGATGTTGCCCGAAATGACGATGGCACCGGAGCCGGAGGTGGTGAGCGCACGATTGGTGCCGCCGGAGCGAGCAATGGCGCCTGAGAGGGTGAGCGTGCCGGCGTCGGAGGCGATGGTCGAATCGGTGGCCAGACCTATGGGGCCGCCGAGGGAGTTTTCGCCGGAGAGATTGCGGAGGGCGCCGCCGTTGTCGACGCCGGTGCCACGGAGGGTCAATGCCTCCGCGCCAAGATTCACGCCGCCCGTGATGGCAAGGGTGGCGCCGCTGGTGATGCTGGTGCCGGCAGCGGTGGTGCCCAGCGCGGAATCGCTTGCCGCCACCAGAGTGCCGTTGGAAACGGTAACTATTCCGGTGTAGTTGCTGGAACCAGAGAGCGTAAAGGTGCCGTTGCCGGCCTTGGTCAAGGCGCCCGGCCCGGTGATGTTGCCGGAAAAAGCCGTAGAGTTGTTGTTGCCTCCGGTGGTGAGCGTGCCGGCGACGAGGTTGAGAAGACCCGCGCCGGCAAGCGAGCCGATGGTCTCGGTGGCGTTGACCGTGAAGCCGGCGCCCCCCGCCATGGTCACGGTGGAGTTGTTGCCGATGGCGGAGCCGCCGCTGATGGAGAGCGTGCCGGCGTCGATCGCCACGGAACCGGAGTGGGTGTTGGCGGTAGAAGTGAGCGACAGCGTGCCATCCCCTTTCTTGGTAAGCGACCCGGAGCCGGCGACGGCGGTGGCGATCGTGAGATTGGAGGAGGTATCGAAAGTGCCGCCGGCCGCGCCGATGGTGACACCGCGGTTGGCGTCGTTAATGGTGACGGCGGCCACCTCAGTGCGGAGCGTGCCGCCGTTCAGGGTGAGCTGAGTGGCGTTGAAGGAACCGGGGTTGGCACCAAGGTTGTTCTCGTTCCTGATAGCCAGAACGCCGCCGTTTATCGTGGTGTTGCCGGTGAAGGTGTTGGTTCCCGAAAGCACCAGGGTCGATTCACCGGTCTTGGTGAGCGTGCCGGTGGTCGTGTTGATGCTCCCCGAGATCGTCACCACGCCAGCGCCTGAGCCGGCGATAGTGATGTTGCGGCTGGTGCCGTTGATCGCGTTGCCCAAGGTGACGTTGCCCGAGCCGGCCTGCGTGAGGGTGAGCGCGTCGTTGAGGCTGATCGTGGAATTGATGGTCAGGCCGCCAGCACCTTGGTTGACGATCTGGGCCTGACCGGCGTTTACGTCGAAAACCAGGGTGCTGTTTTGGACGGTGTAGCGGTTGGCGTTGTTGACGATCAAGTAACCGAGCGTGCTGTTGCCCGCGCCCAGACTGATGGTGGAATCTGCCGCGATGGAGGAGCCGAGAATGGCGGTGTCGCCGATGGTGCTGGGAGTGCCGGTAGGCGTCCAGTTGGCGCTGCTCACCCAAGTGCCGCTCCCCGAGGGAACGTAGGTGTAAACGGTGCCGCCGGTGTAGGGAACGATTTCGCCGGAAGGCAGTCGCACGGCGCCCGAACCCCAGCCGGTAAAATTGATTTCGGTGAATTCGCCGTTGCCGCCGGTGGCGAAGCCGGAGCCGGGGAGAATCGGATTGGTGACGACGAGGCGAGAGCTGCCGCCACCGAAGGCGGAGCCCGCCCAGTCGTCTACCGTAAGGGTGCCTCCGGTGCGCGTGGCATTGGCGAACGTGAGCGTCGAGGTCGCGTTGTTGAAATCGATGGAGCTGTTCGCGGAAAGCGTGAGCGTGCCGGCGGTTTCGGAAAAGTTTCCGCCGACAGCCAGGGTGCCGCCGGAAAGATTCACGCCCGAGGTGTTGGCAAGCGCGCCAGCGACGCCAAGCTGCACCACGCCGGCCGAAATGGTGGTGTTCCCGGTGTAGGTGTTGACCCCGGCAAGCGTCAGCGTGCCGTTGCCCTGCTTGGTGATGCCGCCCGTTCCGGAGGCGACGCCGGAGTAGGTGGTGGAGGTGTTGTCGCCACCGAGCGAGAGCGTGCGGGTGCCGAGCGAAACAGAGCCCGCGCCGGCAAGGGAGCCGATGGTCTCGTTGGCCGCGGTGAGATCGAAGGTGGCGCCGGACGCCACGGTGACGGCGGAGGCGTTGCCGATGGCGGAGCCTCCCGAGACCGCAAGAGTGCCGGCGTCGATCGCGACGGAGCCGGAGTGGGTGTTGGCGGCCGAAGTGAGCGAAAGCGTGCCGGAGCCGGTCTTGGTCAGCGTGCCGGAGCCGGCAACGGCGGTGGCGAGAGTGAGGTTGGAATCGGTCTCGAAGGTGCCTCCGGCGGCACCGATCGTCACGCCGCGATTGGCGTCGTCGATGACGACGGCGGAACCGCTCGAGCGCAGCGTGCCGCCGTTGAGCGAAAGCTGGGCGGCGTTGAACGCTCCCGGGTTGGCGCCGAGGTTGTTCTCGTTGGAAATTTGAAGGGTGCCGGCGGCAACGGTCGTCGTGCCCTGATAGGTGTTGGCGGCGTTCAGGACCACGGTGCCCGCACCGACCTTGACGAGATCGTTGGTCGCGGCCGTGCCGGAGACCACGCCATTAAGCGTGAGCGTGGTGTTGGCGGCGGCGCCGATGGAGGAATCGGAGGCGAGCGAGACGGTGCCCGTGAGGATGTTGTTGCCTGCGGCGTTTAGGAGCGCGCCTTGGCTCGCAAAGCCGGTTCCATTGAGCGTGAGAGACTCGGCGGCGAAGGTGGTGCCGGTGCCGCCGAAGGCGAGGGTGCCGCCGCTGGCAACCGTGGTGCCGGCGGCGGTGGAACCGAGCGCGGCGGCCGACTCGATGCGGAGCACGCCGCCCGAAACCGTGGTGTTCCCGGAGTAGGTGTTTGCCCCGGAGAGGATGGCGGTGCCGGAGTCGGATTTGTCGAGGGTGCCGGTGCCGGAAATGGCGCCCGAAATCACGGTGGTGCCAAAGCCTTTCAAGCCGAGGGCATTTCCGCCGTTGTCGATGTTGCCGGAAATGGTGAAAGTCGGCGTGACGTTGTTGTTAACGTCGAGCCGTTGATTCATCAGGATATTGACCCCGATCTGGTGGCTTGTGTCTCCGGCGGGATCCGCGGTCAGCGACAAGGTCGTGAGACCGCCGGCGGTCTTGGAATCGAAAATCAGCCTGCGAGACTCCGTAGTATAAAGTGAATACGCGTCGGGACCGGCGAAGTAGAGATTGGTGATGACCTTGTCCGAGCCGCGCAGGTCGATGTTCTGCGCCTGGTCGACGTAGGCGCTATTAAATACAATATTGGTCTTGAGGGTCGGATTGGTGTTGCCGAACCAGTTCTGCGGATTGGTGACGGAGGTGCCCCACACCTGGGACGACGGCCCCTCGTCGTTGTCCCACATGAAGGTCTCGGTGCCTGCGGTCGCGTCGATGCGGAGGAGACCTCCCACTTCATAAACACCGGTGGAGCCGCCTGTGCCGCCCGTGAAACCGATGCGCAACTGCTCGGGCCGGGTGAAAGAACTGAGGTCGACGTTAAGCAGATCGCGCCAGAGTCCGTCCTCGCCGAACTGCATGCGGACGATGAACTGATTATTCTCGTCGAGCGTGGCTTCGACGCGGCGATACTGGGTGGATTGATTCGGTCGAGCGCTGGCGCTCGTGAACTGCATCTGGTAGGGCAGCGTGGGCATCACGCCATCAGCCGCGTCCACATTGACGGGATCCCCGGTGTCGGTGAAGTCTCGGCCTTGAATACCGTTGCCGCTTGTGCCCGCTAGATAGTCGTAGCCATCCTGTCCGCCCACGCCACCGGTGTCTGGTCCGCGCACCACCACGGCATTCGGCACGAAGCCTACGCCGCCATTACGACCTTCAATAGGGTTGGAAAAATTGCCGAATGCGTCGAGACCGACCGCGACATAGGCACCGGCCAAGCCGTCAATGGTGCCGTCGCGGTTGGCGTAGCCCATGGAGCCGCCAAAGGCTCCGGGGCTGAAAGTCTTTGACGCGTCGTAGAGGAACATCGTCAGACCGTCGGCTCCGGTTCCACCCCACAGATTGGCGGAGAAAGAGACGGTGACCCGATTGCCCGCGCTGGGGATGGGCGTGTCGAAAAAGACCGCGTTGGACTGATTGTTGTTCGCGGTGGCGAGGCGCAGCCACCCTTGGCCGGACGGATCGATCTGCGCGGCGCCGGCCGTGAATTCAGGGTCGCCGGA
>JAIXQS010000029.1 GCA_027485615.1 Verrucomicrobiaceae bacterium
CGATGGCCAGCGATCCGGTGTCGCCCATGAAGACCTTCGCCGGGTGGCAGTTGAACCAGAGGAAACCGAAAGAGGCTCCCGCGAGAGCCATTAGAAACACCGCGAGCTCGCCGATGTAGTGGTTGTGCGGGATGACGAGATAGTCGGTGGCCATGAAAAAGTGACCGGCGAGATAGGCAAGCAGCGAGTAGCTCAGTGCGACGGAGATCGTGCAACCGGCGGCGAGCCCGTCGAGGCCGTCGGTGAGGTTCACCGCGTTCGAGCAGCCGATGATGATCAGCACGAAGAACGGGATGACCAGGATGCCGAGGCTGACAATCGGGACCTTGATGAGCGGGAAACAGATATCGCCGACGCCGATCTGCATGTCACCCAGTCGGAAACCAGCGGCGTTTTTAGCAACCTGATCGGCGCTGGCTCCGAATCCGGAGATCTCGGGTTTGAAATAGATGAAGCAGGCCGCGATGAGGGCGATCACGAACTGCCAGAAAAGCTTGGTGCGGCTGGAGACGCCGTCGGAGTTTTTCTTTTTCACTTTCGTGTAATCGTCCACGAATCCAAGCAAACCGCAGGCGCACATCGTGCAGGCGCAGACAGCGACGAAAGGATTGAAAACCCGGGCGCAGATGAAGGTGGAAATCAGCACGCTGGCGAGGATCAGGACGCCGCCCATCGTCGGGGTTCCGATTTTACCGCCGTGGAGTTCGGCAAGCTTGTGGACTTCCGCAGCGGTGCGGATCGGTTGGCCGACCTTCAGCGAGATGAGTTTCCGAATGATGCGCGGGCCGATCAGGATTGAGATCACGAACGCGAGGAGCCCCGCCGTCGCCGCACGGAACGTGACGTATTGGAAAAGGTTCAGGAAGGAAAAGGTATGCGCCCAGCCGTCCTTATCACCGGCGGCGATCTCGGCTTGGTGGGCGGCGTACCAGAAATCGTAAATGGCGGTCAGCATGCGGCGGGAAAGGCGGTTTGGAGGACTTTTTCGATGGCGGCAGAGCGGCTGCCCTTGAAGAGGATGACGTCACCGGGGCGGGAGTTTTCGAGCAGCCAATCGGCGGCGGAACCAATGTCAGGGAAGTGGGGTGCGTCGCCCGCCCCGGCGATGCCTTCCGCGCCTTCGCCGACGGCGATGAGGCGCAGTCCCTTGGTGGCGGCGAGCTTGCCGATGCGTGCGTGCGCGGCTTTGGCATGGATGCCGAGCTCGCCCATTTTCCCAAGGACGATGATGCGCTGCGAACCTTCCGGAACACGCATTTCAGCAAGCGTCTCGATGGCCGCTTCCATGGATTCGGGGTTCGCGTTGTAGGTGTCGTCAAGCAGGGTGATGCCCTCCCATTGAATCCGGCGCAAACGGCCTGATGTGAGTTTCACCGAGGAAAGGCCGAGCGCGATTTTTTCCGCCGGGATGCCGAGCCTCCAGCCGACGGCGGCGGCGAGGAGCGCGTTGGTGACCATGTGCTTGCCGGGGACGGGCAGGAAAACGGCGTGGGTTTCCTCGCCTTCGATCACGAGATCGAAACGCGTGCCGTCCTCCTGCGGACGCAGGTTCTCCGCACGGACGAGGCCGCGCCCGTTGCCGACCGGGATGAGGCGCGCGCGGGTGCGGGCGCGGAAGTATTCGTTGAAATCGCATCCCGCAGGAGTGAACAGCAGGCCGTCCTCGGGAAGGTAGCGGGCGAGCGTCCCTTTCTCCTCCGCGATGGCCTCGCGCGAGCCGAGGAACTCGATGTGTGCCGTGCCGATGTTGGTGATGATCCCGTATTTCGGGCGGGCGATCTCGCAAAGGGGCGAAAGCTCGCCACCGTGGTTCATCCCGATCTCGTAAATCGCGGCGGTGTGTTCCTTTTCCGTGTCCAGCACGGTGAGCGGTAGGCCGATGTGGTTGTTCAGGTTTCCCTTCGTTGCGTTTACGTGGAAAGCCTGCGAGAGCACGGCGGTGGTGAAATCCTTGGTCGATGTCTTGCCGTTCGATCCGGTGATGCAGACCACCGGGATTTCGAGCTGGCTGCGCCACCAATGGGCGAGCCGCTGGAGGGCTAAAAGTGTGTCCGGAACCTCGATGACCGCTTTGCCAGCGGGCACTTCGCCGCCTTTCCAGGCATGTACTACAGCCACCATAGCGCCGCCCTTGAGAGCCGCCTCTGCGTAGAGATCACCGTTGAAATTTTCGCCCTTCAGCGCGAAGAACAGGCCGCCGGCCTCCGGCTTGCGGGAGTCCGTGAAAACCTTGCGCACGACAACGTCGCCCGCTTCCCCGATGAGCGGGGCGCCGAGGATTTCGCTGATCTGTCGTGCGGTGGATTGCATGGTCTCTTTGGGACGGATTTCGGACGGAAAGGATTCGGATTATCAGAAACGGGGTTGGGGATTGGCGCGCATTTCGGAGATTTCGGCAGAGCGGTTACGGAGGGCGAGATCGGCCTTTTTCCGGTCGTCGAAGTCGATGGTGTGGTCGGCGAACTGCTGGTAGGTTTCGTGGCCTTTTCCGGCGATGAGGATGATGTCGCCGGAGCGGGAATTCGCGATGGCGGCGCTGATCGCCTCGGCGCGGTCGATGATGGAAAGGTGGTTGCACTTCGCAGGCAGGCCTTTCTCGATCTCGCGGATGATCGCGGCCGGGTCTTCGGAACGGGGATTGTCCGAGGTGATGACGACCGCGTCGCTGTATCGCGCGGCGGCGGCGGCCATGAGAGGACGCTTGGCGCTATCCCGGTCACCGCCACAGCCGAAGACGGTGATGAGGCGGTGAGGATCGAGTTCCTTCAGGGTGCGGCAGGCATTCTCTATCGCATCGGGAGTGTGGGCGTAATCGACGAAGACCGTCGCACCACCCGCGCTGCCGACGTTTTCCATGCGGCCAGGCACCTGCGGGGAATCGGCGAGCGCGGCGATGGCCTCGCGTGGCTTGATTCCGCAGGCAGAGGCGGCGGCGATGGCGGCGAGGAGGTTGTAGGCGTTGAAACGGCCGATCAGCGGAGCGCGGACGAGGAAGGTTTTGCCTTTCGCCGCAAGCTCGAAAGTCATGCCGTCGGGCTTCTGCCGCAAGTTGTTCGCGCGGAAATCGCAATGCACACTGAAGCCGTAGCGCAGCACCGGCATCTTGCCTTCTAGCGCCACGGCGAGTTCGTTGCCGCGCGCGTCGTCGATATTGATGACGGCGACAGGCTTTTTCCCGAGCGGGTTGGCGGCGAGGTCGTGGAACCAAGAGGCTTTTGCAGCCATGTAGTTCGCCAGAGTGCCATGATAATCGAGGTGATCCTGGGTGAGGTTGGTGAAAACGGCGGCGTCGAAGGCGACGTGATGCACTCGCTTCTGATGGATGCCGTGCGAGGAAACTTCCATCGCCGCGCCGCGGCAGGCGTTGTCGCGGAAGGTGGCGAGTATGGCGTTGAGCTCGATGGAACCGGGCGTGGTGTGCTTCGCGGGCGTGCGGGTCTCGCCGTCATCGACGAAGATCGTGCCAAGCAAGCCGGCGCGGTGCCACGCCGTGCGCATGATGTGATTCACCAGAAATGCAGTGGTTGTTTTGCCGTTCGTGCCGGTGATGCCTGTCATTCTCAGCTCTCCCGCAGGCTCGCCGTAAAATGTGGCCGAAAGCACGGCGAGCGCGGCACGGCTGTCAGGGACGTGGAGCCATGCCGCCGTTTGCGGGAAATCGGAAGGCGGCGCGGACTCGGCGAGGATCGCGGTCGCGCCTTTCGCGATGACGTCCGCGATGAATTTGTGCCCGTCCATACTCGTGCCACGGATCGCGGCGAACAGCTTGCCCGGCTCCGCCGCGCGGGAATCCGCAGTGAGGCCTTCGATTTCAAGATCAAGCGTACCGGACGAGGTGACCTTTCCTAGCGGGGAAATGAGGGTGCGGAGAAGCATGTTGGTTATTGAGTCTTGGCGATCGGCTCCTCGGAGTCCTTGATCGGCTCGGTGGGCTGGAGATTCATATGGACGGCAAGGCGTGTCGCTATTTTCGAAAAAATCGGTGCGGCGATCGTTCCGCCGTAGTGCTTCACTTCGGTTGTTTTCGGCTCGTCGATAACGACGTAACAAACGAACGCCGGATCATCGGCCGGCATAAAGCCGGCGAAGGAAACGACATACGCACCATTTATGTAACCGCCGCGTTTAGGATCGTGCTTGATGGCGGTTCCAGTTTTCCCGCAGACCTTGTAACCGGCCACGCAGGCCTGCTGGGCGGTGCCACCCAGCTGTGTCACCTTTTGCAGCGCGGCGCGCATTTTCTTCGCCGTTTCGGGGGAAATCACCTTCCTGCGCGAGACCGTGGGGAAATCATCGACCACCGTGCCGTCGTTGGCGACTAGAGCCTTGATGATGTTCGGTTTGAGAAGATGCCCGTCGCCGGCGATCACACAATAGGCGGTGGCCATCTGGATCGGCGTGACGCCTATGAAGTATCCGTAGGAGGACCGTGAGAAATCGACAGGTAGCTTCGCGACCGGAGCCATGCCGGGATTCTCGCCGCTAAGCTGGATCCCGCTGCGCTCGCCGAAACCGAAGCCGTGCACGTAGCTGTAGTAGCGTTTCACGCCCAGCTGTTTGGCGAGCTTCCAACATCCGATGTTATTCGATTTCTGGATGATCTGTTCGAAGGTGAGCATGCCGCCGGAGTGTCCGTCGCGCACGCTGAACTTCTGTTCCTGAAGAAATCGCGGGCAGTTGAGGACGGTGGTGGGCGTAACGAGTTTCTCCTCTAACGCCGCGGCGGTGGGAATGATTTTGATCGTGGATCCCGGCTCGTATTTCGCTTGGATCGCGTAGTTGAAGGAGTTGTTCTCCAAATCCTGCTTGTGGTTGAGGTCGAAGTGCGGGCGCGAGGCCATGGCGAGGACTTCACCGGTCTTCGGATCCATGACGATCACCGCGCCGCGCTCCGACTTGAACTGGTCGAGTCCCGCATCCAGTTCCTCCTCGACAATCGCTTGCGTACCCAGATCGATGGTGAGCTTCACGTTGAGCCCGGCACGGGGTGGCAGCAGGCTGCTGGCCTTGCCGGGAACAATCATGCCGCGCGAATCCCTGCGGTGCTCTCGGCGTCCATCGCGTCCGGCGAGGAACTCTTCCTGCGAGGACTCAACACCGAAACGCCCAGCCATGCGATAAGCCGTTTTCCCATTCTCCGTGATCTCCTTCACCTCGCCGGTAAAGCCGCTGAGGTGGGTGGCGAGGTTTGGATTGGCATACCAGCGCTGGATCGAATTCTCAAAGGCGATGCCCTGGAGGTAGTTCTCATCGACAATCTCACGGAGACGTTCGGCGGTGTCGTCCGGGATGTCCTTCGCGATCGGGAACCACTTCGCCTTGTTTGTCTCAATCGCAGCGCGTATCTCATTGCGATCCATTTTCAGATGTGGGTCGAGCAGGGAAATCACCCGGGCGAGGTGCTTCTGCACGATCACGTCCGCCGATTCCCGTGCGAGAATCTCACCTCGCAGCGAATAGATACGGCGCACGCGCTCTTCGGCGGAAAGCTTCCGCCACGAGGCGTCCTCCGCGGCCTCCATGTAGGCGAGTCCGAAGGAAGCGAGCTTTGGATCGTTAAGGTGGTTCTTGTCCACATAGACGGAGGCCACCGGGATGCTCTTCGCGATCGGCTCGCCGTTGCGGTCAACGGTCATGCCCCGGATCGCGGGGAGGCGCTCCACGCGGTGGAATGCCTTGGACGACGAGGCGGCGTAGCGTTGCCTTTCAACAAGCTGGATCTGCACCAGGCGCGCGGACAAGGCGCTGAGCAAGGCCACCATGACCAGGCAGAGGACGATGCAGCGGTTTTGGAAAGCGCGATTCACAGGCTGGCGGAAGTGGCTTCCGGCGCATCGTCCGGCGTGATGACGTCTTCGGAGACGCCGATGGGAATGGGGACGAGTTCGGTGCCTATCTCCTCGAGGTTTTTCCGAATGGCGAAGAGGTTCAGGATCTGGTCTGTGCGCATTTGCATGGTGCGTATGTCGAGCTGGTGCTGCTCGATGCGGCGCTCCACGACGTCGATCTCGCGCGCGGTCTTGATCTGGCAATTACGATAAACCACGTAGGTCACACCGCCGACGGCACCGAACGCACCCGCGAGTATGAGGGAGAGAATCATGGCGGGCGAGATCCTCTGTTGGGTTTCCT
Organism: Verrucomicrobiaceae bacterium; assembly: GCA_027485615.1. Lineage (GTDB taxonomy): Bacteria > Verrucomicrobiota > Verrucomicrobiia > Verrucomicrobiales > Akkermansiaceae > Luteolibacter. The sequence continues at coordinate 6,133 of JAIXQS010000029.1, forward strand.
GGCGGCGGCGGTTCATGGCGGTGTCGGGTTGGCGGAGGTTGGGGGTGTGGAATTCAGGCGGTGCGGGACTCATCCCCCAGAAGCTGAGCGACCCGCAGTTTCGCGCTGCGGGCTCGTGGGTTCGCGGATGTTTCCTGGGTGCTGGGTGCGATGGCTTTTTTAGAAAGCAGCCGGAAGATGCGGTCCGGGTTCGGCCGCGCCTCGGGCCATGTCGGATCATCGATGTAGGGTTGCGAATGTTGCCGGAGGAATTTCTTCACCTCCCTATCCTCCAAGCTGTGGAAAGTGATGATGAGCAGTCGTCCTCCGGGTTTCAGGATTTTCGTGACGGAGGATAGGACGGCGGCGAGCGATTCGAGTTCCTCGTTGATGGCCATACGGATCGCCTGGAAGCTGCGGGTGGCGGGATGCGTTTTACCGCTGCGGCCTACGGCTTTCTCGATGCAAGCGGCGAGATCCGTGGTCGTGGTGAAAGGTTTCACCGCGCGCCTTTCGACGATGGCAGCGGCAATCCGGCGGGCGCGGGGCTCCTCTCCGTATTCGCGGAGGACTCGGAGGATCTCAGCTTGCGGGAAGGTGTTGACCAGATCGGCGGCGGTCATGTTCGCGTTAGGCCCCATTCGCATGTCAAGCGGGCCCTCGCGCATGAAAGAGAAGCCGCGCGGCGCGGAATCGAGCTGGCGCGAGGAAACACCGAGATCGAGCAGCAGGCCGTCGGCGAGTTCTCCAGCGGCAACACCGGGATGACCGGGGATTTCCGAGAAATTCGCCTGATAGGTGGTGAAATTCGGGGCGAAAACGGCGAGCCGTAAACCCGCATGGGCGAGAGCCTCGGGATCGCGATCCACGCCCAGCACTTTCGCGCCGGCTTTCAGGAACAGCTCCGAATGGCCTCCCCCGCCCAACGTTCCGTCGATGATATATCTGCCAGGGCCGGCATTCATCATTTCGAGCACCTCATCGGCGAGGACGGGAAGGTGGTAGCCTTCCGGGGAAAGGGATTCGGACTCCGCGACCGATAACCAGCCAGGAGCGGTCGCGGAGTCCGACAAATCAAAACCGCGTGCTGTCCCGAGCGCGCGATTTTGCGATTTGGAAAATTTTACCGGCGGCCGCGCTGACAACCAGCCAGGAGCAGCGCGACGCACCGGATTAAGAAGCGAATGAAGCTCTGTCCCGAGAGACTTCATCCGCCCAGCCAGAGAATCTGGGGAAAAGGAACCCGAGCCCCACGCACGACCGAACAGGCCGAAAGCCGCCGTCTGGCGGGCCGTCTCTTTTGCTGGGGCTGGAGGGTTGAACAGCATGCTGTCGTTGGGGTTTGGGGTCTGTGGTGTAAGTTTTCAGTAGATTCCGAGCTTGTTGCGCGAGGGCGCAACTCCGAGCCCTCCGAAGGCCGCGCAATAATTCCCCTTGCTCCAGACCTCGAAATGGGAGTCGCCCGCCAAGAGATAAACTTCCGAGTCAGGTTCGATTCCGGCGTGCTGCGCAAAATCCTTCGGTATCAACAACCTGCCTTGGTCGTTTAAGTTTGCGTCACGGAGGTTCCTTTTCAGCTCGCTCTTTGCCTCCGCCTTTTCCCCTGGATCTATCACATGATCATCCACGGTTTTGATGCGGCTTGCAATGCCTTCGTCCGTCATCACCTTGATGATTGGAAGTTCGCTCCTCCTGTCGAACGAGGCCATCATATGAAGGTTTTCGCCTGGCTGCGGCCTCCAGGCAGACACGACATTGACCCGATTTTTCGAATCAGTCTTGTAAAGGTAGGTGCCTTTGTATTGCTGGAATTGACCGCTCATTTTGGGGCTGACCATCGTGTCAACCCATACAACCTACACTTTCGTACACGTTTTCAACAAGGAGAAAGTGAAATTTTCATAGAAAGTTCGTATTCGCTTGATTTACAATGAGTTGCAATATTTTTAGGACATTTCCGAATGCGAAAATTCGCAGGATCGGTTTTTTGCCGGAAAAAAATGATCGTCATTTTGTGCGCTTTTCAGCGATTTTCAGGGTGAGTGTACATTTTTTCTAAAACCGGTTTGACTGTGTACTGACGAAAGTCCGCCACACACGAGCCAATCTTGAAAAAATTTGCTCCGCAGAATATGAATATCAAGACCAATTAGAGGAATTCCGCTTCCGCAGCACTCCGTTGGATGGTTAAAAACCCAGACGTTTGTCGCGAAGGCTGATTTTGCATCGGGATAGATGACAAGAGAAGCTTATTTCCCGTTGGACATTTCCTCACCCGCTTGAGTGCTCAAAGTGAGGCAGGCCGATCCAAAACTGCAAACAAGTGCATGATAGGCAATCCCGTCTGACCGTAAAAGCGGGTTAACACGGCAGCGCGTAACCATGCCAGACGTTTTTTTACGGTGATTCGCCGTGCGCAGGATTCCGGAAAATTCGGAAGAAAATAATGGTACACGAGGACGGGATCGAACCGCCGACCGACCCGGTGTAAACGGGTTGCTCTACCGCTGAGCTACTCGTGCATGGCGACGTGAAGTTTCTCTTCTAACTGGTCTCCGCATGCAAGCCCATATTCGCCCTTACCTAAATCATAGACGCTCTTTTTTGCCATAGATCGGGGTGGATTCAATCGACTGACCTAACCGGCGGGGTCGAAAGGGGGCAGGGAGCGGCAATGATTCCCTGTTCAATCGCCAAGCCGAACCACATGTAAAACCCGCCACCGTCTGAGCCGGGAGCGACGCCACACCATTGGAATGCAGATCCAATGCAAATCTACCAACACGTTTGCCGCGACATGCGGGCGGGCGGCGGACTCACACCCGCCAGCGCCAGCCCGCCACGTCCTACCGCGAGCGCGGTCGTGCAGGGACGCCGGGGCAGGTTGAAGGATCAGGTGATGATCGACGTGCGCAAGCCTGTTGTTGGGGAGCGCGCGCGGATGAGGGAACTGCCGGGGCTGGCTCCTACTTCTCCCTCCCCTGCCACTCCTCGGAGCGCGGCCTCAACGGGAACACCAACGGCCTGATCCGACAATCGTTCACGAAGAGCATGGACTTCGCGACGCTGTCACCGGAAGCGGTCATGGAAGCCCGGGACAAGCTCATCTCACGGCCGGGGAAATGCATCGACTAGCTCGCCCCCGACGATGTATTCTGGTCGCCACCCCCCTCCCATTGCGCTGGCCGCTTGAATCCGCAGGGTGATATCACAACCTAAAGGAGTGGATATCGATATCATACCATCGTCCCCGCGTGTTCCCCTCCCCGTGCGCTTCGTCTGCGGTGCCTGTGGAACAGTTCTGACCGTGCCAATGTCCAGTGCGGGAGCCAGCGGCGCGTGCCCACGTTGCGGGATATGGATTGATGGCATCCGATTCATTTCAAATCAGATTTCCTCTCCCTCACCCATTCCTTCTCTGCCCGTTCATCCTGCAGAAGCCGAGACGAGAAGGAGACAGGGATCCAAAAGTGGCGGTAACCGAATTCGGGCGGACGGCTATCTCGATCACGAATACAATGATCGTAAGGAATTGCACCGAACAATCAGGGTTCTCGCATTCTTCTTGGCTGTAGGTGCAATCCTGCTCATTGTAACATTCTATGTGCGCTCACGGATGGCGGGTTGAATTCCGCAACTAACTTGTTTACAGCGAGTTACGCTATTTCGAAAAACCGCGATTTCGGGGAATAAGTCCTTGTTTACCAGCAGGGGATTTCAGATTCTTTCCCTGCACCATGTCAGATATCCCCAACGAGCCGGAACAGGCCCAAACCAAGGTCGGAGCCGAACAGGAATACAACGCCGGACAGATCGACAAACTCGAAGGCCTTGAGGCCGTCCGCAAGCGCCCGGGGATGTACATCGGAGATCCCGATGAGCGCGGCCTCCATCACTGTGTGTTCGAGGTGCTGGACAACTCCATCGACGAGCACCTCGCGGGCTACTGCTCGAAGATCAAGGTAGCCATCCACGTGGACGGCTCGATCTCCGTTTCCGACAACGGCCGCGGCATCCCCGTGGACATGCACCCGAAATTCGGCATTCCCGCCGTAGAACTGGTCCTGACAAATCTCCACGCCGGCGGAAAATTCGGCCAAGGTGCTTACAAATACTCCGGTGGCCTTCACGGCGTCGGCGCGAAATGCGTGAACGCCCTTTCCGATTGGTTCCGCGCGGACATTACCCGCGGCGGCAAAGTCCACCGCATTGCCTTCGAGCGCGGCAAGACCACCGAGCCTCTCCACATCGTAGGCGACGCCGATCCCAAAAAAGCCGGCACATCCATCACCTTTTTCCCGGACGCGACCATCTTCGTCGACACCATCGTCTTCCAGTTCGACCGCCTCGCCACCCGCCTGCGCGAACTCGCCTTCCTCAACCCCGGCCTGACCATCGAGCTCGACGACGAGCGCCCCGAGTCCGCGAAAAAGGCATCCTTTTTCTACAAGGACGGCATCGTGGAGTTCGTCGCGCAGCTCTGCGAAAACAAGAATGTCGTCCACGAAAACCCCGTCATCATCAACGGCAAACGTGAGATCGACTACGATTACGACGGCAAGCAGACGAAAGAGGACGTTTTCGCGGATGTCGTTTTCCAATACAACGATTCCTACAACGACCAGATCCTCTGCTTCGCCAACAGCATCCCCAACGCCGACGGCGGCACCCATCTCACCGGCTTCCGAACCGCTCTGACCCGCGCGATCAACGCCTACGCAAAAACCAACAAAATCCTCAAGGACAAGGATCCCGCCCTCTCCGGCGATGATGTCCGCGAAGGTCTCGTCTGCGTCATTTCGGTGAAAATGCCCAGCCCGCGCTTCTCGTCGCAGACGAAAGGCAAACTCGTGAACTCCGAGATCGAGGGCGTCGTCTCCTCCATCGTTTACGAAGGACTCAACACCTACTTCGAGGAAAACCCCGCGCTCGCCCGCAAGATCATCGAGAAATCCGTAAACGCCGCCCGCGCCCGCGAGGCCGCCCGCAAGGCACGCGAGACCGTCCGCAAATCCGCCCTCTCCGGCGGCGGCCTGCCCGGTAAGCTCGCCGATTGCTCCGAGCGCGATCCCGCGAAATCCGAACTCTACATTGTCGAAGGAGACTCCGCAGGCGGCTCCGCCAAACAAGGCCGCGACCGCCGCACCCAGGCGATCCTGCCGCTGCGCGGAAAGCTCATCAACGTCGAGAAAGCCCGCCTCCACCGCGCCCTACAGAACAAGGAAATCCAGTCCATGATCACTGCCATCGGCGCGGGCATTGGCGATGGCGAACAGGACGGCTCCTTCAACATCGAAAAAGTCCGCTATCACAAAATCGTAATCATGACCGATGCCGACGTGGACGGATCCCACATCCGCACCCTGCTGCTGACGTTTTTCTGCCGCCACATGCCAGCTCTCGTGAAAAGCGGCTATCTCTATATCGCGCAGCCGCCCCTTTACCTCGTCACCCGGAAAAAACGCTCCGAATATGTCCAGGACAACGACGAGCTTAACAAAATCCTCATCGACCTCGGTGCCGGTGAGGTCACCCTCCGTACCTTCGACAAATCCCGCGAATTTTCCGCCGAGGAACTCAAAGGCATTTTGGAAAACCTCTCTTCCCTCTCGCGCTTCACCAAAGCGATCGAGGGCAACGGCGGCAATTTCCAGGAATATCTCGATGCCCGCCGCGCCGACGGCCATCTGCCGGAATACATGATCCGCATCCGCGAGGGTAACGTCGAATCCGTCCTCTACTTCGCTGACGAATCCGCGCTCTCCGCCTTCGCCGCATCCAACCGCGATCTCGGCCTCTTCGATGAGCAGCTCACCGCTGAGGAACTCTCCCAAGCGACCGGCCCATCCCGCCGCGCTGTTCTTCACGAGCTCCACGAATCCAATGCCATCGCGAAACTTTTCGCCCGCCTCAACGAGCTCGGCATCGATACCAAGGTCTTCCACTCGATGGATACGCCGATCTTCGAACTCGCGGAAGGCGACAGCGAAAAGAAGACCGCCACCCCGATCTTCGTCGTCTCCGAGATCCTTAGCAAAGTCCTCGAAATCTCCGCCAAAGGCGTGCAGATCAAGCGCTTCAAGGGTCTTGGCGAAATGAACGCCAAGCAGCTTTTCGAGACCACCATGGATCCGGAGACCCGCCAGTTCCTCCGCGTCCGCCTCGACGAGGACAACGCCGTCGAAGCCGACCGGATGTTCGACATCCTCATGGGCGATATCGTCGAGCCCCGCAAACGCTTCATCGAGGACAACGCGCTCAACGTGCGGAACCTCGACGTCTAATCCCTGATTTTCTGTTTCCAGAACATACCCGTTTTCCATGTCCAACGACTCCATCAAGCCCATCAACGTCGCTGAGGAACTCTCGCAGTCTTTCCTCGAATACTCGATGTCCGTCATCATTTCCCGGGCGCTTCCCGATGTCCGCGACGGCCTCAAGCCCTCCCAGCGCCGCGTGCTTTTCGCGATGCGCCAGCTCGGGGTGACGCCCTCGAAGTCCCACGTGAAATGCGCGAAAATCGTCGGTGAAACGATGGGTAACTATCACCCGCACGGCGATTCCTCAATCTACTCCACCCTCGTGAACATGGGGCAGCCGTGGTCGATGCGTGAGCTGATTGTCGATGGCCAAGGAAACTTCGGATCGGTGGAAGGCGATGCCCCGGCCTCGATGCGTTACACCGAGGCGCGTCTCCATCCGCTCGGAATGGCGATGATGGAAGACCTCGACAAGGACACGGTCGATTTCGTCCCGAACTACGACGGCACCCTCCAGGAGCCGTCCGTGCTCCCTTCCGCTTTCCCGAACTTCCTAGTCAACGGCGGCACCGGCATCGCCGTCGGCATGGCCACCAACCTCGCTCCGCACAACCTTGGCGAAGTGATCGATGGCATCTGCGCCATGATCAACGATCCGAAGATCGATCTCCCAGGTCTGATGCAATACATCAAAGGGCCGGATTTCCCGGTCGCTTGCGAAATCCGCGGCATCCGCGGCATTCAGGATTATTTCAGCACCGGCCGTGGCTCCATGCGCCTCCGTGGCAAGGTCGAGATCGAGGAAAATGAGAACGGCAAGTCGATGATCATCATCCGCGAGGTGCCATACGGCGTGAACCGCGCCGTGCTCCAGACGCGCATCGCCGAGCTCGTGAACGAGAAAACCCTCACCGGCATCTCCGGCATGCGTGATCTCTCCGATGAGGAAACCCGCATCGAGATCGAGCTGAAACGCGATGCACGCCCGCAGGTCGTCGTCGCGCAGCTTTTCAAGCTCACCGCGCTGGAGACCTCGTTCAGCGTGAACATGCTGGCCATCCACCAGCAACGCCCGAAACAGCTTTCGCTCAAGGAAGCCATCGACTGCTACATCGAGCACCGCCGCGAGGTTGTCATCCGCCGCACCCGCTACCTGCTAGGGAAAGCAGAGGAACGCGCCGAGCTGTTGGAGGCGTATCTCCTGGCGCTCGGGCACCTCGACGATTTCATCAAGATCATCCGCGATTCGAAGAACCGCGACGAAGCCCGCGAGCGCCTCGCCGCCTACGAATTCAGCGCTTCCACCGCCGAAGGCCTGGGCATCCTGCTCCGCTCGCAGGCCGCCATTCAGGGTGACAGATACGTTTTCTCCGAGCGTCAGGTGAACGCGATCCTCGAGCTCCGCCTTTACCAACTCACGGGCCTCGAGCGCGATAAGATCAAGGGCGAATACGACGGAATCCTCGTCGAGATCACAGACCTAATGGACATCCTCGCCCGCGAGGAACGCGTGCTCACCATCATCAAGGACGAGCTTCAGGCCATCAAAGCGAAATACGCATCTCCCCGTAAGTGCCCTATCGTCGCGGAAGTCGGCGAGGTCGCCATGGAAGACCTCGTCGCCAACGACGCGATGATCGTGACCCTCTCGCACCGCGGTTACATCAAGCGCACGCCCGCCACCGAATACCGTCTCCAGGGGCGCGGCGGGAAAGGCCTCAAGGGCATGGAAACCAAGGCCACCGCGAAGGACGTGGAGGATGATTTCATCGAGCACCTTTTCTCCGTACAGGCGCACGATTACCTGCTCTTCTTCACCAACACCGGCCGCCTCTACGTCGAGCGCGTGTATGAACTCCCGGAAGGTTCCCGCACCTCCGTCGGGCGCAGCATCCGCAACGTCCTCGACCTCCAGCCCGACGAGAAGATCGCCGCCATGCTCCGCCTTGAGCGCACGGTCGATGAAAACGGCAACGACATCACCTTCCGCGAAGAGGCAGGCTTTGTGTTCTTCGCCACCCGCAGCGGCAAGGTCAAGAAGACCGCCGTCAACGAATTCCGCAACTACCGCAAGGCCGGCATCATTGCCATTATCCTTGAGGAACAGAATGAGCTTATCGGCTGCACCCTGACTTCTGGTAACAATGAGGTGATCCTCGTCACCCACGAAGGCATCAGCCTCCGCTTCTCCGAGCAGGACACCCGCCCGCTCGGCCGCTCCTCGCAGGGCGTCATGGGCATCCGCCCGGTCGAGGGCGATTACGTCGTCGGCCTCGCGCTCGTCGAGGAGAACCACACACTTCTTGTCGCTTCGGAAAACGGCCTGGGCAAGCGCACCGCCTTCGAGGAATACCGCCAGCAATCGCGCGGCGGCAAAGGCATCATCACGATGAAGGTCACGGAAAAAACCGGCTCGCTCGTCGGCGCCCTTTCCGTCGAGGAAACCCACGAGCTGATGCTCATGACCTCCACCGGCCAGTCGATCCGCATCCGCGTCAATGAGATCCGCGAAACCGGCCGCAACGCCCAAGGCGTGAAACTCCTCACTCTCAAGCCCGGCGAGAAACTCCAGGACATCTCCCTTGTCATCCCGGATGGCGAGGACAGCACATCTGCGGAAACATCCGAAACCGACCCGGAGAACACCGAAGAGTAAGCGCTGAAAAATAATTCTTGTGTAGTGAGTCCGTATAGTGTTCATTTGAACTCACTATGAACGACACCACGCATCCTGAAACCACCAAGACGTATTCCAACGGCTACACGATCTACAAACCCAACCAGCGCGGCACCGGCGGTGTCGTCCGCTTCAACCTCAATGCGGAAAAGCGAGCCATCTTCATCGAGGCTGCCTCTCAGAGCGGCGAGAAGCAGTTCGACTGGGATCAGAAAATCATCATGAAGTGGGGGCTCTCCGACATCGGCGCGGCGCTCGCCACTCTCCAGGGCCGCCTGCCGCAGGCGAAGCTGTTCCACAAGACCGACAAGGCCAGCAGCGCCTTCGAACTTACCTTCCGCGAAGATCCCGAGCGCGCACCCTACTCGCTCATGATTTCCCGCCAAGAGGAAGCCGACAAATCCCTGCGCAAGGTCGCGATCCCGCTCACCCATTCCGAAGCGGCTGTCCTCGAAACCGCACTGCGAACAGCCACCGACCGGATCTTGGGCTGGTAACAATGCGACGAAGGCTTTCGGACTGCTGGGGTTCTTCATCCCCAGCTTTGCGTCTGGTGCTCCGGTGGTTCCCAAGATCCCCGAAGAACCTGCTTTCCAACGAAAGCATCGGTTTACCGATACGGCTACTCTTTCGTCCGTTTGGAGAAACGCTCGATGTAGTTGAAATCTGCGCCTTTAATGCTCTTTCCTTTCGCCCAGCCTTCGGGGAGCCGGTCTAACAGCCCGTAACGGCGGAGGGTGTTAAGGAGATTGAGGAGCGAAGGGGCGTCCATTTCCGAGGCCACATCGGCGAGGAGGGCTTCAGCGGCGATGTCCTTTTTCCCCAACGCGAAAAGTGCCTGCCCGGCGGTGGTGCGGATGCCGGCGTGCTTGTCTTTCAGGAGCGGGGGGAGGGAGTCGGCTTCGGCGGCGGCTTTTTCGCCGAGTAGGCGCATGCCAACTGCGCCCCAATACCGTTCGATCAGATCGGAGGAGGCGATGGCTCCCTTTAAAAGAGGTAGGTTTTTCAAATCGATCTCGGTGGCGGTGAAGGCGAGGTCGGTGATCATGCCGTGGTCGAATTTTTCGTTCTGGACGTGGTCGGCGATCGTCGATTTTCCGGACAAGCCCTGGAACAGCGGCTCGGGAACGAGGCCGGTATCCTTGGCCTCTTTCATCGTCGCCTTGAGAAGGTCTCGGAGGGCGGCGAGCTTTTTCGCATGGGCCGGATCGGCGGCGAGGTTTTTGGTTTCCCAGGGATCGGCGGAAAGGTCGTAGAGCTGTTCCGAGGTGCCGGGCGCTTCCCATAGAGCCTTGTGGATGCCGGTCAGCTTGCCGTCCTGCCATGCTTTTTGGTAAGCGACCCAGCCGGGCTGGCCGAACTGGTAAAAGGAGTAGGGAGCGGTGGGGAAGTCGGGGTTGAAATTGCGGATGTATTTCCATTTCCCGTCGGTGAGGCCGCGGCGCATTCCGTAGAGTTCGTCGAAGCGGTCGGCGTATAGAAATTCCATCTCATCGGCGGTGGGTTCCACTCGTTTCGTTCCGAGGAAAGGACGTCCTTGCATCTGCGCGGGCTTTTCGAGGCCGGCGAGGGAAAGGAGAGTCGCAGAAATATCGACGAAAGAGATCGGCTCGGTGACGCGCTCGCCCGGTTTGAATGGGGAGAGGTTTAGGAATTTTTTCGGAACGCGGACGATGAAAGGCACCTTCACTCCTGTATTCTCAAGGTAGCGTTTGCCGCGCGGGAGGATGCCTCCGTGATCCGAGCAGTAGATGACGATGGTGGTGTCCGCGAGACCGGCTTTTTCGAGATCATCGAGGAATTTACCGACCTGCGCGTCCATCTCGGTGATGCGGTCGTGGTAGCGCGCCATGTCCTTGCGGATCTCCGGGAGATCGGGGAGGTAGGGTGGGAGGTCGATCTCATCGGGCTTCAGTCGCTTCGGCTCTGCGGGTTTGTCGTCGAAGAGGGAGCTTTCGTGGGAGGCTGTGATGTTGAAAACGGCGTAGAACGGCTTTCCATCCGGGCGTTTTTTGTAATGGGCCTTGCCGGAGGATTCGTCCCAGTAGGAGTTGTCATTGCCCTTGAAGTTGTAGTCGGTCTTGTTGTTGTTCGTGCAGTAGTAGCCCGCCGCGCGGAGGTATTCCACGTTGGGGCGGAATTTTTCAGGGATCGCGTGGCGGCTGCGCATGTGCTGCGTGCCCATGGTCGGCGAATAGGCGCCCATCAGGATCGTGGCGCGGGCGACGGCACAAACCGGGGCGTTCGAGAAGGCGTTTTCAAATAGGATACCCTCTTTCGATAGCGCGTCGATGCGCGGGGTCTGAGCCTGCTTGTTACCGTAGCAGCCGATCCAGTGAGAGGAGTTGTCCTCACTGGTGATCCAGAGGATGTTGGGGCGATTCTGTGCGAGGAGGGGAAAGCTTACGGCAAGAAGGACGAGTATTGCTTTCATGGGCATATCAGGAGGTTCATGGGGAGCGTGGAGTTGCAGGCACTTAGCGTCTAGGGGAAAGCGGCAGCCATTTCCCCCGAAAAGCACTCCGCCTGGTGCCCACCCCGCGCCCTTGACAGCCCGGCGGTGGTAGTGCATTGCCCTCCCGTTATGCCGAAACTCTCCATCCGCCACCTCGAAGTTTCCTCCAAGGAAGTCCTCATGCGCGTCGATTTCAACGTCCCGCTGAAGGACGGCCAGATCACCGACGACACCCGCATCCAGGCGGCGGTTCCCTCGATCAAGCACCTGCTCGAAGGCGGCGCGAAGCTCGTCCTCTGCTCCCACATGGGGCGTCCGGATGGGAAAGCGGATCCGAAATACTCCCTCGCGCCCGCCGCGAAACGCCTTTCCGAAATCCTCGGGCAAGACGTGGCGCTAGCCCCCGATTGCATCGGCTCAGGAGCCGCGGAAATGCGTGCCGCCCTGCAGCCGGGGCAGGTTCTGCTTCTGGAAAACACCCGCTACCACGCGGAGGAGGAGGCGAACGACCCCGCCTTTGCAAAGGATCTCGCAGGACTCGCGCAGATTTTCGTCAATGACGCCTTCGGCACCGCGCACCGCGCCCACGCCTCCACCGAGGGGGTCACGAAATTCATTCCCGTGTCCGCGATGGGATTCCTGATCGAGAGCGAGCTGGAATACCTAGAGGTGAAACTCGACAACCCCGAGCGCCCTTTCCTGGTCATCATGGGCGGCTCCAAGGTCTCCGACAAGATCCAGGTCATCACCGCGCTCATGGAAAAGGCCGATGCCTTCCTCATCGGCGGCGCGATGGCGAACACCTTCCGCAAGGCGCAGGGATACGAGACCGGCGACTCCCGTGTGGAGTCCGACAAGCTCGACCTCGCGCTGAGCATCCTCGCCAAGGCGAAGGAAAAAGGCGTGGAGTTCCTCCTCCCCGCCGACACCCGTGTCACGCAGGAATTCAAGGAAGGCGCGGCAACCAAGCTCTCCGGTATCTACGGCCAGGGCGGCGGCGTCGAGAAAGGCTGGGAGGGCATCGATATCGGTGATGTCGCCGTCCAGGAATTCGTCGCGGAGATCGCGAAAGCGAAAACGATCATCTGGAACGGCCCGGTGGGCGTGTTCGAGATCGACGCCTTCGCCCACGGCACCAAAGCGATCGCTGAGGCGATGGCGGCTTCCGATGCCGTTACCATCGTCGGCGGCGGCGACTCAGTGACCGCCGTGAACAAGTTCGGCCTTGATGACAAGATGACTTTCATTTCCACAGGCGGCGGCGCGTCGCTCGAACTCCTCGAAGGCAAGACCCTCCCCGGTGTCGCCGCGCTCAGCGAGGCGTAATCCCACTTCTAACATCCAACATCTAACATAACCATGTCCCGCAAGCCGATCTTCGCCGCCAACTGGAAAATGAACAAGGGAGCCTCGGAAACCGAGGATTTCGTCAAATCCTTCCTCTCGAAACAGCAGGGGCTCAATCTGCCCGCCGAAATCGTCATCGCACCGCCGTTTGTTTCCCTGCCGAAGCTCGCCGACCTGCTCCATGACTCAAACCCCGGCCAGAACGCCCATGCAATACAGATCGCCGCGCAGAACTGCTCGCAATACGACTCGGGCGCCTACACCGGTGAGATCAGCGTGCTCATGCTGCGCGAGTTTTTCGTCCATTATGTGATCATCGGCCACAGCGAGCGCCGCGCGATCTACGGAGAAACGGATGCCACGATCAACGCGAAGATCCGCAAGGCACGCGAGGCGAACCTCAAGCCCATTTTCTGCATCGGCGAGACCCTTGCCGAGCGTGAAGGCGGCATGCTGGAGACGGTCCTGCGCACCCAGGTGACCGACGGCCTCAAGGACGTTTCCGAAAAGGATCTTTCCGATATCGTCATCGCCTACGAGCCTGTCTGGGCGATCGGCACCGGCGTCACCGCCACCTCGGAGCAAGCACAGGAGGCGCACGCCTTCGTCCGCTCCCTCATCGCCGATCTCTACGGTTCCGACTCCGCCGCCAAGATCCGCATCCAATACGGCGGTTCCGTGAAACCGAACAACGCCGCCGAGCTGATGGCCTGCCCGGACATCGACGGCGCGCTTATTGGCGGCGCGGCGCTTGATCCGCAATCTTTCCTAGAGATCATCCGCAACGGCACTGCGGAGTAAACACTCCCTTGCGCTGCGCGGAATCGGGAGGAGCTTGTGGCTTATGAAAATCCCAGCCCTGCTCCTCTTCGCATCGCTCTGTTCCTGCGCGATCGAGGAACCCGCCTTCGAATCCGTCCGCAAGGAGGGGAATTTCGAAGTCCGGAAATACGCTGCCATACCCGTCGTTTCCGCACCGATGCAGGACATGGGCAAGCGCGACAACTCGTTCCGCACGCTGTTCCAATACATCAGCGGCGCGAATGAGGACAAAACCAAGATCGCGATGACCTCGCCCGTTTTCATGGAAAACGGAGCGGCGGCGGACAAGGCCGGGCGGATGAGTTTCGTGATCCCGTCCAAGGTTTCGGAAAAAGGGGCGCCCGCTCCTACGGCGGAGGACGTCGCGGTTTCGGAAATCGGCGGCGGCACCTTCGCCGTGCTGCGTTTCAAGGGCTGGAAGGATGAAGCGAAACGCGGGGAGGCGACCGGAAATCTCGCGAAACTCATTTCCGAAGTGGCGCTCAAGCCCGTCGGAAAACCGTTCTACGCATTCTATGATCCGCCATGGACACCCGAACCGCTGCGCCGCAACGAGGTTTGGCAGCGGGTGGAGCCTTAAATGATTTTCCGTTTGCGCGGGGCCGTTTCAGGGGCAGGTTCGAAGCGATGAGTGAAAAACTAAAGCACCGCATGGAGGAGATCGATAAAGACCTCGCACACTCCTGGATCGAACTCAGCGACCGCGTCCGGGATCTTTCCGCCGCCCTGAAAGTCAAGGCCGCCGGGACGGCGCTTGCCGCCGATGCCGATCACCTTGCACAGGAAGCCGACCACCTCTGCGGACATGTCGAGCGTATCCACGCGGATGTGAACGATCTCGTGGCAAAACTGGAAATACAAATCCCCCTGCTCGAACCCGATGTTCCCGCCTCTCCGAAATCAGAATTGACCGAGATGGAATGGGCGCGCATCCAACGCGAGAACCACGAACTGCGTGGCGATTTCAAGGACGTGCTCAAGGCTCTCTTCATGTGGCGGGACGATCCTGCTGATCGCGTCGGGAAATGACCCTCGATGCACCCAATACACCGAATCACCTGAGCCCGACCGGCTTTTCGAGAATCTCCTTGAGGACGAAGGCTTGCCGAAGTTCACGGCGGTTCCCGAGGCGGGATTTCAGCGAAACGCCGGCAGCGGGGCTTACATCTCCCACTGGGCGTTTCTGCGGCAGCAGGCTGTCGCTTATTTCGCGGGCGCCGCGTGTCCGTTTCATCTCCTTCAACTTGTCAGCGAGTTGCTGCTGGCGGGCGAGTTCGGTGGCGGTGTCGAAAGCGGCAGGTGCGGGTTCGGCTTCGCGGGGTTTCCGGCGCAAAGCAGGCGCAGGTGCAATCACGCTGCCGGCCGGTTGAGGGAAGACGTTGGGAGGCAGCGGCGGCGGGACGGCGGGGCGGGAATGGCGGCGCTCCGCCTCCTCCAGCATTTCCTCAAGATCGGCGGGATCGTAGCCGGGATCCTGATTTTGCCGAGCTTCGGAGCGTGCCTTAAGCCACTGCGAAATCGCTCCCACAAAGAGAAGGATGATGACGAAAATATTGTCGAAAAAGAAGTCCACGGTCGGAACATCGAAAGTTTATTTCCCATCGCCGAGCGCGACCTTGTAGTCGCCGATGGCCCACTGGATGCCGGCGAGGTAATGGCGCAGCACTTTTGGATGCCAATACATCTCGTGGTTGTGGCCAAGCGAGCTGTAGAAGACACGACCTTTCTCCCAATTGCGCGCCCAGGAGACCCCGTAGTCATTGTCCGGGCGGTTGGCGCCTTTCACTTCCGCAGATTTCTCGGGGTCGAGGCGGAGCAGCATGTGGACTTTCGAGGAATCGTAGGGAGCCTTGAACTGGTAGATCTC
>JAIXQS010000133.1 GCA_027485615.1 Verrucomicrobiaceae bacterium
ATTCTCGTCATCGGCTCCGGTCCCATCGTCATCGGCCAAGGCTGTGAGTTCGACTACTCGGGCGTCCAGGCCTGCAAAGCCCTGAAGGAGGAAGGCTATGAGGTCATCCTGGTGAACTCGAACCCCGCCACGATCATGACGGATCCGGAGTTCGCGCACCGCACCTACATTGAGCCGATCACCCCGGAGATCGTCGAGAAAATCATCATCCGCGAGAAGCCCGACGCCCTGCTGCCCACCCTCGGCGGCCAGACCGCGCTGAACACCTCGATGTCGCTTTTCAAATCAGGTATCCTCGAAAAGCACGGCGTGAAAATGATCGGAGCCAACGCCGAGGCCATCGACAAGGGCGAGGACCGCCACCTTTTCAAGGAGGCCATGGAGAAAATCGGCCTCGATATGCCACGCTCCGGCATCGCCCGCACCATGGAGGAGGCGAAACAAGTGGCCGATGAAATTGGAACCATGCCTCTCATTGTCCGCCCTGCCTTCACTCTCGGCGGACAGGGAGGCGGCATCGCCTACAACCGTGAGGAATTCGAGGAAATCGTCCACCGCGGCCTCGATCTCTCGCCCGTTTCCGAAGTCCTCATCGATGAGTCCCTGCTCGGCTGGAAGGAATTCGAGATGGAGGTCATGCGCGATTGCGCGGACAACTGCGTGGTCATCTGCTCCATCGAAAACCTCGATCCCATGGGCGTCCACACCGGAGACTCGATCACCGTCGCGCCGATCCAGACCCTGACCGATCGCGAATACCAGATCATGCGCGACGCCTCCTTCGCCGTGATCCGTGAGATCGGTGTGGAAACGGGCGGCTCGAACATCCAGTTCGCCACCGATCCGAAGACCGGCCGCATGATCGTCATCGAGATGAATCCCCGCGTCTCCCGCTCCTCCGCGCTCGCCTCCAAGGCCACCGGTTTCCCCATCGCAAAGATCGCCGCGAAGCTCGCCGTCGGCTACACCCTCGACGAGCTGCCGAACGATATCACCCGCGTCACTCCCGCATCGTTCGAACCTACGATAGATTACGTAGTTACCAAGATCCCGCGCTTCACCTTCGAGAAATTTCCTACCGCAAACGCCGTACTTACCACCTCTATGAAATCGGTAGGTGAGGCGATGTCCATCGGCCGCACCTTCAAGGAGTCCATGCAGAAATGCCTGCGCTCGCTGGAAACCGGACGCTGGGGCTTCGGCTTCGACAACAAGGAACCGGTCAATCCCACCCGTGACGACATCACCCGCAAGCTCCAGATCCCCAACGCGGAACGCATTTTCTGGCTCCAGACCGCCTTCACCAACGGCTGGACCTTGGAGGAGGTGCATGAGGCCACCGCCATCGATACATGGTTCCTGCGCCATCTCCAGCAGATCGCGGAGGAAGGGAAAAACCTCGATACGCTTGACCTGAAGCAGGCGAAGAAACTCGGTTTCTCCGACCGCCAGATCGCGAAGGCCAAGGGCGTTTCCGAGGATGTCGTCCGCGCCGACCGGAAAGCGAGAGGCATCATCCCCACCTACCGCCTCGTCGATACCTGCGCCGCGGAGTTCGAGGCCTACACGCCCTATTTCTACTCCACCTACGGCGATGAGAACGAAGCGCGCCAGTCCGACAAAAAGAAAATCATCATCCTCGGCGGCGGCCCCAACCGGATCGGGCAGGGCATCGAGTTCGATTACTGCTGCGTCCACGCCGCCTTCGCGCTCAAGGAGCTCGGATACGAGACGATCATGGTGAACTCGAACCCCGAGACCGTCTCCACCGACTACGATACATCGGACAAACTCTTCTTCGAGCCGCTCACCCTCGAGGATGTCCTCAATATCTGCGATCAGGAAAAACCGCACGGCGTCATCGTGCAGTTCGGCGGGCAAACGCCGCTCAACCTCGCCGCCGACCTCGAGCGCCACGGCGTACCCATCATCGGCACCTCGCCGAAATCCATCGAACAAGCGGAGGATCGCAAGTTCTTCTCCGCGCTGTTAGATAAGCTCAACCTCAAACAAGCCGAGGCTGGCACCGCCACCAACGAGGCGGAAGCCATCGCCATCGCGAACCGCATCGGCTACCCGGTTCTCGTCCGCCCTTCCTTCGTCCTCGGCGGGCGCGCGATGATGATCGTCTATTGCGATGAGGAACTTTCCCGCTACATGCGCGAGGCCGTCACCGCTTCCCCGGAGCGCCCCGTGCTAGTGGATCGTTTCCTGGACAACGCCACCGAGATCGATGTCGATTGCATCAGCGACGGCGAGACCTCCGTGGTCGGCGCGATCATGCAGCACATCGAGCAGGCCGGTATCCACTCCGGCGACTCCGCCTGCGTCATCCCCGCCTTTTCCCTCTCGGAAAAAATCACTGCCGAGATCGAGCGCGCCGCGAAAGACCTCGCCCGCGAGCTTGAGGTGCGCGGCTTGATGAACATCCAGTTCGCCGTGAAAGACGAGGAGCTCTACGTCATCGAGGTCAACCCACGCGCCTCCCGCACCGTGCCGTTTGTCTCGAAAGCCACCGGCGTTTCCCTCGCCAAGCTCGCCGCGAAAATCATGGCCGGCGAGAAGCTCGCGGATATGGGTTACACCGAAACCATCATCCCCACCCATTTCTCCGTAAAGGAAGCCGTCTTCCCATGGAACCGCTTCCCCGGCATCGATATCGTCCTCGGCCCCGAGATGAAATCCACCGGCGAGGTCATGGGTATCGATATGGACTGGGGAATGGCCTACGCGAAATCCCAGATGGCCGCCTTCAACCCGCTGCCCAAGGAAGGCACCGTCTTCCTCTCCGTCTCCGACCGCGACAAGGAACGCGCCGTAGCCATCGCCCGCGCTCTGCACGAGCTCGGCTTTAGGATCGTCTCCACAGGCGGCACCCTCGCGAAACTCGCCGAGGCCGGGATTCCCGCGAGCCGCGTTTACAAAGTCCTGGAGCAGGCCCGCCCCAACATCATCGACATGATGAAGAACAACGAGATCAACTTCCTCATCAACACCCCGGCCACCCACGAGTCCCGCGCCGATGAGATCCTGATCCGCTCCACCGCCATCGCCCAGAAAATCTCCTACGCCACCAACATGTCCGCCGCCGAAGCCACCGTGAAAGCCATCCGCTCCCTGAAGGAACGCGAGCTCACGGTGAAGAGCATCCAGGAGTATCATGCTTGAGGCTCATGATTTCAGCATCTTGACATCACAAAAAATAGCATCATGATGCGTTTGTGAGAACGACGGTGACATTAGACCGGGATTTGGAGCGCATCTTGCGTGAAACCGCTGCGCGCACCCACAGGCCGTTCAAGAAAGTTCTCAACGACACTCTGCGGGCCGGCATCGATCAGTCCACGGGCATAGGGAATCCAGAGCCGTTTGTTCTGAAGGCTCGGCCGATGGGCCTGCGGACCGGGCATGATCCCGCCGGGTTCAACCAATTGGCCGATGACCTCGAAGCGGAAGCGTTTCTCGAAACCACCCGCAAGCTCATGGAGCGCAGCCGATGATTCTGCCGGACGCCAACCTACTGCTCTACGCCTGCGATCAAAGCAGCCCGTTTCACCCCAAGGCTGCGGAATGGTGCGAGAACATCATGTGTAGCTCCAGTCCGGTGATCCTGCTGCCGGTCGTGGTTTTCGGCTTCGTGAGAATTTCCACACACCCGCGAATTTTCACGGACCCGCTGTCGGTGGCCGAAGCATCCGCTCACGTCCGATCCTGGCTGAGCCGGAAGCAGGTGCGCCTGCATGACATGCTGCCAGAAGACGTGGAGGCCGCCCTCACGTTGCTGGAATCCGCCGGAACCGCCGGAAACCTGACGACGGACGCGCAGATCGCCGCCGTCGCCCGCCGTCTGGATGCCGAAGTTCATACAGCGGATCTCGATTTCGGCAGGTTCGCGGGTGTGCGCTTCATCAATCCGCTTTGATCGGTCTCATTTTCCCCCGGAAGACCGCCGCCACCACGCGGCGAGGCAGCTTCCGATGATGCTGTGGAAAACGGCGGAGATCGCGGCGGGGACGGGAGCCAAGGCGATCTGAGGGAAATGCTTCGTGGCGAGGGCAGCGCCGAGACCGCTGTTCTGCATGCCCACCTCAATGGAGATCGTGCGGCGCAGGCTTTCCCCGCAACCGGCGAACTTCGCGAAAAAGTAGCCGAGAAAGAAACCGATGGCGTGCAGCAGGAACACGGAGAGGAAAAGCGGCCCGGCGGCGGCGGCGATCTTGTCCTTTTCCCCGGCGACAATGCAGCCGACGATACCCACCACCACCAGCGCGCTGACCAGCGGCCCGAGCGAATCGATCCACGCCCGCGCTTTCCGCGCGTCCTTCATTTTCTCAAGCAACGTGTTCACCGCGATCCCCAACAGCAGCGGCAGCAGCACCACGATGAGCATCGATTGGAAAAGCGCCCAGGCGTTCACCGGCATCCACGCTCCAGCCAGCCAGCGGGTGAGCCAAGGCGTCGCAAATACGGCGGCCATAGTAGATGTCATCGTCAGCAGCACGCTGAGCGGCACGTTCGCCCGCGCGAGATGGCAGATGACGTTCGACACCGTCCCGCCCGGGCAGCAGGCGACGAGAATTAGGCCGAGCGCGAGACCCGTTTCCAGATTGAAAGCCTTCGCCAGACCGCATCCGGCGAGCGGCATGATCGCGAACTGCGCAAATACTCCCAGCGCGATGCGTTTCGGATCACGCAGCACCGCAGCGAAATCCGAGAAGCGCAAGGTCAGTCCCATGCCGAGCATCACCACCCCGAGTGCGATGGAGATCCATGGGCGGAACCCCACCCATGCGGTCGGCTGGAACCATGCCCAAACGCAGCCGATGATCAGCCAGATGGGGAAACCCGCCGTCAACATTCCGGAAATTCTCGCGATTCGCATCGGGCGCAATCATTTCCGGATCCGGCGCTCCGTCGAGGAAAGTCCTCGCGAATCCCCACCGCATCCGCAACGCCTTCCGCATTGTCGCGGGGGAAAATCCCGGCCAGCCTCCGAGCGTGGAAGCGGATGCGGAGAATGTGAGAGACGCCCCATGGATCGCGGGCCTTCGCGCCGCGCGGGCGAACCTGATCCCCGGCCTTATCCTCCAGGCGCTGATGCTCGCCTTGCTGTTAGGCTATTCTTTCCACCCGGCCACCACGCAATGGCTCGACCGCCTCGCCGATCTCAAGCTCCGCTGGGGCTTCGGGTACTCCGCACTATCCGCTGCCGTCGCAGGCGGGTTGATCCCGGAAATCATGCGAGTCCTCGTTTTCCAGAAAGGCCGTATGACACGCGGAAATGGCGCCAACCTGTTTTTCACCGTCCCCTTCTGGTGCTTCATGGGAATGTTGGTGGACGCCTTCTACCGCGGCCAGGCACATGTGTTCGGCTCCGAAGCCACGCTCCGTGTCGTTATTGCGAAGGTCCTGGTGGATCAGTTCCTCTACTCCCCCGTTATCGCCACCCCGCTCACTTGCTGGCTCTATGATTGGAAACTCGCCGGATACCGCCTCACAGGTTCGCGCCGTTTCCTCACGCTTGCCTACGCCCGCGATGTCATGGTTCCCATCATTTTCGCGAACTGGGGCGTCTGGATCCCCATTGTCACCGTCCTCTACTCTCTCCCAAGCACCCTCCAGATCCCCCTCTTCGGCCTCGCCCTCTCACTCTGGGTCATCCTGCTCACATGGATCAGCGAACGGCGCGGCACTACCCCGGATAAAATCCGGAGCCCCCCGTAATTTTTCTGGCGCATGCCCACCCGACGGCTAAATGATGGGTCTCTCAACTTAACACCCCCATGCTCGTAACCTGCCCGCACTGCAAGACAGACCTCGCCGCGACCCCGGATCTCTTCGGCCAAACCGTGCAATGCCCCGCGTGCAAGGGGCGTCTCGAAGTCCCCGCCGCCGAGCCCAGAACCGAAACCTCGTCCGCGCGCAGCAAGCCGCAGCGTATAGGTTGGGAAGAGGGCGATCACGCAAACGTCCATTTCCTGAAATGCCTGGCTATCGGCATCGTCCTGACCGTATGCTTCTTTGCACTGCTGATTCCTTTTTCCGACACCGGCATTGGCGCCCTCTTCCTCAAGCGCGGCTGGGTCAACTACGCGGAGACCTTCCTGTTCGTCTGGGGCATGACCATCCTGTTCGCGAAGTGGAAACAAAACCAGCGCCAGGCCAGGGCTACCATGCTTGAGCTTTTCCCCCAGCGCCTGGGAACTGAGATCCATTGCGAGAACGTCGGCGGCTTCATCGACAACATCTACAAGATCCCGCTCTCGATGCGCGACAGCCTCATCGTAAACCGCATCCGCAAGGCGCTCGAGCTTTTCGAAAACCGCCCCGACAACGGTGAAGTCGCCGCCTTCCTCTCCACCCAATCCGATATCGATGCAAACCGCTCGAGCGGCTCCTACTCGCTGCTCAAGGTATTCCTCTGGGCGATTCCCATCCTGGGTTTCATCGGCACCGTCCAGGGTCTCTCCACCGCCGTGGCCGCCCTCTCGATGGGTGACACCAGCGATCCTGAGTCCCTCAAGGCCTCGATTTCCAGCCTCACCGGCGGCCTCGGCGTCGCGTTCGATACCACCTTGCTCGGCCTCATCCTCAGCATGTTCATGAGCTTTCCCATGGCTGCCGTGCAGAAAGAGGAGGACGAGACACTCACCATCATCGACGCCTTCTGCACCGAGAAACTTCTGCCCAAGCTCAACGACAGCCGCAACGCCTCTACCAGCGAGCTGTTGGAACAGGCGGAAAGCATCCCACAGCTCGTCGCATCACTTGCCCGCGCTCACGAGACCTTCCTCGTGAACCTCAACAGTTCCACGAAAATGCTCTGCGAAGCTGGTGAGACGATGAACCGGAACCTCGCGACGCATCAGGAAACCGTCGAGAAATCGTTCAAGGAAGCCGTCTCCAAACTTTCCGATACCGGCACCGAAGTCTTCATCCGTTCCCACGTGGAGTTGACAAAATCTTTCGAGAAAATGGGCAACGGCATCGACCTCCTCAACATCGCGCTGCGTGATATCGGCCAAAACCAGATCCCCGAAACCGCGAAAAAGAAACGGGGCTTTTTCAGCAGGTAACCCAACACACCCACCGTGGCAAGGCGTCGCAATAACAACGAGGAAGCGGTCTCCCTGTTCCCTTTCATGAGCATCCTGGCATGCCTCATCGGCATCCTCACGCTCATGATCAGCGTCTCGATGCAAGCCAAACAGGCGGAGACCCAGGGTCGCACCGAGGAAGAGAAAGCCCTCGCCTTGGAAAACCGTGACCTGAAAGCGGAAGCCGCCGGTCTCACGGCCACGATAACCGAAGCAGAGGAAAAACTCAAAAAGGACAACTCAAGCGCCTCCCAGCTCGCAGAACTCAAGGATCGCAGAATCGTTCTCAGGGAAAAGCTCGACGAGCTCTCCAAGGCCAAAGATCCCGCGAAAACGGATGCGGAACTCCAGAAAACCCTGGAGATGCTCGGCGCGGAGATTGCCGCGTTGAAAAAGGATCGTCCGCCGCTGTTGAAGCGCCAAGAGGAGCTCCAGAAGGAAATCGCCGCCCGCAAGAAGCCCCCGGAGAAGGTCCAGTCCGTCCTCGTCAAGTCCAGTGGCAGTGGTGTGCGCATGGCTGCCCGTATTTTCTTCGTGGAGTGTAATTCCACCGGCCTCGTCCTCATCGGCCCTGGTGACGGGGACAAAGCGGTCGCCACCGGAGCCATCGCAAGTAGCATGGACTACGCCTCCTTCCTTGAAGAGGTGAAACGCACCCGCGATTCGATGGTGCTTTTCCTGGTCCGCAAGGATGGCAGCTCCTCCTACGCCTGGGCGGCCGGCATCGCGGAAAGCAAGTTCGAAGTCCGCACCGGCAAAATCCCCATCCCCAACAACGGCAAGATCGATCTCTCGCTTTTCAAATCCAAATAATCCCCAACCGTGGCCCGCAAGCGCTCATCCTCCGACGGCAGCATCAGCCTGGACTCGCTCATGGACGCCCTCACCAACGTGGTGGCCGTCCTCATCCTTGTGCTCATCCTTGTCCAGGCGGATGTGACCCAGACGGTGCAGAAATTCCTCGATGACCTGCTGCCCGCCACACCCGAGGAAGTCGCGCAGTCCAAGAAGCTCATCGAGGAACTAAAACGAAAGCAAACCGTCGCCGAGGCGCGCCTCCGGGAAAAACCCGCTTCACCCGAAGACATCGCCGAGGAAAAGCGCCAGATCGCTTTGCTTGAAGAAAGCATTGAAGAAAGCATTGAGGAAAACAAGGAGCTCCTTGCCGACGTCGACAAGCTAAGGGCCATGGAGAAAGCGATCCGCGCCGAGCGCGAAGTTGAGAACGAAAAAACCACCACGATCCAGAAGGAGATCGCCCGTCTTGAGGGCTTGCTCGACACCATCGCACCCATCGATCCGAACACGCCGACAGTCGTCAGGATCCCCAATAGCCGCCCGATCCCGACTGAGGCGGCCACTTTCCACGCGATCATACACGCCAACCGCGTCCACATGATCGACACCCAGGCCGTGCTCTCCGTTTTCCGCCGCGAGTTTGAGCGGAAAAAAGCCGATTTGCTCCATCAGCGGGTGAAGTTGAAAGGCAAAGTGGACCGTTTTATTTACGACCCCAACAAGATAGCTGCGCACTTCAAGGATTTCAACTGGGGTAACACGCGCGGGCAGAAAATAGAGATCCGCGTGGTGCCAACCGGCTACCATATGCTGCTCGTAATCACGCCCGACCTCGCGAACGGCGGTGCGCCCTTGGAGGAACTCAGAAAGCCCGGCGGGGAGTTCGCGAAGAGTATCCAGACCATCCGGCAGACGCGCAATTCCGTGCTGCTTTACCGCGTCCACCCGAACGGCTTCGATACCTACCTCGCCGCCCGCGAGCTGTCCGAGATCGCGAACGTCGCAGCAGGATGGGACGTGAACGGATCCCCGAATTTCTCGATGGGCATCCCGGATCTCACCGTGAAACGCCTCGAAGAGCCACCGCCATCGAATGGTGGCGGCCCACCGGGTCCGCCTGGACTTAAGCCGAAACTCGACTGAGCGCCGGCGCGATCAACCGAACCCAGCACGAAAAAGCCCTCCGGAACCATGGTTGCCGGAGGGCTGGAAAAGGTGGTACACTCGAAGGGATTCGAACCCCTGACCTCCTGATTCGTAGTCAGGCGCTCTATCCAGCTGAGCTACGAGTGCGTTGCAGCGCTAGCTGCGGGAGAGAAGATAACCGTAAGTCCGCCCACCCTGTCAAGGACATCGCCGATTTTTTCCAAAATCTCACAAACGGCTGTCCAATGAGAACACCTGCCCTGATGTGGACGGCAATTTTTCCTCCAGGAACCGGACAAACCCGGCTGCCACCGACACGGTGTTGAAACGACCCAGACAATGCGCCCCCCTGATCGCTTCCTTGCGTTGATCCGATACCACCTCGGTCATCGTGGTTTCCAAAAAACCCGGCAGGATGACGTTGAAACGTAGTCCCGCCCTACCATGCCTTTCCGCCAAGTCCCGGGCCAACCCATGCAAGGCCGCCTTCGCCGCCGCATAGGCAGCCTGCCCGATGGCAGGATGTAGCGCGGCATAACTCGAGACAAAAATCACGTGCCCGCGCCCTTTCGTGAGCATCCCCGGTATGGCGGCAGCCGCACAACGGGCCGCCGCTTCGTAATTCACCGCAAGGACATCATCCCAACGCTCCTCATCCATCCTGGAAAGCGGTGCGTCCCGGATCATTCCCGCGCAACAAACCAGGAGGTCGCACACGGTGTTTTCAAAAAATCGTTTCACTGAATTGCCGTCTGCCAACTCAAGGTCATTCCGCCCGAGCGCTACCGTATCCCAGCCATTGGCCGAAAATTCAAGGGCGATGGCCTTCCCCAGACCACCCGTCCCGCCTGTAATGACAACGCGTTTCAACGCCGCAATCGTCTCGCGTAACAAGCTGTGAATAAAGCCCCAAAAACCTGTGATCCGTGAATGACAACCGTTTCGGATACCCGTATCACTGAGAGTTAAGACCCTGCCGCCAGTCGCTACCACAAAGTTATCCTTCCCATGGAACACTTTCCACCAAAGCGTGGAACGCTCATTCCGGCGACTTGTTGACACGATTATGACTAAGATCTTATGAAGTCAAAAAACAGAATATCCTTCATCCGGTGCGGGGCCGTTGCCCATTGAGGCTTGGAAACCTAGCGGAAGCTGCCATCTTTCAGAGAGTTCGTCCACCCATGTTCCCCGCTTTCAAACGCATCCTCGCGCTGCTGACCGTTTTTGCGGTTTTCTTCCTGTCAGTCATGGCGGTGCGTACTTGGCGCAGCAGCGGCGACCTCGGCCGGTTGCTCCCTTCCTTCCTGAGAAAACCGGGAATCACCCGCCCGGAAGCGTTCACACCCTCCGACAAACCCGCCCTGAACCTCAGCGATGTGGAGATGATCTCCCGCCTCAACCAGGAATACGCGCTTCTCACCCGGGCGGTCGTGCCCTCCGTCGTCAGCATCGATACGGCAGGAATCCGGACGGAAAAGCTGATGGATTTTTTAGGGCGCACCGATGTAAGGAGCTACCCTACGCAAGGCCAGGGATCGGGCGTGATCGTCAGCAAGGAAGGCCATGTGATCACAAACCATCACGTGATCGCCGGGCAAAAGAAAATCCGCATTACCCTGCATGGCGGAAAAACCTATATCGCTACCATGGTCGGGGAGGATCCACTGTTGGACATCGCCGTGATCAAGATCAACTCGAACGAAACTTTCATCCCGCTGAAGCTCGGTGACTCCTCGAAGGTCGAGGTGGGACAACTCGTCTTCGCGGTGGGAAATCCCTTCGGCCTCGGGGAGACGGTCACGCAAGGCATCATTTCCGCAAAGGAACGCTCGCTTTCCGACAATCAGCGCGACCTTTTCCAAACCGACGCTGCCATCAACCCCGGCAACTCCGGCGGCCCGCTCGTGAACCTCACCGGTGAGATCATCGGCATCAACGCCGCGATTTTCAGCGTGAATCGCGACAACCCGAGCTTCCAGGGCGTCGGTTTCTCTATCCCTTCCAACGATGTCCGCGAAGCGCTGGAACAGATCGTCAAGCGCGGCCGCCCGATCCGCGGATACCTTGGCGTGCAGATGCGGGATCTCGATTCCGCCGTGCGCTTGGAGCTCGGTTACGCGGAAAGCATGGGCAGCGCCGTCCTGGACACCACGCCCGGCGCGCCCGCCGCGCTCGCCGGACTCAGGCAAGGAGACGTCGTCATCTCCTACAACGGTGAAACCGTGAAAGACACGGCGCATCTCATCTCACTGGTCCAGCGTTCCGGGATCGGCAAAAAAGTCAAAATGGGCGTCTGGAGAAAAGGTGAGGTCATGGCACTGGTTGCGACCATCACGGAAGCCACCACCGCTCCCGTGTATTCGGAAATCACCGTGGATCAGAAGACCAAGGACAACATCGGGATTCTCCGCAGAGTCGGCGTGGAAGTCCGCGACCTCACTGATGCAGAACGTGCCCTTGGAAATACCGGTGTTCTTGTCACGGGAGTCCTCTCCACCGGCTCGGCGGCCGGCATTCTGCAGCCGGGCGATCTCATCGTAGGCCTGAACGATTACCGAATCTCCGGCTCCAATGAATTTTACCTTCACCTCGTGGCGTCCGCCGCCGTCCAATCCACCGGCCTCAGCATCCTGCGTTCCGGCAAGCCGTTTCGCGCAAAGCTTCCCGGCCCTTGATTTTAGGCGCACGAAAGCCACTCAGTCGTCCGTAAAGATCGTTTCCCATGCGCCAAAACACCATCCCATACATTTTCCTAGGTATCGCCGCGATCCTCGCCGCAGCCGCGCTTGCTCTTCTCATCACGCGCCCGGGCAAAAAGTCCGCTCTGCCCGCGCCCAAGGATAACGCAGCTTTGGAAAACAAGGCCAGGCCCGAGCCCATCAAAACCCTCGACGAACCCATGCCTCCGGAAACATCGGGGGAAATTCTCCAGGATCCGGGCGCAGGCATCAAATCCGTGGATCCCGCCCTTTTGCTCGAAAGTATCGGTAAGGCGCTGGAAAAAGGTGATATGGACGTGGTTTCCCAACTCATCGGAAAACGTGCTCTTGATGCGCAAAACCTCGCCAAGCTCACGGCGCTTGCGCAAAACAGCACCTTCCGCCTCCGCAATCCCGGCGGCGTCCGGGAGGTCGGCGAGCTGGAACTGAACCGCCTCGCCCGCTGGGCTCTGGAGCTGGACGGGCGCGAGCCCGGCCGCGACCGTATCCTCTTCGATCTCCGCAACGAGGGCGGCAAGTGGATGATCGAGAAGATCACCCTCCCGCCCGCACCCGGCGAATCTGTGCCGAAAGCCATCCTCGCCGATTCGCTGGGAATCGCCGACGCTTTCCTTCAGGCCGTCCTCAGGCAGGATTTCGAGTTCGCCCGCGATTTCGTCGATCCCGCCACCGTCTCCGACACGAAAATCGCAGCGCTCTGCATCCTTTTTGAAGAAGGGGAATACCGCATGCGCGCCGCGAAGCCCCTTCGCGCCATGTTCAGCCGCGGCGACACCGTGGGTTACCTGGCCCACGTCGTCGCGGCGGACGGGGCACAAGGCGCCGAGTTCGCCCTCAACCTCCGCCAACCCCCCGCACCGGCGAACTGGCTCGTCGCCGAGATCAACCTCAACGGCCTCCTCACCGATTACGCGAACCGCATCGCCGGCGGCGACGTCTATTACTCCCCTTTCGTGAAAAACCCCGCCGGAGGCGAAACCCTCGCCCTCTACTTCGGCTTCGACGAGGACGCCATGAGCGACCGCACCCGCCGCCAGCTCGAGATCGTCGCCGCCATGCTCAAGGGCGACCCCACCAAGAAAATCACCCTCAGCGGCCACACCGACGCCCTCGGCACCGAGGATTACAACGACCGCCTCTCCGCCAACCGGGCCGGCACCGTCCGCGATTTCCTCGCCGCCGCCGGAGTCCCCGCAGGGCAGATTGTCACCATCGCCAAGGGCGCCTCCCAACCCCGCCGCCCCAATGTCACCGAAACCGGCGAGGACAATCCCGATGGCCGCCGCGCCAACCGCCGGACGGAAATTTATTTGGATTTCTGAGCGTGCCCGCGCCGTACCGGCACAGGCCGTGCAAAGCCCGTCTCGGATGACCCCCGCCATCCAAGCCGTTCTCACAAATCATCCAGCGGGCTGCTGATCTCCCCCCGCATCGCCCGGGCCAGCTGGACGTAAATCATCGTCGTGCGGATGTCCGTGTGACCCAGCAGCTCCTGCACACTGCGGACATCAACCCCCCGCAACACAAGATGCGTTGCGAACGAGTGCCGCAGCGTGTGCGCCGTCACTTTCTTTTCCAGACCCGCCGCCTTCACCGCCGCCGCAAGCGCCCTGCTCACCCGCGCCTCATGCGCATGGTGCCGCCGCTCCAGCCCGTCCGCCCTGGGATCCGCCGAGATGCTCCCGGAGGGAAACAGCCAGAACCACGGCCAGCTCGTTCCCGCCGCGGGGTTTTTCACATCATAGGCTCCGGGTAAATACACTCCCGCCACACCGTCTTCCCTATCCTTGTCATGGATTACCCGGCAGCGCCGCATCTGCGCCTCCAGCAGCGCCGCCAGACTCTTTGGCATCGTCAAGACCCTATCCTTATCGCCCTTGCCACCCCGTATCTCCACCTTCCCGCCGGACAAATCCACATCCTTAACCCGCAGCCGCAGACACTCCAGAACCCGCAGCCCGCAGCCATACAGCAGCTTCGCCATCACCGCCTCCTCCCCCGTCATCACCATCAGCATCTTCCGCATCTCCTCCACCGAGAGCACAACAGGAAGCCGCTTTGACTGCTGCGCACGCATCGCATCCACCCCTTCGAACGGCTTTTCAAGAACATCCTTGTACAGGAAAACCAACGCGTTGAGTGCCTGATTTTGGGTCGCTGCCACCACCCTTCGGTTCACAGCCAAGTCCGTCAGAAATGCCTCAACCTCCACCGCCCCCATATCCTCCGGGTGCCGCACCCCATGAAACCTCACAAACCGCCGATACCAGCCCACATAGGATTCCTCCGTCCTCAAGCTGTAATGCTTGAACCGCAATGTCTCCCGTATCCGATCTTCCAGCCTCATTGATTTTCTTTGTAGATTTACACGCCTATATGCGCGTAAATCTCCACATCCGGGGGTTTTTGACAACCTGATTCTTGCAAGATATCACGCGGATAGTCGCGTAAATCTCCAAAAACGGGGATTTAGGACGAAATATTCACGAATTCCTCCAGGAAATTTCTCGCTTTTCCCACACGTTATTCTTCACTTGTGAAAGCTATAAAGCGGCTTGTCAAAATTCTCCGTTTCCGTAGATAAACAAGAAGTTATCCAAAGAATGAAGAGTAGATCGTTCCTCAAGTTGCCGCTGATTTTTGCGGCGATCACAGGCCTAGCGGGATGGATCTGTTATCCTGCTCTTCTGGCGCTTGTTACCGCACCGATTCAACAGACGTTTGTTCCGCGGATGCCAAGCGAGATATTTTTACACCAGTTGCAGACTGCGGGAGCGTTCAGCATGCTTGGATTTCTCATTCCGACGTCTGCACTTCTGATTGGCAACCTGAATTCCGACCGAAGGCTCCCAAAGAGGATCGTGCTACTGACAGCTCTTTCGCTCCTGATCGCGATTTCAACATCGTGGATGATGCATGCCAGCCTGAGTTCGCTATCCGAAGCACTTATCGAGATCGAGGCTAAGAATCCTGGCATTCCAGCACAAAGTCATTATTCGATGATTTCTCTCCACCGTATAGCAACATATCCAAGCTATTTTCTCATCGTGATCACAGTTTTCAATCTACTGAAGGCATACAGATGCAAAGAAAAGAAGGATAACAAGTCGGACATGGAGACGCCGAGGAAGCCGTCTGATCAAATTTGAGCTTCACCCCGGCGCCGCCATTCCTATAACGTTCGACAAGAAAATATGTGTTTCGTGCTCTACATGGCAACCCCACGTCCGGTTACCCTCATCAAGTGGGATGAGAAGAATCCTTCGCTGCATATTGAGGAGCTTGGTGAGGGAGAGC
>JAIXQS010000176.1 GCA_027485615.1 Verrucomicrobiaceae bacterium
CAAATACCCCCAAATCCCCCCAAATACCCCCGTTTTAGCAGATTGCACGAAAAACAGCACCCACCATATCTTGTATTGTGAATAATTTGTGAGTTTTGTAACACTGAATGCAGCTTGTCGAAAACGGGGTAAAAGCTACTATGTGAAGCGTGTCCGGGAGGGCATACCGGGTGTTTAAGATCCCGGATGGATCTCCCGGGCCAACCTGATTAGACATATGAAGAAATATAGTACTGCCGCGCTAACGCGGAAACGGGCGCAGTTCCTCTCCTCGTGGGCGGAATATGCGCAAGGCAAGAGCTTCGCCGGGATGACCATGGCGGAGTTCGAGGTGAAATCCAAGGAACCGCTGGAAGTCCGCAAGGATCTGGCGGATGCGCGGACGAAGGTGAGCGGCCTGATCCTGAAAAGGGACAAGGCGGACGACACCCACAACGAAGACCTGGTGCTGATCGCGCATGCGATCCGGGCGGACAAGGGCTTCGGCGAGGATAGTCCGCTCTACCGCTCGCTGGGCTTCGTGCCGAAGAGCGAGAGGAAGAAGCCACGCCGCAAGGCCAAGCCCCCCGCCCTGCCGGTAACGGAAAACGCCGCTTGATCCAAAGCCCTAGTAAGCTGATCAAGCGACGTCTGAAGTGACCGGTAGAACCGCCGTCGGCCCGCAAGGGTCGGCGGCCATTTTTTGCCCAGCCGACGGGAAGGTAGGCACGGCACAGACCGCGTTCCAAGCGGGAAATTGGGGCAACATTTCCTCCGGTAGGGCTGATCCGGCCCGGTCGGCCCATTTCCAAAATCTAGCGCACGGCCTGCTCCGGTGGGATTGGATCCCGGAATGAAAAGCCCGCCTCATTACGGTTTCACCGCCTTCCCGGAGATCCGGCGGCTGCGTTTTGGATCAGGCACGGCAGCCGGGGGTGGCCGCCCCCTGGAAAAAATCCATTTTCCTGCAACACGCGACGGATGCCCCGCGTAGGTTGTGATCCGGCGGTTTTTTTGGGGGAAATCCCCTTCCTTTCCGAACGTCCTTCCGTAGGATAACCGGGAAGCGCAAGAACCCAACCCAAGTGACCGCCAAAACCTCCGTTCTCCAAGCCCTGGCATTTGCGTCGCTCGCGGCGCAGGCCGCTGCGAGTCCGGATTTCGTGGCGAACATCCAGCCGATCCTGGAACAGAACTGCCTGCGCTGCCACAACGAGGACGATGCGAAGGGCGGGCTGCGGATGGACACCTATGAGGCGATCATGGAGGGCGGCGATACGGCGGACGCCCTCGTCCCCGGAAATCCCGCGGCCAGCGAACTTTTGGTGCGCCTCCACCTCCGCCCCATCGACAAGGGCGTGATGCCCGACGAAGGCCGCGCGCTGGAACCGGGCGAGGTCGCGATGCTGGACGCGTGGGTGAAAGCCGGCGCGCCGTGGCCGAAGGGGCTGAAACTCATCGAGCAGAAACCGAAACCGGTCATGCGCGTCTCCATCCCGGATCGCACCCCGGAATCCGCCGCCGACGCGGCCTCCATCGTTGATGACATCCTCCGCCGCGAAAACGAAGGCTCGGAGGCGATCACCACGCAAACCATCGAGGACGGGGTTTTCCTCCGCCGCGCGACCATCGACATCATCGGCCGCATCCCTACGGTGGCGGAGATTGAGGAATTCGAGAAAGGGGGCGACGACCGCCGGGAGAAGCTGGTGGAGAAACTGCTCGCCCATCCGCGCTTCGCGGATCGCTGGACGATTTTCAT
Source organism: Verrucomicrobiaceae bacterium (assembly GCA_027485615.1). GTDB lineage: Bacteria > Verrucomicrobiota > Verrucomicrobiia > Verrucomicrobiales > Akkermansiaceae > Luteolibacter. The sequence continues at coordinate 1,742 of JAIXQS010000176.1, forward strand.
GGCGGACATGCTGCGCATCCGCTCCGAAGTGGAGGGCGGCAACCAGCTCCTCGCCTACATCCACGGCTCCCTCGCCACCGGGAAACCCTACGACGAGATGGCGCGGGAACTCATCGCCGCCTCCGGCCGCGCGAACTCGAACCCGGCGGTCGGCTTCATCCTCGGCGACGACGCGAACCCGATGGAGCTCGCCGCCGCGACCGCCCAGGTTTTCCTCGGCGTCCGCATGGGTTGCGCGATGTGCCACGACCATCCCTTCGACGATTGGGAGCAGCGCGATTTCTATGATCTCGCCGCGTTTTTCGGGAAGACGAAGAAGGTCGGCGACCAACGCCGGGGCACCGTTTACACCACCGAGGGCGACAAGATGACCGTCCTCTGGCCGCCCGAAGACAAGGCGAAGCCGGAGGATCGCAAGGCAGTCGATCCGCGTTTCCCCTTCAAGGCCGAGAAGGCGGGATCGACGCCCGGATACCTCGCCCGTTTCGAGAAACTCCGCGCGGATCAGGCACGGAAAGCCAGTGAGGGCAGCGGTGCCGCATCGCTCGATGCCCTGCTCGACGCCGCCGATCCGGGAGTCGGGAAAAAAGAGGATCCCGTCCTTGCCGAGGCGAAAAAGGACAGCCGCCTGCTGGATGTCCACGGCGACATCTACCGCGCCAGCGAACTGCGCGGGAAGCTCGCAGGGCTCATCACCGACCCGCGCAACGACTTCTTCGCCCGCGCCTACGTGAACCGCGTCTGGGCGGAAATGATCGGCCGTGGCTTCGTCGAGCCGCTGGACAATTTCTCGCCCTACTCCGACATGCATCATGCATCGACCCTGGATTTCCTCTCGCATGAATTCGTGGCCAGCGGCTTCGACCTGCGCAGCCTGATCCGCATCATCGCGCTTTCCGATGCCTACCGCCGCGCGCCGCTCACAGCGGATGTGCCGCTCACGGTGCGCGAGAACAGCGAGCGGAATTTCGCCGCCGCCCCGCAGCGCCGCATGCTCGGCGAGGTGCTTTACGACAGCATCGTCGCCGCCGGACACCTCAAGGATTTCAAATGGCCCGCCGGAGCGAACAGCAAAGAGATCAGCCGCCAAGTGCAGGTGCCAACCGGCGAACCGGTGATGGTGGAGGGCGAAAAGGCGACCGTGCAAATGGAGGAGGAAAAACCGAAGATGCGCGGCGACGGCTACGATCTGGAGTCCTCGCTGAAACTCGATTTCAACTCCATCCTCACCCCCGGCGAGGCGACCGAGCTTGAGAGCATGCGCATGGAATCCGACGAGGAAATCAAGGCGCACGAGATGGCGGCGATGCGCGCCGAGACGCAGAGGCAGGTGATGAAATACACCACCAAAACCGTCACCGAAACGATCGATGACAACCCGCGCTTCGACAGCTCGATGCGGATGGCGACCCCCGCCCCGCCTGCCCATTTCCTCCGCGTCTTCGGCCAACCCGAACGCGTCGGCCTCGGCGAGTTCCGCGATCCTTCCTCCTCCCTGCGCCAGCAACTCATGATGCTCAACGGCCGCATGACCCACGAGGCGTCACGCGTCGGCCCGCTGGAGCCGATCCACAAGATCCTGGAGAAAGATCCCGCCGCCGCCATCGACCACGCCTACCGCGAAATCCTCACCCGCCCACCCACGGCCTCGGAAAAAACCAGCGCGCTTTCCCTCCTTTCCGAAGACCCCCACGCA
>JAIXQS010000093.1 GCA_027485615.1 Verrucomicrobiaceae bacterium
CGAGGTGGCGCACGCCGTAATCCCGCTCCAGCACCGCGAAGAGCGAATCGGCCTTCTCCTTCGTGATCTGCGGGGCGGGGCGACCGCAGTTCGTGGAGACGAAATAGAATTCCTCAGGATGTTCCTCCAGCACTCTTGGAACATAGGGACAGCCGCGTTGCTCCAGGACCTTGAGCACCTCCACCTCTTTCGCGTAGCGGCTCGCCACATCGCTGCCCCGCATGCGCTTGTGGACGTTTCCGTAGAAATCAATCCGCACATGGGATCTCAATCCGTCTTTCATCGGTTCAATCGACATCGCGGGAGAGCCTAAACCTCCTCCGCCGCCGCGCACAACCGTTCTTCCTTGAAGTTTGAAGTTTGAAATTTGAGATTTCCCCGCACATGCGGATCATCTCAGGAAAAGCCGGGCGCATCGCCATCAAGGTGCCAGCGGCGGTCGCACGGCCGACCACGGACTTCGTCCGCCAGGCGATCTTCTCCATCCTCGGCGAAACGATCCACGGCGCGCGCGTGCTCGATCTTTTCTGCGGCTCCGGCGCGCTGGGGCTGGAGGCATTGAGCCGGGGCGCGGCCTCCTGCGTGTTCGTGGACGAGCATCGGCAGGCTATCGCCGTGACCGATGAGAACCTGAAAAAATCGCGCCTCGAGGGCGGCCGATGCGTGAAGGCCGAGGTCTTCTCTTTCCTCAGCCGCGATGCCGCCACATACGATCTCATCCTCGCCGATCCGCCTTATTGGAAAGGCTACGGTGACACCGACCTCGCCGCGAAGCTCCTTGCTTTGGAAAATTTCCCGCAAAGGCTCGCCGCCGACGGACACCTCGTCATCGAGATTTCCTCCGCACAACAAACCCCTCCCATGCCCCATTTCCGCCTGATCGCCCGCCGCGAATACGGCTCCAGTGCGATCCTGATCCTCGCCCATCCGGAGACATGACAGGCCATCTCGCACTCCTGATCTACCGCGCGCTGCTGCCGGTCCTGTTCCTCATCGCGTTTCCCGGATGGGTGTTGAAAATGCTGCGGCGCGGCGGCTTCGGCACGGCACTCAGCGAGCGGATCGGCATCTATTTCAATGAGGCCGAGTTCGAGCCTTCAGGCGCGATCCACTTTCACTCAATCAGCGTCGGTGAAACGGCGCTCGCGCTGAAACTGGTGAAAGCGTGGGCTGCGGAAAGCCCCGGCACCCGCTTCGTGCTCGCGACCGGCACCGCCACCGGCCACCACTTCGCAACCAGTGCCGCCATCCCCGGCTTGCGGGTCACCTACTCGCCGCTCGATTTCCAGTGGATGGTTCGCCGCTACCTCGGCCGCTTCGAGCCGGAGCGCATCATCCTCATCGAGGGCGATGTCTGGCCGAACCTGCTGCGCATCGCCGAAAAACGCGGCATCCGCGTCGATCTCGCCAACGCCCGCAACTCCCCGCGCTCCGCCCGCAGGCTCATGAAATTCGCGCCCGCACTGCGCCCGTTTTTCTCGAAACTCTCCGCCGTCTGCATCCCGGAGGAGGAGCACCGCGCTCTATGGCAAGCGCTCGGGATCGCCCCGGAAAACATCCATCGAACTGGCAGCTTGAAATTCGATGCCGAGTCCGCACCCACCCCCGCGCCGAATCCCGCCTTCGCGGAAATGCTCGCTGCGTTCGGGAATAACCGCCCCTTCGTGCTCGCCGCCAGCACCTTTCCCGGCGAGGAGGAAATGCTCGCCCGCGCCATCCTCGAAGCCGATCCCAACGCGCTGCCTGTCATCGTCCCCCGACATGCCGAGCGCCGCAGTGAGGTGGCCCAGGCGCTTTCCTTAGCCGGTTTCGCCGTGACGTTGCGGAGCGCGTTTTCGCAACCCACGTCCTCATCCCCGCAAGCCTTTGTCATCGATACCACCGGCGAGCTCGCCGCCTGGACCGCCCACGCGGACGCAGTCATCATCGGGAAATCCTTTCTCTCCACCGGCGGCCAGAATCCCGCCGAAGCCATCCTCGCCCGCAAGCCGCTCATCCTCGGACCGCACATGGACAATTTCCAGCCGCTCGTCCGCCATCTGTTGGAGAAAGGCGGCGCGCTCCCCGCCCATGACGAAGCTTCCGTCGCGCTCGCCGTGCGCGCCGCGCTCGATCCGCAATGCGCCGCCGATCTCACCGAGAAAGCGATGTGCGTTTTATCCGTCCATAATGGCGCGACACGGCGCCATCTCTCGGCCTTGCAACAAGAGCGCACATCTGCCTGAATCCACCGCAAAGCAAGTTTGTCTTTCCTGAACCAAATCCCTATCTTTCCCACCGTGAGCGAAAACCCTTCCAATCCCCTTGATAGCCTTTTGACCGAATTCGCGCTCGGCCCCTCGTGGGCGCGTGCGAAATCCGAGCCATCCGCCAAGCACACCCACGAATCCCCCGAGCGCGAGCACCCGCAGCGCCGCCGCGATGACCGGGGCGAAAACCACGGCCGCCGCGAAGGCGGAGACCGCCGCGGAGGCGGAGACCGCCGCGGCCAGCGCGACGACCGGGGCGACAACCGTGGCCGCCGCGAAGGTGGTGATCGCCGCGACTTCCAAAGAGGCCGCAGCCCTGAGATCCGCCGTGAGGAATTCATCGCGCCCGCCGAGGGCGTCACCGTCTCCATCGTCCCGGAAAAGACCGCCATCCAGCTCGTCTGCAAGGAGATCCAGCAGGTCGCCCGCGTCTACCCGCTGTTCGACATCGCGGAGATCATCCTCGCCGAGCGCGTCCGTTGCCGCGCGATCATCGAGATCTCCGAGAAACACGAACCCTTCTACCGCTGCAAGCTCGACGAGGCCATCTTCCTCACCAAGGAGGAGGCGCTGCGCCACCTTCTCGATTCCCCTTGGAAAGACCGCTTCATCGCGGAAACCACCGTCGAGACCGATCCACCGAAAGGGAATTTCCAATCCGTCGCCCGCTGCGGCATCTCCGGCAAGCTCCTCGGCCCGCCGAACTACCACGGCTACCAGACGGAGATCCGCCGCGTCCACCGCGAGTTTTTCCCGGAAATGCCCTTCGAGTCCTATGTCGCAAAAGTCCGCACCGACCGCTCCGAGGACGCCGTGGGCGCATGGATGGATTCCATGAAAACCCAAACCCGCTGGCGAATCCTCTCCGACGAGGAATCCAAAGCCGTGGCGGCGGAAATGGCCAAACAAGCCGAGCCCAAGCCCGCCGAAAATCCAACAGATAAGTCCGATACGACCCCTGAGTCCCCTGAGACCCCTGAGACCCCTGAGTCCCCTGAGTCCCCTGAGTCCCCTGAGTCCCAAGAAACCGAACCCGCCCCGGAACCAGCGGAAACTCCCGCGGAAGCCACCGAACCCGCAGCAGAAGAATCCACTCCCGCCCCGGAAGAACCCGCCGCTCCCGAGGTCAAATGGTTCACCGACCGCGCCGAATTCGAGCGCGCCCTTGTCGCCGAAGTCCTCGGCAAAGCCTACCAAATGACCCGCAAGGCCAAGGTATCCGGCGCAATCCCCGCGCGGAACCTCTCGCCGGGCCTGCTTGTCCGCCTGAAAACAACCGGCTCCCATCACCGCAAGCACCCCGCGATCATCATCCCGGAGATCTGCAAACTGCTGGAGTCCGAGCACATGCCCGTCTTCAAGCGCAAGGGCAAGCTGTTTACCGGCCCCGCCCGCCCGTGCGCCCTCGCACTGAATGCCATACTCGCCGACCGCCCCGCCCAGATGGTGAAATGGATCCGCGAAAACCCGCCCGCCAAGCTCGAAGGCCTCTGGCTTGCCATGCTTCCCGAAGGCTCCACCGCCCCGCCCCAAGGCTACGCCGCCGACCTTTTCTGGCTCCTCCAGCAAGGCCACATCCTCCTTTACACCGACGATACCCTCGTCGTCCAGGATCCACCCCCGCCACAACAACCCAAAAAGCCCAAGCAGCCGAAGAAAAAGGCCGTGGCAGCCGGAGATCCACCTGCGCCCGCGGATGATTCCGTCGCGCCCGCGGAAGTTCACGAGGCTTCCACGGAGGTTCAAGAGCCATTAGCAGTGGTTGAAGAGCCATTGGCAGAGGTTAAAGAGCCATTGGCAGTGGTTGAAGAGCCATTGGCAGTGGTTGAAGAAGCTTTCCCAAACGCTGAAGAAGTCCCGCCGGAAATTTCCGACTCGCTCCCGGAAGAAGCAACAAGCCCCGATAAGCCCGCACCCGAGGAAGAGCCCGCCGAAAACCCTCTCCCTTAAGGTTTAAAGTTTAAATTTTAAAATTTTTGAA
>JAIXQS010000034.1 GCA_027485615.1 Verrucomicrobiaceae bacterium
AGGCATCCGTAACATCCTCCCAACCCCCTCTCTTCCCATCACTTCCACCGCTCCTTTTTCGGAGATTGACCGGATATCGCCCGGCGATATCGTCCGGGGGTGAACTAATACCAATGTTCTGCAAAAAAATGATCCAAATACCTCGCGATATATCACGAGAACTTCAATCCATGGTAGATCGTGAACTCGAACCGGGAGAGAGCGTCAAATGGATTGGAATGCCGATCCCTCGATTCTTTACTGGAGCATCTACTGGTTCGTTCTTGTTTGCGATTCCGTGGACTGCATTCGCGATATTTTGGATGTTCGGAGCATGGCATCAATCGGAGAATGTTCCGTTTACTCTGTTTGGGGTTCCCTTTGTGTTGATTGGCTTCGGAATCCTGTCCGTGCCACTGTTCACCTATCGAAGATCATTCAAGACCGTTTACGTGATTACAGACAAGCGTGCCATTACATTTACTGGCGGAGGGTCAACCACTGTCCGCAGCTATCCACCTGATACACTTCGTGAGATTTATCGTAAGGAGCGGAAGGATGGGACTGGCGATGTTGTCATTTCTAGGAGAGCATGGCGTGATTCCGATGGAGACAGACAATCAGAAGAATTGGGCTTTCTACGTGTCGATAGCCCAAAGGAGATCGAGCACATGCTGAAATATCTAGCAGAACAAGCCGCACCATCCAACCGCTAGGAGCCGTTCTGTTTACATGCGTTCCCTTAATTAGAACATAAACCCCGTGAGAGACTTCCGATCCCGCTCCTAGCGGCGGATGTGCTTTACGTTCCCCAAATCACTGATCCGGCAAGCATCCGCCACGGAGGTTGACCGGCGAGCGGTTGCGGGTTAGCGGGTGGCTGTGGAAGCGTTTTCGGGAGCCATTGGATTGCCTTTGCTGGGCGCGGCCCTTCATCCGCTGCTGGGGGCGATGGTGCAGCGCGCGACGCGCCACGGGGTGCGGATGAGCGTGGTGCTGGGTTTCGCGAACCTGCTGACGCTGGCGGTTTTCGCGGCGTATCTGCGGCCGGATTTCAGCATCGCATTCAAGCCCAACGATGCGCTCGCGGTGCTGAACGGCTTCCTGTTTTTCTGGGGCCAGTGGTTTTCCGTACAGTCTGTCAGGAAAGGGGATCTCGTCGTCCATTCCTCGGCGCTGGGTTTCAAGGTGCTGATCGTGGCGACACTTTCCGCGAGCGTGGGTCTGGAGAAAGCCGGGGCGGGTCTGGTAGGTGGATCGCTGCTCGCGGCGCTGGCGGTTTATCTTGCCACCGGTGCAACGGCGGAACGCTGGAAGACGAACCGGGCAACGCTCGGGTTGACGCTGTTGGCATGTGTGTTTTTCGCAACGAACGATTTCCTGACCGGATGGAAAAGCCATGAGAGTGGCGCCGCGCGATGGCTGATCCTGATGATGGTCACGGCGGGTGCGCTCTCGCTGGGGATGCTGCTTCCGCGCTGGCGTGATGTGAAATGCATGCTGGCCGAGCGCGCTACGGCCTGGCCGACGCTTGGTGCCGGATTCACGCTCGGAGTTCAGGCGCTGCTGGTGAACATCGCCTTCAGCAAATACGCCGAGCCTGCGCTGAGCAATATCGCCTACAGCACACGCGGGGTGATGGCTGTGTTCTTCGTCTGGGCTGTGACAAACCGTGCGAAATCCGCGCTGGGCTGGAGGCAGTTGCTCGGAGCCGCGTTGATGGTCGCCGCGCTGGCGATGGTGCTGGTCTGACGAACTACCTGCCTTTTCCCCATGAATCGCGGAGCGCGACGGTGCGGTTGAAGACGGCTTTCTCTCCGGGGACGTGATCCCTGGAGTCCGCGACGAAATATCCCATGCGTTCGAACTGGCAGGAGTATCCGGGCGCTTCGGCGGCGAGCGAGGCTTCGATTTTTGCGGTGACGGTCTTGACGGAGTCCGGATTGATGACGGTGAGGAAACCTCCCTCCGCTGCATCCGGATCCTCCACCGTGAAGAGGCGGTCATAGAGCCGCACCTCGGCATCTGCTGCGGTGGCGGCATCGACCCAATGGATCGCGGCCTTGCAGACGACGCCTTCCGGCGAGTCTTTTCCGGTCGTGTCGGGCAGGAGCTTGGTGCGGACGAGGGTAATCTCTCCCGCTTCGTTTTTCTCAAATCCGGTGCACTGGATGATGGGGCCGCCGCGCAGGCGGACGTATTTTTCCGGGGCGAGGCGGAAATACTTTTTCTCGGGGATTTCCTGGAAGTCCTCGCGCTCGATGAAGATTTCCGGGGAGAAGGATACTCCGCGGTCGCCGAAGGATTCGTCCTGCGGGTGGTTCGGAATTACCAGGCTTGCCGTAGGTTCTTCGGAGAAATTTTCGATGACGAGTCTCAAAGGGTCGAGCACGGCCATGCTGCGGGGCGCGGTGGCATTGAGATGGTCGCGGATGTCGTGCTCCAGCAGGGCGACATCACTGGTGCCGTTGTATTTCGTGATGCCGATGCGTTTGCAGAAATGGCGGATGGCGGCTGCGGGATAGCCGCGGCGGCGCATGCCGGAGATGGTGGGCAGGCGCGGATCGTCCCAGCCGGAGACATGGCCTTCGTTGACGAGCTGGAGCAGCTTGCGCTTGCTCATGATCGTGTAGGTGAGGCTGAGGCGGGCGAACTCGATTTGGCGCGGCTTCGAAGGCACGGGGCAGTTTTCGATGAACCAGTCGTAGAGAGGGCGGTGGTTCTCGAACTCCAGGGTACAGAGCGAATGGGTGATGTGCTCGAGCGCGTCCTCCAACGGATGCGCGAAGTCATACATCGGGTAGATGCACCATGCGTCGCCGGTGTTGTGATGGTGCGCGTGCATGATGCGGTAAAGCACCGGATCGCGCATGTTCATGTTCGAGGAGGTCAGGTCGATCTTTGCGCGCAGGACGGCCTCGCCTTCCTTGAATTTCCCGGCACGCATGGCTGCGAACAATTCCAGATTCTCCTCGATGGACCGCTCGCGGAATTTCGACGGGGTGCCGGGTGTCTGGACGTTGCCGCGATGAAGCTTGATTTCCTCGGCGCTCTCCTCATCCACGTAGGCAAGGCCGTTTTTGATGAGGTGGACGGCGCATCCGTAGAAAAACTCGAAGTAGTTTGAGGCGAAATAGAGATCCGTCCCCCAATCGAAGCCGAGCCATTTCACATCGGCTTTGATCGACTCCACGTATTCGGTTTCCTCTTTCTCCGGGTTCGTGTCGTCGAAGCGCAGGTGGCACTTCGCGCCGGGATGTTCCTGCGCGATGCCGAAGTTCAGGCAGATCGATTTCGCGTGGCCGATGTGCAGGTATCCGTTCGGCTCCGGGGGGAAACGGGTGATCGTGGTGGAATGTTTTCCGGAGGAAAGGTCGTCCGCGATGATGTCGCGGATGAAATCGGATTTGGGTGACTCTGACATGATGAAGAAGTGGCTAGTGCCGAGTGATCAGTGATCAGTGGAAGACTGGGGTTGTGGGGAAGAATTTTTCAACCGCAGATGAACGCGGATGGACGCGGATGTAAGAAGGGATCAGATGAAAATGGAAGAGGATTCGTGCCAGGCTAGTCGAGCGTCGAGGGCACGGGTGGGTGCGTATTCGAAATGGAGGATGCGGCGGCGCTTGGGGGACGCGCTGCATGGAGAGGAATGGGGGTTATCTGGATACCGCGCCGGATCAGGAAGCTCATTCCGGGATGACGAACGCGCCGGGGATGCCGGCATCGAGGGTGGCGAGTTGGAGGCCGTGCTTTTCGGCGAGGGCGAGGAGATGGGCGTCGGTGGTGTGTTTGGGGTTCTTGCACCAGGCGGGAAAGTCGCGGCAGGATGAAAGATCGTCGGGGAGGAAGCGGTGATGATGACCCAGCTGTCCCGTAATTTCTTCCAGGCGAATGGCCGCTTCCGCCACGGATACTTTCGGGTCACTGATTTGGGTGGAAATCCTGACGAAGCCGAGTTCGGTGATGGGGGCGGTTGCGAAGGAGGTGCGCTTACCCAATTCGGATGCCATCCATTTCCTCACCCGGTGGTTGTGGACGTGACCCAACCAGCCCAAGGCAACCAATGCGTTCACATCTAGGAGGTAACTCATGGGAAGTCCGACAACATTTCTCTCACAGTTTCGTTGTTCAGGGGGATGTCATTCGGGCTGCTTTTGAACATGGGTATTCCCGTGAGTTCACATTTCACGGTTTCACGCTTGCTATCTGCGAAAGGAATCTCGGCCGAGAGCTTCAGTTGGAACAGCTGCGAAACGGTGATGCCCAGCTCCTTGGCACGCTGTATCGCAAAATCGGCGACACGCTCATCCACTTCCAAGTTCAAGGTGGTCATGTGTGTTACGATAATACGCGCAACCGCGTTTTCAAGAAGCATCTGCCGCCAGCTCTTCCAGTAGCGCCTGATTCAAGCGAATCCCGGCTTCTAAATTCGACGGCGGATCGCTGGAATACATAGACATCAGCGTGAAAAACCTGACAGCCGACGACACCATCAGCAAGGAGGTCATGCACGATTTCCTGCACATAGGGCCAAAGGCTAGACATCGGCGCAGAAGCAATCAAAGGCAAGGTCAAGGAAACCGTGGGCGGGAAGAAGTCGCCGCCTCTGCTGCGAGATTCACCCCTCCGTCAGCCGCACGGCCACTTCGTCCCCTTTGTCGAGAGCCATTTCGTCGAGGGCTTTGCGGGAAAGCTCCACTTCTACGAACTGCCCGTCGGAGAGCTTTAGGCTCAACGTCGCGACCGGGCCTGCGGAGAAGAGATGTAGCACCTTTCCCATCACATCCGTGCGCGGATCGAACTCGGCGGCGAAGACCACCTCGATCTCGTGTGGTCGCAGGTAGCGCGCTTTTCCCTCGCTTTCCTTCAGCTTGTTGACGTTGCCGAGGAACTCATACACGAAGGGGCTGCGCGGCCTGTCATACACTTCCTGCGGCTCGCCGACCTGCTCGACGCGGGCGTTGCGCATGACCACGACCTCGTCGGAGAGTTCCAAAGCCTCCTCCTGGTCGTGGGTGACGAAAAGCGTCGTAAGGCCGATCTCGTCGTGGAACTGCCGCAACCACCGCCGCAGATCCTTGCGCACCTGGGCGTCGAGCGCGCCGAAAGGTTCGTCGAGCAACAGGACTTTCGGGCGGATGGCGAGCGCCCTTGCGAGGGCGACGCGTTGCCTCTGCCCTCCGGAAAGCTCGTGCGGCCTGCGTTTTTCCAATCCCTCCAGTTTCACGAGGCCGAGCAGCTCCTTCACGCGGTCTGCGATCTCCTTTTTCCCGGGCTTGTCCTTTCCCGGCAGCACGCTGAGGCCGAAGGCGATGTTCTCCGCGACGGTCATGTGCCGGAAGAGCGCGTAATGCTGAAAGACGAAGCCGACCCCGCGTTTCCCCGCTGGCACGCCGCCGACGTCCTGCCCGTGGAAGAGGATTTTCCCCGGCCCGTCGTCGGCGAATTCCAGCCCCGCGACGATGCGCAGCAAGGTCGTTTTCCCCGATCCGGACGGGCCGAGCAGCGCGGTGAGCGAGCCGTCGGGTACTTCCAGTGAAACGTCCTCCAGCGCCTTGTAGGCACCGAAGGTCTTGTTGATGGATCTGATCGATATGGACATAAATGATAAAAGCTGAAATTTTGAAAAACTGAAAAACTGAAATCAATGGCCGCCCGCCTTTTGGCCGGTGACCTGCTCCAGCAGGCTTTTCAGCCCCAACGTCACCAGCGCGAGGAAAGCCAGCAGCGTGGCGCAGGCGAAGGCGGCGCTGAACTGGTATTCGTTGTAGAGCACCTCGACGTGCAGCGGCAGGGTGTTGGTCTTGCCCCGGATGTGGCCGGAAACAACCGACACCGCGCCGAACTCGCCCATCGCCCGGGCATTGCAAAGCAGCACGCCGTAGAGGAGTCCCCACTTGATGTTGGGTAGCGTGACGCGCCAGAAGATACTCCAGCCGCCCGCGCCGAGCGTGACTGCGGCCTCCTCCTGATCGCTGCCCTGCGCTTCCATCAGCGGAATCAGCTCCCGCGCGACGAAGGGAAACGTGACGAATACCGTGGCTAGGATGATGCCCGGTAGCGCGAAAATGATCTCGATATCCCGCTCCGCCAGCCACGGCCCGAACCACCCTTGCGCGCCGAACATAAGCACCCAAACCAGCCCCGCGATGACCGGCGAGACGGCGAAAGGAAGATCGATCATCGAGAGCAGGAATGCCCTTCCTTTGAAACGGAACTTCGTCACCAACCAAGCCGCGCTGAGGCCGAAGAGGGTGTTCAGTGGCACCGAAACCGCCGCAGCGAGCAGGGTCAGCTTGATCGCGGAGAGCGCTGCTTCCTCGTTTAGCGAGGCGATGAAAACCTCCCAGCCCCTGCGGAACGCCTCCGCGAAAACGGCGAAGAGTGGCATCAGCAGGAACAGCGTTAGGATGACCACGGCAGAGGTGATCAGCAGCCCTTTCACGAAAGGCGATTCGGTGGTGACGGGTCGGTTTTCCATGGTCTAGCGGTGCTGCCAGTCGAGCCGGCGTTGCAGGAGGTTGATGATGAGAAGCATTAGGAAGGAAACGATCAGCATGCCCGCCGCGATGACCGCTGCGGCCTCGTATTTGAACTGCTCAAGTTGCGCGACGATGAGCAGCGGCAGGATCTCTGTCTTGAATGGAAGGTTCCCGGAAATGAAAATGACCGAGCCGTATTCCCCGATCGCCCGCGCGAAGGCGAGTGCGAAGCCGGTGACTAGCGCGGGCACGAACATTGGCAGCAGCACGCGCCGAAACACCGTCCACCTGCCCGCCCCGAGTGTCGCCGCCGCCTCCTCGATTTCCTTTCCGAGATCCTCCATCACCGGCTGCAGCGTGCGCACGACGAAGGGAAAGCCGATGAAGGTCAGCGCGATGAACACGCCGATGGGATTGTAGGCCGCCTGGACGCCGACCTTTTCCAGATGCTGCCCGATCCAGCCGTTCGGCGCATACATCTGCGTGAGCGTGATGCCCGCCACCGCCGTCGGCAGGGCGAACGGCAGATCCACCATCGCGTCAAGGATACGCCGACCGGGGAACTCGTAGCGCACCAGCACCCATGTCACCAGCAGGCCGAAGATCATACTCACCGTCGCCGCGGCCGCGCTTGCGCCGAAGGTCAGCTTCGCTGCGGCAAGAACCCGCCGTGAGGTCAGGATCTCCCACCACTCCGCCGGCCCCAAGCCCGCCGCCTTGATGAACAGGGCGGCCAGCGGGATGATAATGATCAGGCTCAGGTAAAGAACCGTGAACCCCATGGACAACCCGAAGCCGGGTATGACGCGTTTTCTGGACATAAGTTTCTGTTAGGGCTGGTAGATCTTGTCGAAGGTGCCGCCGTCGTCGAAGTGGGTTTTTTGCGCCTTTTCCCAGCCGCCGAAATCGGCGTCGATGCTCACCAGGGGAAGCTCCGGGAGCTTGTCCACGAAACGCTTCGCGATCCCGGCGTTGCGAGGGCGGTAGAAGTGTTTCCCGGCCAACTCCTGCGCCTTGTCGGTGTAGAGAAACTCCAGGTAAGTGCGCGCCACTTCCGTGGTGTCGTGCTTCTTCGCGTTTTTTTCCACCACCGCGACAGGCGGCTCGGCAAGGATGCTGATCGATGGATAGACGATCTCCGTTTTCCCGGGGAATTCCTTCTCGATGAGATACGCCTCGTTTTCCCAAGAGAGGAAAACATCGCCGATCCCGCGCTGGGCAAAGGTCGTCGTCGATCCACGCGCGCCGGTGTCGAGCACCGGCACGTTCTTGAAGAGTCGCGTGATGTAATCGAGGATTTTTGCCTCGTCGCCGCCGTATTCCTTCGCCGCCCATGCCCATGCTGCTAGGTAGTTCCAGCGCGCCCCGCCCGAGGTCTTCGGGTTCGGCGTGATCACCTGGACACCGGGTTTCACCAGATCGCCCCAGTCGGAGATGCCCTTGGGGTTCCCCTTGCGCACCACGAGAACAATCGTGGACGTATAGGGCGAACTGTTGTCGGCGAGCTTTGACTGCCAGTCCTTCGGGAGAAGATCCGCCTCGCGGGAGAGCACGTCGATGTCACCGGCGAGAGCCAGTGTCACGACATCCGCGTCGAGTCCGTCGATGACCGAACGCGCCTGTTTTCCGGAGCCGCCGTGCGATTGCTCGATGACGAGTTTTTTCCCGTTCGCCTTTTCCCACTCCGCCGTGAACGCCCTGTTCACGTCCACGTAGTATTCGCGCGTCGGATCATAGGAGACATTGAGCAGTTTTACGGTGCCGCCGCTTTCCTTTTTCCCGCAGGAGTTCAGAAGCAGCAGGGAGGAAATGAGGAGAATGCTTTTTCTTACGATCTTCATAGTAGTTGTTGGTTTGGTATGGGGAAAAATTTCAGAATGAGAAACGAAGTCCGGTTAGGAAGGTGTATCCGTCGTATCGATCCGCCCCGCTGTTCTGGCCGAGGGCGGAGTATTCCGCGCCCGCCAGGAGCTTTAGCTTGTCGCCGTAGATGAAGTACTGGCCGCCGGCGTAAATGGCGTGGTAGCTATCGCCGCGCAGGGCGCCTGCCGTTGTCTCGTAACGGTTCTGCGGCCTGATACCCGTGGCTCCGTCGCTCTGTGCATAGGAATACCGGCCAACGAGTTGGAATTTCCCCGGCACGATGTCGTAGGTCGGCTGGATGAAGAAACCGAAGACGTCAGTGTTCGCTCCGTCCCCGCCTCTAGCATGAAAGGCTTCCACCACGAGCGCGGCATTACCTTCTTTTGCCCAGAAAGTGCCTGATATGATGTCGTCATAACGCCCGAGCACGAGATCCCCCGCCTCCCGGTCGCTATGCAGCCAGTCGATTCTCACCAAGGCCTGGTCGATTCCGAGTTGCTCCTTGAAATCATAGCCGACGCCCACGGAATACGCGAACCCGCCGTCCAGATCGCCGAACTCCCCGTCCCCGAAGGAACCGGTTCCTCCGGTGGTGGCCGGGGTATCGTTCGAGTAAATCCCCGCGCGCCAAGAGAACGCGTCAACGGATCCTTCTGCGGTGAACGCAGTAGCCCGGTTGATATTGAGCTGGTTGAATATCTGCGAACGCTCGAAGGTAGGCTGAGTGATCGTCGGCTCCAGCCAGTCGTAGTGACCGATCAGGGGCTTGGTTTTTCCCGCCGTGAAAGTGAGTGTGTTCGTCGGCTTCCAGCGAATGTAGGCATCCACCAGACCGTCGTAGAAATCACGGAAGCCGTCGTTGCTCTGGAAATCCAGGCGGATCTCGACCTGCTTTTCAAAAAGCTTCGCGTCGAATCCCAGCCTCGATCTCCGGTCTTCCCAATCGCTATCCGCTCCCTGATCGGCATCGGTGGAATGAAGCTGGCCCTGGTATCTGCCACGGAGCTTGAACTCCTGGAGGATGGGATTGCTGTCGTCCTTGTAAATGTTCGCCAGCACCCAGATCGAATCGAACGTGCTGGTGGACTTGGCGGGCACGAGATCCTTTTCAAGATCCGCCGTCTGCCCTCCGTATGCCACGCCCGCCACCAGTCCCGCGATTGGGATGGCCAGCGCTTGATTTCTTCTCAGTTTATGTCCTTGCGGACCCGTCTTTTGTGTTCGGAATTGATTCCGAGGTGTTGTTTTCATTTGGTTACTGCAAAGCGTCTGCGGCCGGTTATCCGGTGCGCTTTCGCAGTCTGTTTGTCGGAACGGCTCCTTTTGTCAGGTAGCTCTGTGGGTTGCGATCATTCCCTAACGGAAATCATCGCGGGGATTCTCTTTGCCCGATACGAACCGGGTCTTTTCCAGGCTCTCGATCTGGGTCACGCGCCCGTCGTGGACGGTGATCTGGACCGAGCCGAAGCGCAGGGCCTGGACTTTGCTGACTACCACATCGATCCACGGGTTTTCCGTGTCGGATGTGGCATCGGCCGGAGTGGATGCTTTCTTAGTCATGGGTGAGGGGAGTGATTGCGATCTGCGACAGGGTGGCAAGGAAACCGTCGGCGGGATCCGCCTTACGTTTGTGGCTTACGGGCGATTCGGAGGCGGCAATTAGAGATGCGAAAGGATGAGGTAAACCGTCGCGGCGAAGTTTGCGCAGAGTGACTTCAACGACGTTAGCGATCGTGTAGCGGTCGAGGATGTTGGCGATTGCGTTGCGGACATCGATCATGACCATCCGCAGCCCGCAATGCTCCTCGTCCGGGCAGGTGCAGCGCTGATAGGCGTTTTCCGACGCGCAGCAGATGGGAGCGAGGCGACCATCCATCAGGCGGACGACATCACCGATGCGAATCTGATCGGCGGGTTTGGCGAGAAAATAGCCGCCTGATTTGCCACGTTTGGCATCCACGATTCCAGCCTCACGGAGTTCATTGAGAATGCGCTCCACGAATTTCACCGGCAGACGGTTGGCTTCAGCGAGATCGATGGCGGAGATCGTATGTAGTCCGATCTCGCTCGCGATGCCGAGATGGATCGTGGCGCGGAGTGCGTATTCTGCTTTTTTGGAAAGGTTCATGCGAAAGACGACAAACTAGTAGGAATTAAAGGGAGTCTTTACAAGGATTTTTTTCAGAAATTTTCAATGCAGCTGAAAAGCTGATAAAACAAGAGATTTTTGGCGAATCGGAAATATGATTAAACGGTAACTATCCACCAGAATCTGACGGAAGTTTCAAAAGATCAGCGTTTAAATCACCCCTTCACGGTAGGGGATCAGATAGCCAGTTCCTCCCTCAGAGATTCGATTTCATCCGCAGCGAACACACTGCGGGGTATTTCAAAGCCTTCTTGGGCAAGGATTCTCATACGTCATGGAATGAGGAAGGCTCCGGGGATGCCGGTGTCGAGGGTGGCGAGCTGGAGTCCGTGCTTTTCCGCGAGGGCGAGAAGGTGGGCGTCGGTGGTGTGTTTGGGGTTCTTGCACCAGGCGGGAAAGTCGCGGCAGGATGAAAGATCGTCGGGGAGAAGCATGAGGTGGTCGCCGAGCCGTGCTCGTTGCCTGCGGAGCACATCCACAGCTTTCTTAATAGACACCTCGCCATTACTTCGCAGCGCCGAAACGCGGACGAAACCAAGCTCGATGATGGATGTGGTGTGGAAAAGGGAGGCGGTGGATTCCGCCATGCCGGTGATCCATCGGTCCACTCTGGAATGATGGGTGTGATCCGCCCATCCCCATGCCACCATGACGTTGACATCAAGCAGATAGTTCATGGGAAATCGGAGAGCATTTCTTTCACCGATTCGTTGGTCAGGGGAATGTAGCTGGGATCTCCGGCGAAAACCCTTACTCTCGAGTATTTTGCGATCACGGTTTTGGGGGTCTTTGGCTTATTGTATGTCACCTCGCCATCCATTCTTCGGCGGATGAATTCAGATAGTGAAAGTCCGGCTGCCTTCGCTTGGCGCCGGTAAGCCTTGAGCTTATCCTCTTCGATTTTAAAACTCACCGTAATCATGGGTATTACGGTAATACGTTGAGCCGCGTTTTCAAGAAGCATCTGCCGCCAGCTCCTCAAGCAAGGCCTGATTCAAGCGAATCCCGGCTTCGAAGTTTTCGATGGGGAAATTCTCGTTGGGGGAATGGATCTGGGCGTCGGCGAGGGCTAGGCCGAGGAGGAGGGTGTCGACTCCAAGGATTTCGCGGAAGGCCTGGACGATGGGGATGGAGCCGCCTTCGCGGATGAGCATGGGCTCGCCGGGGAAGGTGCGTTTCAGGGCGCGCTGGGCGGCTTTGCCGAAATCCGAATGCGGATCGCAGGCGTAGGGTTTGCCGTCGTGGCCGATCTCGATTTCCAGTCTCACGCCGGGAGGGCAATGTTTTTCGAGGTGGGTTTTGACCTGTTGGAGGATGGTTTTTGGGTCTTGGTCCGGGACGAGGCGGAAGGAGAATTTCACAAAAGCCTCGGAGGGGATGACGGTTTTGGATCCCTCGCCTTGGTAGCCGCCGCCGATTCCGTTCACCTCGGCGGTGGGGCGGGCGAAGACGCGTTCGGCGGAATGGTAGCCCGGCTCTCCGAAGGTGGCGGGGGAGCCGGTGACATTCAGGTAATCGGCATCCGACACGCCGGGCACCTTCGCCCACATTTCGCGTTCCCACGCTTCGAGGGGTCGGACATCGTCATAGAATCCCTCTATTGCGACCGTGCCGTCGGCAAGGTGGAGCGAGGATACCAAGCGGGCAACGGCGGTGGCGGGGTTGGCGACTGCTCCGCCGAAAAGCCCGGAGTGCAGGTCGCGTGCAGGGCCGGTGATTTTCACCTCGCAACAGGCGATGCCGCGCAGGCCGTAGCCGAGCGTGCCGGTGTTCGGCGCGACCATGCCGGTGTCGGAGATCGCGATGATGTCGCAGGCGAGTTTGGCCTTATGGTTCTCGAGAAAAGGGGCAAGGTTCGGGGAGCCGATCTCCTCCTCGCCCTCGAAAAGGAGGATGATGTTCACGGGCAACTCGCCTTTTTCCGCAAGGGTTTTCTCCACACCGAGAATATGGGCAAGCATCTGGCCTTTGTTGTCGGTGGAGCCGCGCGCCCATATTTTCCCGTCGCGGATTTCCGGGCTGAAGGGCGGGCTGTCCCAGAGGTTCAGCGGATCAATCGGCTGGACATCGTAGTGGCCGTAGATGAGGACGGTTTTCCTGCCCGGTTTGTGGGCGTTGCGTGCGACCACGATGGGGTTGCCGGGTGTCTCGTGGAGCCGGGTGTCCAGTCCGGCGGCGGATAGTTTCCCGACGATCCAATCCGCACAATCGCGGACATCGGTCTTGTGTTTCGAATCGGTGGAGACGCTGGGGAATGCGAGGAAAGCGAAGAGGTCTTGGAGTTCGGGAGTCATTGCTGGCACAGCCTAGAATGTGTATGGCGCGCAGCAAAGGAAAAGGATGTGTGGCTGGGGCGATAAGGGAACTGCAGCTCGCTGCGGGTAAATTCGTTTAATTTCTTGAGGGATTCGTAGACCAGCGGAAGTATCCATCCCGACATGAACACAAAACTTTGGATCGGAGCGGCCTGCGGGCTAGCGATGGGAGTGGCCTCGGCTGAGGTGAAACTCGAGGCGGGCGACGGTTTCCTGAAATTCACCGGCGGCGAGGGGCAGGGCAAGGGCAAGCACGTGGTGCTTCTTGCCGGCGATGAGGAATATCGCTCCGAAGAGGCCATGCCGCTGATGGCTAGAATCCTTGCGGAAAAGCACGGCTTCAATGCCACGGTGCTTTTCTCTGCTGATAAGGACGGCACGATCAATCCCGCCGCCGTCGAAAGCCTTTCCGGTGCCGAGGCGCTCGATTCAGCCGATGCCCTCGTGATGTCCCTGCGTTTCCGGAAATGGGACGATGCTACCATGGACAGGTTCAAGGCGGCTGTGGAGAAGGGCGTGCCGCTTGTCGCGCTGCGTACGAGCACCCATGTTTTCAATTTCCCCAAGGACAGCAAGTGGGCGGAATGGTCATGGAACCATCAGTCCGGCGGCTTCGGGCGGACAGTGCTAGGGGAGACCTGGATCAGCCACTGGGGCAAACACAAGGGTGAGGCCACCCGAGCGGTGCCGGAGCCGGGTCAGGAGAAAAACCCGCTTCTCAAGGGTGTGGTTGGCGTTTTCGGCGATACGGATGTCTATGAGGCAGCCCCCCCGGAGGACGCGATCATCCTGCTGCGCGGGCTCGTCCTGAAGGATATGAAAAAGGACAGCATGCCCGCCGAACACAGTAAGAAAACCCGCACAGGAACTGAGCAGAAGGTGAACGAGCCCGCCATGCCTGTCGCTTGGTCGCGCGAGGTGAAAAACACAGCTGGAACTACCAACAAGGTGCTTACGACAACGATGGGTTCCTCCACCGACCTGGTGAGCGAAGACCTGCGCAGACTGGTGGTAAACGGTGTTTTCTGGGGACTCGGCATCGAGATTCCGGAAAAAGCCGACGTCACCCTTCCGGATGGCTTTGCTCCCACCGACTATGGTTTCAACACCCACAAAAAAGGGCTGAAGGCGGCGGATTTCGCGAAGTAATCGGCCTCGTAATTGCTCGGCGGCGGAGGGAAATCTCCTTCCGCCGTTTTTTTGCCGGAAAACGGCACTGAATAGGCTAGGGATGATCGCGACAAACGCACTTTCGCCATGCAGCAGGACTTGGAACTCGATACCCACCAGAAAGCCCTAAAGATCAACCTCGACCCGCGATGGTATGGAACCTTCGCCGAGATCGGAGCAGGGCAGGAAGTGGTTCGATGGTTTTTCCGCGTGGGTGCCGCCGCCGGAACCGTCGCGAAAAGCATGTCCGCTTATGACATGATCGTCAGCGACGCAATCTACGGCAGCGGCGACCGCTACGTATCCCAATCTCGCTGCCAGGCGATGCTCGACCGCGAGTTCGGACTCAATGTCGAGAGGCTCAAAACCCAGCGCGGCGACACCACCGCGTTTTTCGCTTTCGCCGACACCGTTGTGGCGCGCTCTTTCCAAGGTGGCAACGAATGCCATGGATGGATGGGGCTGAAATTCCAGTCGCGCCCGCACGATGAGCCGAGCCAGATCATGATCCATGTGCGTATGCTGGACGCCGAGGCCTCGCTCCAGCAGGAAGCGCTCGGCATTGTCGGCGTGAATCTGCTTTTCGGCGGATTTTTCCTGCACCATGAACCCGAAAGCCTCGTGGAAAGCCTCCTAGACAGGCTGACCACCGGTCGGGTGGAGATCGACATGATCAAGTTCGAGGGCATCGAGTTTCGATCCGTCGACAACCGCCTCATGGCTCTCAAGCTCGTTCAGCTCGGCCTCAGCGGGGCGGCGATGTTCGGAGCGAACGGCGAGGTTCTCCAGCCTTCCGATGTGCTCTATAAGAAGGCGGTTCTGGTGGAACGGGGCAGTTTCCGCCCTCCAACGCATGTGAACTTCGATATGCTCGACTGCGCGCTGAAAAAATTCACCAGCGATCCTTCCCTCGCGGACAAAGAGGTGCTGCCCATCTTCGAATTGACCATGCGCAACCTGCTGGCCGGCGGAAGGGATGTGGACCGCCGGGATTTCCTCGCGCGCGCCGATCTGCTGGCCGCATGCGGTATGACCGTACTTATCTCGGACTATTTCGAGTATTACCGCCTCGCCGCCTACCTTTCGTGGCGCACCAAGGAACGTATAGGGATCGTGATGGGTGTGCCTTCGCTCGTCGAGCTGTTCGACGAGAAATATTACACCTCGCTGCCTGGCGGCATCCTGGAAAGTTTCGGCCGCCTTTTTAAGCACGACCTTAAGCTCTACATCTATCCGCTGCTCGACGGATCCAGTGGCAAAATCATCACGAAGGATTCCATGAAAGTGGCTCCAGAACTGGAGAAGCTCTACGGCTATCTCGCCGATCGCGGTAGCTTTGTTGATCTCGACAACTACAAGCCCGATTTACTGGGCATCTTCTCACGTGATGTCCTAGCCAAGATCGCGGCCGGCGACCCGTCTTGGGAAAGCGGAGTTCCCAAAGGGGTGGCGGAACTCATCAAGGTGCGGCGCTTTTTCGGATACAGGTGTGCCTGAGGCAGCTATTTTCCCCGCCACCGTAGCGTGATATCCCCGTAAGAGTCGATCCGGCGGTCCCGGAAAAACGGCCAGATCCTGCGAAAATCTTCCACCAGCTTGAAGTCGACGTCGTGATGAAGGATTTCCTCCTTATCCACGGAAGCCTTCGCCACGATCTGACCGTAGGGATTTGCCACGAAAGATTGCCCCCAGAACTCTGTGCCGTCGTAAATGCCCGCGCGGTTGATCGCCGCCACATAACAGCCGTTGGCCACCGCGTGACCCCTCTGCACGGTCTCCCAAGCGCAATGCTGCGCCCCGCCTAGCGCTTCTTTCTCCTGGGGCAACCACCCGATGGCTGTTGGATATATGATCAGTTCCGCCCCCCCTAGCGCCATTAGACGTGCCGCCTCAGGATACCATTGATCCCAGCAAATAAGGACGCCGATTTTCCCGAAAGCGGTGTCCCACACAGGCCACCCGCTGTCGCCCGGTGTGAAATAGAATTTTTCCTCGAAGCCGGGATCCTGCGGGATGTGGGATTTTCTGTATAATCCGAGCAGGCTGCCGTCCGTATCGTGTATCGCCGCCGAGTTGTGGTAGAGCCCCGGGCCACGATGCTCGAAGAGTGAGGATACGATCACCACCCCAAGCTCTGCCGCCAGCGCTCCGAGCCGCTCCGTGGCTGGCCCAGGCAGACGGTCTGCGAGATCAAACAATGACGTGTCCTCCACCGTGCAGAAATACGGCGTAAGGAAAAGCTCCTGCGTAGCTACGATCTGCGCGCCGTCAGCCGCCGCCTTTCGGATCAGCCTTTCATGATGGTCGAAGGATTCTTCCTTCGTAGGGAAGGTCTTGCTCTGGAGCAGTGCGATTTTAGGCATGGCTTATATGGTTGGTGGAGGATGATGGCTGATTATCCCCGGGAGTTCAAGCCATGGCTTTCGGACTGCGGTAGAGCCAGAAAAATCCGGAGGGAAGGGTTTAATCTTACTAGACTCATAGTAAGTGTTCGAGGATTGGCGGACTAAATACTGTAGGCATAGTAGATTAGCCGGGGCGACCTCGCCCGCATTTCACGTCCGAACAGAAGCCGAGGCCGCAAATATGATCCGCATGACGCGACCATGCCGCTCCAATGCGCAGAATTCACGCGGTGGTTGCGATCCCCGATCCTGAAAATCCCTTGGCGTTAAAGGGATTCAAAGCCGAGGCGAAAAAAAATCAAAAAAACGCTAAAAACAGATTGACCCGCCCGGGCGAGTTCGATTAGGGTTTGCCCGTCGCCACGACAAGTGACGGCGCGAGAGACAGACGGTCGATCGCGGTAAGCAATTACCCGATCGGCTTTTTAGTCCCCTCATCCCAAGCTCTTTGACAGTGTGACTCAGCTAAATAGGTGCCGTTAGGTATCAAAAATAGCTGAGATGAAGAAAAAGATTAAATTGTGCGCTGCGCGAAATGTCGCGCAGTACGTCAGGACGAAAGTCCTGATAAGGTCAATTTGGAATACGATCTCCTTAAGTGGAGACGCCAACCGAATTTTTTACGGAGAGTTTGATTCTGGCTC
>JAIXQS010000091.1 GCA_027485615.1 Verrucomicrobiaceae bacterium
CGTAGAGTTCGCCGTTGATGAAATTCGCGATCCTGCCACAAAGCACACCGATGGGGCCGACCACGCACAGCCCGTCGGCAAGACCCGCCCACGAAACCTTGTGCTTCCTTGCATAAAAAAAGGTGAAGACCGCCAACCCGAGAATACCGCCATGGCTGGCCATACCGCCTTCCCAGACGCGGAACAGCACGAGCGGATCGCCCATGAAACTCGCCCAGCCACCAGGCTTGGGAATCTGATAGAAAAAAACGTAGCCGAGCCGCCCGCCGATGAACACGCCGAGCAAGGCCGCCGCCGCGATGAAATCCGCGGTCTTCTCCGGTTCCATCACCCACAGCTTTTTCTCCGCCAGCCGTTTCAGGAGAACGTAGCCCGCGAGAAACCCGGCGAGATATGCGAGGCCATACCAGCGCAGCGCAAGGCTGCCGCCCGCTTGGAAAATCACCGGATCAAGCTGATGGACATAGGTTGCGAACACGGCGGGAGCTTGCACATGTGCGCCAGAACCTCCAACCCTCAAAATGGCGGCGGGATGAAATCGAACGGTTCCGCTTTCTTCTCCCCGGGGACCGTGAAAAGCGGATCGAGCCGATCCAGGTATTTCGACAGGCTGTCCGTGCGCGTGTTGGGCCGGCTTTTCAGCCGCGCCTTGAGGTTCAGGTAATCGTCGAACGCGCCGCTCGTTTCCCGCGCGCGGGTGATCTCGAACCAATCCATGAAATCACGTGCGCGCTCGGCCTTCGCGACCATCGTCACGCGCGTTTCCGTGAGGGCTTGCAGGGATTCCACCATGCCCTTGGTGCTGCCCTTTGCGAAATCCGAGAGCAGCGATTGGTATTCCAGCAGCAGCACGCGGTAGGAGGGAAAGCTCCGGTAGCTCAGCCGCAAAAGGTCATCCTGCGCGAGCCGCACCGCCTCGATCCGCTCCGCCTCCTTCAGGTTCGCGAGACTTGCCCACTCCGCGAGCGGGATTTCCCTGAGCAGGCCATCCTCACCCTTATGCCGCAAACGCAGCGCCTCTTCCAGCCCGCGCTCGGTCTGGATCACGCTCAGCGATTCCGTGAGAGGAGCCGTGCCTTTGTCCGCGAGTTGCAGCGCCCACCATTTCTCGAGGCTCTTTTCGGAAAGATTCAGATCCGGGAAATGCTTGCGAAGCAGCGCCGGCATTTCGCCCTGGAAGTCCGCGACTTCGGCGAGGAAATTACGGATGCCCACCTTACCATCCGGCTGCTCGATGAGCGCCATCATCAGCGCCCCGGCAGAGATCCTGAACGCGACGCGCGAAACGGCATCGATGGAGATATAATCAGCCTCGGATAACGCAAAAAGGTCATCCAGCTTGAACAGGCCACCGTTGCGGAACTGCGCCTCGTAGAGCTTCCTGTCTGTCTGTTTCAGCCGCCAGGCGCTCGCCTCGCGCAAGCCCTCTACGACCCATGGAGGCACTGCCAGCGGCACCTCGGACTCCACTTTCGGCCTGTCCCTTAGGCTCCCCGCATAAACCAGCACCTCGGTCACCGCGCGCTTGAACGGCTCATTCCGCAATCCCCGGCTGAGGTTCACGAACAGCTCCATCACATAGCCGTTTTCATCGAAAGTGAGCCGCAGCACGGTTTCACGCGCCGGCGCGAGATCGCCCGGCTGGCCGCGCAGACTTATGCGGATCGGCACTTTCCATTCGTCTTCCTCCCCGGCCAGGCGCAGCAGCTCGTCCTTCGTTTCCTCCGCGAGGTTCGCCGCCGTGCCGCGCGTCGCCGCATCACCGCCGGAAATCCGGAACTGCTCGGAGCGACTGAAGACGGTCGCCGCTGCATCGAAATTCGGCAAGAGATCCTCCACCGGCACCGCCTTGGGAGCGGGCTGATTGGCGAGATCCTCTTGCTTATTGGCAGGGTTTTCTTCCGCCGGGCAGGCCATCACCGCCATGAAAAACATGGCCGGCAACCAGTATCGCAACGCGCCCGGCCTGATGGGCTTTTCCAGGTTCAAAATGATTGATCGCCCGCTGATTCGGTTTGCGTCGGCTGTTTCGGATCAAGCATGAGGCGCTTGTCCTCGATCTTGATGCGCGCCATGCGCTGGAAGCCGAGGTCGATCTCGGTCTCGAAAAGATCAGCGATTTTCCGGAAATCCGGCATGACCATGATCAGGAAACCCTGTGGTATGGTGAGCTGGCCGAAGCGTCCGCCGCGCGCGGGGATCGGCGCAAGCTCATGAAAACCGCCGCCATGGAGGTGGATCTGCGTCGAGATGCCCTTGGCTGTTTCCGTCTGTTCCACCTGCAGGAACATCGAGGTGGTGAGAGGATAACCCGCGACATCGCGCTCGATGATCACTTCGGCGACACCGGCGCGCAGCCTCACGCAAACCCGCTTCAAGGACACCCACTGGGCGAGTTCGCCGCCCTGTTTCAGTTTCAGTTCGCGGGCAAGCCATTGGTTCAGCTCCGTTTCCGAAAGGGTCACCGAATAATCGCCCTCGATGGATTTCTCAAGCACCGCCCGCATGTCGCGCGGCGGGCTGGCGGGTCTTGTCAGCGATGGTTCGATGCCGCCAATGTCAGAGAGATCCTGGGGCAGATAAACATGGTAAAGCGCCGCGCCGAGACCCAAAAGCATCGCTAAGACGAGCAGGCCCACCAGCCTGCCGAGGCATCCGCCGCTTTTCTCTTTCGTTTCTTCGTCGGCCATGGGGTTGGATTTTAACGTCTGCGGGATCGCGTGGAAAGAAGGGGTTTGCGGAAAATCGCGCCGCTCAGTCGGCTGCGGGTTTCGCCGGGGCTGGCGCGTCGGCCTTCTTGGATTCCGGCTTCGCCTCGCTTTTATCGGAAGGCTTGTCGGCCTTTGCGCCGGACTCGTAGGAGGTTGATCGGTAGTCTGTCTGATAGAAACCGGAGCCTTTGAAAATGATCCCGCCGCCCGTGCCGAGCAGGCGCCGCACCTTCCCCGCGCAATCCGGCCCGGGGCAATCCGTCAGCTTGTCATCCTTCATGCTCTGGAAAACCTCGAAACGTTTTCCGCACTCCAGGCATTCATAATCGTAGTTTGGCATGTTCTTTTGAATTCCGGCGGAATCAAGCCCGCCGTCACGCGACGATAGTGAAGCCTTTCAGTTCTGGCAACGTGGCAATTTCCTCTTCCATCACCCCCTTGATGTGGTGCGCCACCGCCGAATCCTCCCGCAGATCGCGCAGAAACTCCATCACCTCGCCGCGCTCCCCGGCCACAACCATCTCCACCGTCCCGTCAGGCAGGTTCCGCACCGTCCCGAGCACATCATAGCCCCGCGCCAGCTCCTTCGCCGTCCAGCGAAAACCCACCCCCTGCACCCGCCCGCTGTAAATGATCCGTCTCGCTGTCATCGCAAGGATGATGGAAAGGATGCTGCGAAATTCCAACCGGATAGTGCGGAGATCTTCCAGATGGAATGCGCTGCGAGCGTGATCCACGCGTTACGCAAAAGCGGCCGACTGGGTGAAATACGATCGCACACACAGAGACCGATTTACGTGAGATCAAACTTTTATCTCCATTGCAACCACCCCTTCTACACCAACTCCCCATACTCAAGCAGCCCCTGCCTTCCGCCCTCGCGGCCGAAGCCGGATTCCTTGAATCCACCGAAAGGCGAGGTGGGGTCGAACTTGTTGAAGGAGTTC
>JAIXQS010000062.1 GCA_027485615.1 Verrucomicrobiaceae bacterium
CCAGACCTGGAGCTGCTTGGCACGGTTTTCCATGTAGGTGGCTTTCCAATCGCCCACCCGGATCGCGACGACTTCGGCGGCGTCGTTGAGGTAGATGAACTCGTTGCGCGGGGATTTGTCGGTTTTGCCGCTGAGGTAATCGAGCATGTTGTGCCCGTCGATGTGGTTCTTGTAGGTGCGTCCGTTGAGCTCCACACCGCCCTTGAGCAGCTTTTCCTTGATATCGGGAGCACCTGCGGCGGCGGCGAAGGTTGGCAGCCAGTCCTCGTGGGAGACGAGGCCGTTGAGGGTGGTTCCGGCAGGGAATTTACCGGGCCATTTGATGAAACAAGGGACGCGGAAAGCGCCTTCCCAGTTGGAGTTCTTCTCCCCGTGGAAGGGCGTGGTGCCGGCATCGGGCCAGGTGTTATAGTGCGGGCCGTTGTCGGTGGAATACTGGACGATGGTGTT
Organism: Verrucomicrobiaceae bacterium; assembly: GCA_027485615.1. Taxonomy (GTDB): domain Bacteria; phylum Verrucomicrobiota; class Verrucomicrobiia; order Verrucomicrobiales; family Akkermansiaceae; genus Luteolibacter. Next base: position 451 of record JAIXQS010000062.1, read on the forward strand.
GTCGGCGATGCCGAGTTCATCGATGAGCTTGAGCAACTCGCCGACATGCATGTCATGCTCGACCATGCCGTCACCGTATTCGTCCTGCCCGGAAAGTCCGATGTGCTCTTCCTTCACGTGGGTGCGGAAGTGCATGCGGGTGCCGTTCCACCAGCAGAAGAAGGGTTTGCCCTCCTTGTTCATGCGGGTGATGAAATCCTTGGCGGCGGCGAGGGTTTCCTCATCGATGGTCTCCATGCGCTTCTTGGTGAGCGGGCCGAGGTTTTCGATGCTCTGGCCTCCTTTGCCATCGGAAATGCTCTTGATGACGCCGCGCGGGCCGAAGGTTTCGAGGAAGGTCTTACCGTTTGCGAGTTTCATGTCGCGGGGGTAGTCGCGTAGCTCGGGTTCTTCCTCGGCGTTGAGGTGATAGAGGCTGCCGATGAATTCGTCGAAGCCGTGCATCGTAGGAAAATGCTCATCACGGTCGCCCTGATGGTTTTTACCGAACTGGCCGGTCATGTAACCCTGGCTCTTGAGGATGGTGGCCATGGTGACATCCGTTTTCTGCCAGCCTTCCTTCGCGCCCGGCAGGCCGACTTTGGTCATGCCGGAGCGGACCGGGGACGAGCCGCTGATGAAGGCCGCGCGGCCTGCGGTGCAGGACTGCTGCGCGTAGTAGTCGGTGAAGCCGACGCCTTCTTTGGCGACGCGGTCGATGTTAGGCGTCTTGTAGCCCATCATGCCACGGTTGTTGTGGCTGATGTTCCAGGTGCCGATGTCGTCACCCCAGATGACGAGGATGTTGGGTTTCTTGGTCTGGGCGGAGGCGATGGCCGCAAGGGCGATCACGCCGCAGATGGCGGTTTGTAAGATGCGAGTTGGTTTCATGGTGTTGTATGTAGGGAATGTTGGGTGGGCGATTTTCAGGCTTTGTCTTTGCTGCCGGAAATGAACGGATAGACGATGCCGGCGAGAGCGGCACCGGCGATGGGAGCCAGCCAGAACAGCCAGAGCTGGGAAATGAAGGCTCCACCTGCGAATAGCGCGGGTGCGGTGCTGCGGGCGGGGTTCACGGAAAGGTTCGTGACCGGGATGCCGATGAGGTGAATGAGCGTGAGTCCGAGGCCGATGGCGATCGGTGCGAAGCCCTGCGGCGCGCGCTTGTCGGTGGCACCGAGGATGATGAGCAGGAAGAAGAAGGTCAGCACGATTTCCGCGACGAGTGCGGCGACCATCGAGTATTTTCCGGGCGAGAGATCGCCGAAGCCGTTGGAGGCGAAACCAGCCGAAGCATCGAAGCCGGATTTGCCGCTGGCGATGAGATAGAGAACGCCTGCACCGGCGAGGCCGCCGAGGACTTGGGCAATGATGTAGGGAATCGCTTCGGATTTCGGATGGCGCCCGGCGACGACCAAGCCGACCGTGACCGCCGGATTGAGATGGCAACCGGAGATGTGGCCGATGGCATAGGCCATGGTCATCACGGTGAGGCCGAAGGCGAGGGAAACGCCTACGAAGCCGATGCCGAGTTGCACCGGAGAGTCACCGGTTGTGAGGAACATCGCCGCGAGAACCGCGCTGCCGCAGCCGCCGAAGACGAGCCAGAAGGTGCCGAAGAACTCGGCGAGTGTTTTGTTTTTCAATGTCATGGTGTTTGGGGTTTTGTCTGTGTTGATGGAGATTGTGTGGATTCCGGCCATTCGCTACGCACGGCGGCTAGCAGGTCGGCGGCGGCAAAGGGCTTGGTGAGATAGGCGGCCGCTCCTGCCTTGCGCGCTTTCTCGCGGCTGAGCGGCTGATCCTGGCCGGTGATGAAAACAACCGGACGATGGATGCCGCGGCTGACCAGATGTTCGTGGAGTTCGAAGCCGGAGAGTCCGGGAAGATTTATGTCGAGAATCAGGAAGCCCGCTTCCTCCTGCGCATCCGAAGCCAGGAATTCCTCTGCCGATGAAAATGACCGGCTGCTCAGGGCCGCCGCACCACAAAGCCGCCCGACGGCCTGCCTCATGGCGGGGTCGTCATCGACGATGGCGATTGGGAACGGGTGCGCGACCATGGGGCGAAACATGATAACCCGAGCCGGATTGGAGAATTGTCACTTGGGGCGGAATGCCTGCCCTCTGGTGAGGTGTTCAAACGATTTCCGCGGCCATGATCACCAACTCCGGCAGCGAGGTAGCCGCCATCTTGTGCATGACTTGTGAGCGGTGGGCTTTCACGGTGCGCTCCGCACAACCGAGTTCGGCGGCGATCATCTTGTTGGGTTGTCCTGCCACCACGCGGCGGAAAACCTCACGCTCCGTGGGAGTGAGCACAGCCTCCCGGCGCAGCAATTCCCTGCGGCGCCCGCCTGCTTCACTCGCCATTTCTTCTGTCAACAGCGCGGCGGCTACGGTTTTCAGCAGATCGTCGCCACTCACCGGTTTGGTCAGGAAATCGAAGGCTCCGTTTTTCACCGCCTGCACGCTCATCGGGATATCGCCATGGCCGGTGAGGAAAATGACAGGCAGCGTTTCCCCCTGACGGACGAGAGCCTGGTGGAGCTCAAGACCGGTCGGCCCGCCGGGCATGCGCACGTCCAGCAGGAGGCAGCCGCGCAGGCCGGTGCTCCTCGCCATCAGGAAATCCGCTGCGGAGGCGTAAACCCGCACCTCATGCCCGGCCGCGCGCAGCAGCCTCGAAAGCGCGGTGCGCAGCGCCTCGTCATCGTCCACCAGATGCACGGCGGGCGATTCATCGGACAGCGGGTTTTGCGAATCACGACTCATGGATATGGGGAAGGATCAGATGGAAACAGGCACCTCCGCCGGGAGCGTTGCGTGCGAGAAGTTTGCCGCCGTGAGCTTCCGCAATCGAACGCGAGAGCGCAAGCCCGAGCCCCATTCCCTCGCTCTTCGTGGTGAAGAAATTTTCAAAGATCCGCTCCATCAGGTTGGGTGGGATACCCGGGCCGGAGTCGCTTACCGAGATCTCCACCATGCCATCCTGTGCGGGTGCTACGGCGAGGCGGATGCGTCGTTCGTCCGGCGCCACCTCCTTGAGTGCGTCCATCGCATTGAGCAACAGGTTCAGCAACACCTGCTCGATGCGCACTTTTTCACCACGGATCTCGGGTAGATTCTCCGACACGTCGCAGGTGAGTGAAATCGAACGCGCCTTGCAATCGTGACGAACCATCGCCGCCACTCTCCTCACCAGTTCGCCCGCATCAAGCGGCACCGTGTCGGTTTTCCCTCTCATCACCATGGATCGCACCTGGCGGATCACCTCGCTGGCGCGCATGTCGTCGCGGCGGATGTCGGAGAGGATTTCGCGGATTTCATCCAGCGGGGGATCCGGCCGCTCCATCAGCATCGTGGCGGCATCGGCATTGCTGAGGATCGCGCCGAGCGGTTGGTTGACCTCGTGGGCGATCGATGCAGTGAGTTCGCCGAGCATGCCGAGACGCGACGCTTGCTGGAGTTTTTGCCGTGCCTCCTCCGCCTCCTGGATGTCGGTGATGTCCTTGGCCATGGAAATCAAGCAAGGCTCGCCGTGGAGGTTCGCGAGTTCGGCGGAAACGCTGAGCAGCCGGGATGAGCCGTTCGGCATGCGCAGCCTCTGCTCGAAGTCACGCAGCGGCATCCCGGAAGCGAGGTGCTCAAGGAACCGCTGTTCCCCGGGCTCTTCAAAACCGAAACCCAGTTCCAGATGCGTTTTTCCCAAAGCCTCGTCGCGGGAAACTCCGGTCAACCGCTCCCATGCCGGATTGGCATCGACAATGCGGCCGTCCGACCGGCGTATCAGGCTGATGGAAACGGGGCTCGCCGAGAAAACCTTGGAGAAGCGGGTTTCAGACATCCGCTTTTCATTTTCCGCCCTGCGCTGACGGGCTCTCGCTGCAAGCAGGCCGATGATGAGGGCTGTTTGCAAAAGCAGCGCGCCGGCGACGATGATGATCTCCGTCCTATGTTCCTCCCACAGCGGAAGCTCCCGGAAACGGACTTCGGCACCGGCAGGCAGGTCGCTCTTTTTCCAACCGTAGCGACGCATCGCCCGCTCATCGATGATCCACCGTGGTTTGCCCGGGGGCAGGATGCCGATGGCCTCCGCGTCCTCACCCTCCACCACCCTGCGGGCGATGGCTCCGACCGCACGCCCCTCCTCCTCGAACGGTTTTAACGCGCCGCCCATCACTCCGGTGCCGACATAGGTTTCATAGTAACAAAGGATCGGCACGGAGGACTTCGCGGCGAGCCAGCCCGCCACGTCGCGAGGCAGGAGATGGCGCCCATCCGGTGCCTGGAAATAGTTCAGATAGATCACCAGCGTATCCTTCGGCAGCTTGGAAACTCGCTCCAACAAGTCATCCAAAGGCTCGCCTTGCGATGATTCGATTTCGTAGCGATTCCTGAACGGCCCGGCTTGCGCGAGCGCCTGTCCATGCCTTTTCCGGTCGAATTCCGACGCGCCGGAAACGAGCAGGATCTTGCGGATCTCCGGCCGCATTTCCGGCAATCGATCGAGGAGAGGGACGACCGACCACTCCATCGGCCGCCCTGTCAGCCCGCGCCGGTCTGTTAGGGATGCGATCTGCGTGGTATCGATCCCGCCCACCACGATCGGCGTGCCCGGGAAAAGCGTATCCCGCCGTTGCATCAGGAAATCGAGCGACTGCGCCCCAAGGGCGATCCATGCGTCCGGCGGGGCGTCGCCGTGACGCCGGCGCAGGTATTCTTCCATCGCCGCCGATTGCTCGGGGTTGGAAAAGCGGACGGCATCGAGGAACTCGGCGTATAAATCCACCGATGAGGTTTTCCCGCCGTCCAGAAAGGCGCGCCGCAAGCCTTTTTCCATGTCCTGGTTCGCGGGCAGCAGGCGGTCATTGGAAAACAGAAGCAGCACACGCGGAGGAGCCTCGGCATGGACAAGGCAAGGCAATAGGAAGCCCGCGAGAAAGGCCGACCGGAACCGATGGAATGCCGCACGATACAA
>JAIXQS010000123.1 GCA_027485615.1 Verrucomicrobiaceae bacterium
AGTCCGGTCAGCGTTGTGCCAGCGGTATTAGAGGCATCGATCGTGCTGTTACCGGTAACCGAGATTGCTCGGCTGGAACTGAACGCCGAACTCCCCGTGGTCTGAAGCGTGCCGCCATTGAGAATAATGCCGCCGCCACTGCCAAGGTTCGCGTCAGTTGAGACCGACAGATTGCCAGAGCGAATGGTTGTGTTACCGCTGTAAGTGCTATTGCCGGAAAGCGTCAAGGTGCCGGATGCAAAGTGGGTGAGGCTGCCGCTCCCGCTGATTGCGCCACTGATCGCCATGTTGCCCGAGCCAGTCACGGTGAGAGGGAAGCCGCCATTGTTCACGGCACCGGTGCCGAGAGTGAGCAGGTTGGTAGAGTTATTGGTCCAAGACTGAGCCGCGCCCAGGATGACCGGGGCGGAGATGGTATTTGCACCTGAGCCGGCGTTGACAGTGATACCGCCGTTGTTGATTTGCAGAGTTCCTCCAGAGCCCGCGCCGATGCTCGATCCGGCGGTATTGGAGCTGCCGGTGCCGGTAAAGGTCAGGCCGTTGATGGTAAATGCCTGATCCAGCGTGGTGTTGAGGTTGCCCGCCGAGCTTGCCGACATGAAAACGTCGCTCACCGAACTGGGCAACTCAAACGTGTTGGTTGCTCCGGTAGCTTCGCTGGTAAAATTCGTATTCAGCGTCCCGCTATTCTGTGATTTCCAACTCGCATCGATGCTGCCCTGCCAATAGAAGGGCGGAATCGTCGCACCGGCCTCAAACGAAAGAATGACCGCCGTGTCGGTGGAGGTGGCAAGGCTCGTGTGATAAGGGCTCCCCCCGATCATGAAGTTCCTGGGAGCAAGTTTGAATTTGGCTGCGCCGCCCAGACCGCTTGCCGCAGTAATGAGGGTGTAAGTCTTCGTGCTGTCCGAGGGAGAGTCTAGGAAGTTTGTGACAATCAAGGGGAGCTTCGTTTCGACGATGGCTCCGCCGGAAATGGCCAGCCTGTCGCTTGTTTGGTTGGCTGTAGCAATGTCAAACGTTAGAACCGGAGACGCGCCATTGACATCGCCAGTCGACAGCCTTGCCCCGCCCACGTTGACCCTGCTGGTGAAGGTATCGGCCATCGTGAAGTTCGCGCCGGTATACAGCGTCAGGTAGTTCAGCCCGTTCGAGGTGTCGCTGGCGTTCTGGCCGATGGCTAGGGTGCCGGAAGAGAAGACCGGAACCCAGGTGTTGCTGAGGTTGCCGCCGTTTCCCAGCTTCAGCGAACCGGCTTTGACCGCGGTCATGCCCGTATGGGTGTTGCTGCCGGTGAGAGTCAGCGTGCCGGCGCCGGTTTTGTTAAGACCGCCAGAGCCAGTGATCACCGAAGCAATCTCCGCATCCACATTCACGTTGAAGCCGCAGCTGCCAGGGTTGGCGGGCAGGGCGAGCGTGCCACCCATGAGCTTGTAGCCGGCAGTGTCAAAGCAAAGCGCCGTCAAACTGTCGGCCAGCGTCTGCGTGCCGGAGACCGTGACCGTGCCCACGCCTGTAGCGCCGAATACCGCATCGGCACCGGAAGTCCAGACCGCCCCACCCCAGTTGGTGGAGGTGGTGTTCCAAAGAAAATCCCCGGCGCCGTTATTCCATGCAGCTGCGGCATTTTTGTTAACCACAAATGGCTGGGGAATGGAGGTCCGCTCGTTGCCCGACGCGTCGCGGGCAATCGCAGTCACTCCTCTGCCGCCCCAGGGCCGGACTGCGCGGACCGACATGGACTGACCTCTGGTAACAGTTCCCAGCTTCACCGCGCCATCATAGACATCTGCTGAAGTCCAATTCGGAAACGCATTCGAATCCACTGCCACCCTGAACTCGATCTCCTGAGACGCTGAGAAAAGCGGACCGCCCACGGCCGTTACCGTCACAGCTGGGTTATAAGTGGCGAAGCCCCGGTAGAGATTGGCGACATCCTCATCCATCAGCCAGCAGGCGGTGGTTTTGTCGCCCGAATAAGCAGCATAAGGGTAAACCGTGCCAGATAACCCACCGCTGACTGTCGGCTTGGCAGCTAACCAACCGTTGGACTCAGACAAATCCAGCAGGGTGACCGGACCGAGGAGCGGCGTCACTCCGGCAGGATAACGCGCCCGAATGGCATGATCAAAAAAAGTGAAAAACAGGCCGTTGACGTTCCCCTCGACATGCCCGGCATTCTGTTCAACGGCAAGGGCGCAGAGCCCTCCCCTGAGGCGGTTTGAGTCGAACCTGTCAATGATCCCCGTGCGGCCTGCTCCGAGATCAAATTGACCGCCTACGGCAATAGACGGTGTCTTCAGAGCGGCTGGAGACAGATCGCCTGGAACATAAAATGCTCCCTTATTCATGATGTAGGCAATCACTCGCTCCGGGATCTTGGTATTGATTCCATAAGCGATCTGCCCGCCACCCGACCACCCAGCGAGAACAAACGGCAGATTCGCGATTTCAGGACGGTTGCTTGCCGTTGCATACCAAGCGAGATCCGCCAGGAGCATCGGCACTTCCGCATTCACATCATTAGCTGATTGGCAAATGTATAGAGAAGTGCCCATCAGCGCAAAGTCATGTGCACGTGCCAATGCCTGCCAGTCCGTCTCCTCGGTCCTATTGCGTTGATCTCCATTAGCGCCGTTACCGAGAACAATAACACCCCTGATGGTGGCCTCGGTCTTCGGGATCCACAATCGGGTGTTGTGGACAAACCCACGATAAGACGGCGACAAGGTCGCGTTATAATACGTGCCCTGTTGTGCCCTAGCCAGCCCGCTCAGCACCGTAAATAGCAGGGCCATCAGCCCAATCCTGCCGTATTCCCCCAACCGTGTTTTGAAGTTATTCTCCGATTTCTGGGCGTGTTTCATCTTGTTTGATTGGTGCAAACGGGTTCACGTGCCAGGAATTTGCTTTCTGCGGGAGGCTCCTGAAAGAGCCGTTGGGTCGGACCGGAGGGCGGAGAAAAGGGGGTTACCCAAAAGAAGACCGCTTGCGCTCCAAGACGGCAAGAGACTAGACCGATTGCCGGCAAACGGTCTAGTTGTCTACGAACAATTTGTGGAGTTTGTAACGGTTATCCATCCATACCGACAGCGCGCCCTGCACACCATTGTTTCCAGGGTGCCAGAATCCGATGGATGTTGGCCGTTCTTTCTTCCGCCCATCCAGTAAGGGCAGAAATTGAATGAATGCCAAGAATTTGTTTTTTTACCTAGGGCGAGGAATACACTCGAAAGTCTGGCTGGAAAGGGGAAAAGGGGGGTGGTTTGTAGCCGTGATCATAGTTTGAATGATACCCGACCCTTCGATATCATGACATCGATCTTCTTCTCCACATCCGGAGGACATACAGGCGGCATGGCCAGCTTGACACCATTTTTAGTGTTTGCTGTGTCACTGAATTTATCGAACGACACTTCGGTGCCTTTGTGAAAAATACGACCTTCTGAATCCATGACGAAATGGAGGTCTTTTTGTCGAGCTGTAAGGGCATGCTGACTAAATTGTTCCGCTTCTGAAGATCTATCGAGCCAGACCGTAACCTTATCTGTGTCGGTCCACATGGCGGGGGAGATGCAGCAACTACAAGTTGGCTCCCTTAGCGACTCTACACCAAAGACATCCGGCACATTCTTCAGATTGTAACTCAGTTTCTCCTTTTGTTCTTGGGTCAGAACGAGTCGACGAGTCCGTCCTACTTCGATGATTTGCTCAGGCGAGAGATGCACTGTTACATGAGGATTTGTTTCGAGACTGAATTCGAGATTGAATCCGTCGGCGAGCGTGCTGGTAACTGTAAACAAAAGACAAAACAGAGCTTGTGTCAGAACATTCGTAATAGACAGACTGCTATGAATTTGCTTTTGGCGGAAGGCTCCTGAAATCGCCGTCGGGTCGGGCCGGAGGGCGGGGGAGAGGACGAGGTGGGGCATTGGTTTGGTTGTTTTCATGGTCGAGATGTGGAGTGTTTGAAGGGGCTATTAAATGCCGCTTTCAAAAATACGTTTATACTTTAGGAAGATGGCAGCGGGGCAGGAAGAAGAAAAAGAGGTGACAAACGGGTGACAAAAAGACCCCGAAAAAGACCGCTCGCGCTCCAAGACGGCAATACGCAAGAGAAGAGGATTGGCGGATACCTCCAGCCACGCCCTGCGGGCGTGGCTGCGACTGACTGTCTTATGCCATTTTCCTAGCCAGTCGAAAAGGAAGGTCACTTGATGACCAAAGGACATGCCTTCAGTCATGGAAAAGTTCGGTGAATGGGGTATGGAGGCTATTTCTTGTCCAGCATCTTGATTTTGATGTCTTTGAACTGGAGCGTCATGGTGTGGCCGCTGTGCATTTGGATACCGATGACTCCGTCCTTGCAGGCTTTGGGGCTGTTGTCGGTCATCTCTGTGGTGACCTGGCCGTTGATGCTGTAGGTGATGTGGTTGCCGTTGGCGATGACCACTGCCTCGTTCCATTCGCCGACGGGTTTGATTTGGGCGGCGATTTCGGCGTTGGATTTTTCGAGGGGCGTGTTGGTGCGCTTGTTTTCGGCGTCCCAGACGGTTTTTTCACCGCGGTTGCTCATGATGCCGCGGCCACCGGCGACATTGCCTTCGTCGTAGATGATTCCGGTGTAGGAATTGCCAGCGTCGATGTCGGCCTGATAGCCGCCGACGTGAAACATCTCGGGGTTGTCGATCTTACCGCGGATCTGCATGCCGGAATTGCCGTCGGGGGTGACCCATTTGAAACTGTAGCGGATTTCGAAGTTGGCGAACTTCTCGGGGTTGTCTTTCGAGCACAGCAGAATCAAATTGGTCTGCTTGGAGTTTTCCTTGGTTTCGGAACCCTGGATCGCGCCATCCACTACGGACCAGTAACCCTCCAGGCCTTCCCAGCCGGTGAGATCCTTGCCATTGAAAAGTGAAATCCAGCCATCGGCACCGGCGGCGGGAATCGCGGTTTTGGGTTTTTCTTCAGCGAAGCCGGCATTTGATAGGGCGCAGAGCGCCAGAATAGCAATCCAAGGTGATGATGTTTTCATAGGTTGTGGGTAGGTATTTGGTCTTGAAGTGTGGGCGTTTGAAAACGCGGTGAAGGGGACTTGAGGCGGGGAAATGAATGAATCGTGCGGGAGTCGAACAGGCAGAACCATCTGCGGCGAGGGAATAGGCAGCGAGCTATTTTTTGAACATCGGATCCTCGGGATTCCCGCGGGACATGAGGTAGGCGATGAGATCGCGGAGCTCGTCGGCGGAGAGGGAGTTGATGAGGCCCGGCGGCATCTGCGAGATGGGGGAAACCTTGATGGATTTCACGTCGGAGTAGTTGATGACGACGGGCTTCGCCTTCGGATCGGCGGTGTGGACGGTGACGATGTCGCCTTCGGTGATGACGAGTCCGGCGTGGGTCTTGCCGTCGTTGAGGGTGACGGTGGAGGAGCCGTATTGGTCGGAGATCACCTTGCTTGGCTCGATGATGGCCTCGAGCAGATCGCGGGTGCTGAATTTGTTCCGCACGGTGGTGAGATCCGGGCCGATGGAGCCGCCCAACCCATCGAAGTAGTGGCAGGAAGCGCAGGCGGTGGCGTGCAGAAGGTTGCGGCCGGAGTTAAAATCGCGGCCTTGCATCGCGCCGTTTTCCCCGATGGCGGCGAGTGCCGTGGCCACCGTCCATACTTGGCCCGGGCCTTTCGGCGGAGTGATGGCGAAGTCCGGCTTGGCGGCGATCTTTTCACCGGTGAGATCGGCGAGGGCGGCGCGCTCCGCCTCGGATGCGTTCTCAAGAGCCTTGTTGCGGATGTTGGTGAGGAAGCCGCCGTAGCTGGCACCGCCGGAGAGCTTGCCGGCATTGTTGAGGAAGGAAGCGTATTCGCGGCGCTCCTTGGTGGTCCAGCCGTAGCGGACGTTGCGGAGGCTATAGGCGTAGCCGATTTCCTGCGCCGGGGTCGGGTTGTCGAGGAGCTTGCGGATGCCGCCGCCGTAGCCGCCGTTGCGCGTGACCAGTTCGAACCAATCGGGGACGACGGGTTTCGAAGGATTACGGATCAGCTCCATCGTGCGGGAAACGACGTCGGGCGCATCGAGATAGACAAGGATCTGCGCCAGCTCGGTGTTGAGGTGCAGGGTTTTCGCGGGGAAAAGCGGATTCAGCTCGGCGATGACCGCCGCTTTTTCCGCCGTATCCGGCGCGCCGAGACGCATGAAGGTGAGGCCGTAGGCGCGGAGAAGCCCGAGCATCTGGTTTTCCTCCAAACTTTTCGGGGAAAGCTCCAACAGGGAGGCGATGAGCGGCGCCTTGTATTGCTTGTCATTGCTGCGCGCGAGGGCGACGGCTCCGGTGATGCGGGCCTGCGTGTTTTTCTCCGTGAAAACTTTCGACGCCCATTCCGCAGCCGGTTGTGCCTCGATGGCGCTGCGGGCGGCGTTGCGGATGAAGCGGTCGGCGCTGCCCAAGTGCGGCCATGCGGTGGCGACGGCCTTTGGATTTTGTTTTCCGTGGAAGGCTTCCAAAGAGTGGCGCAGGGCGCGGGCCTTCGCGGCCTCGGGCGGGCCGTTTCCGGTGGGCGCGGCGGTGGATTCGCTGCCGGTGTAAACGACGCGGTAGAGCGCGGACTGGGTGCCGCGGCCGCCGGTGGTGAAGTAGAGGGCGCCGTCATCGCCGATCACCGCATCCGTGACCGGAAGGGGCGCGCCCGAGATGAATTCCTCGGCCTTGGCCGTATAGCTCGCGCCTTGCGGAGTGAGGTGGATGGCGTAAATGGTGCCGAATGTCCAATCGAGCGCGAAGAGCGCGTCCTGGTATTTCGTGGGAAACTTCGCTCCCGAGCCCATGACGGTGCCGGTCGGCGAGCCGGGGCCGATATCGACGACAGGCGGGAGGCTGTCCTCATAATAGGCGGGCCACACACCGCTGCCGCTGCGCCATCCGAAGTCTGATCCGCTGGTGGCATGGCAGATACGGGTCGGGCGATACCAAGGCGAGCCCATGTCATACTCCATGTCCGAATCGTAGGTGAAAATGTCGCCGAAGCGGTTGAGCGCGATGTCATATTGGTTCCGGAAGCCCATGCTATGGACGAAGTAGTTTTTCCCGTCCGGGGTGGCCTTGCAGATCCATCCGCCGGGAGCGAGGAGGTCTTTGGCGTGGCCGCTCGGATCCCAATCGCGCGGCAGGAGGATATCCTCGCTCCATGTCGTGCTGGAGCCTTTGACGAGCGCTTGCGGGAGTGCGGTGAAGTTGCCGCCGGCCACCAGGAGATTCTCCCCGTCTTTGTCGAGAATGACGGCATGGTTGCCGTGCTCGCCGCCGCCGTTGGCACCGCCGAGATCTTCCTTGGCATCCGGCATGCCGTCGTTGTTCGTGTCGGTGGCGGTGACAAGTCCCACATGGGGGACGTGGGCGTAGAGTTTGCCGTGAGCCCAGGTCAGACCATTGGCGCCGGAGATGTCGACAGGGATTTTTTCCACCTCCACATGGATCTCATCCTTGGTGTCTTTGACAGAAATCCGGAACAGGCCCTTGCCCCATTGATCGGAGGCGATGAAGCGGCCATCGGCATCCTTCGTGAGCGCGACCCATGAACCCTGCTCCTCGCCGGGCACCGTGTAGAGAAGCTCGGCGCGGAAACCTGGGGCGATTTTCAGTTGGTTGGTATTTGCAGCCGATCCACCGTCTGCCTTGCCGCTGGGGGTGCCCCAAGGCGGTGCTCCGAGAGCCGCGATTTTTTCGGGTTGCTGCCATGCGCTATCGTCGAAGGCGACAGCTTGCCAGCCGGCTGCTTCGGTCTCGGAGAGTTTCCAACCGTCGTTTCCGGTCATGACGATTTCGCGTGCGCCGCCCTTTGAGGTGAGGACCAGCTTCGCGATCACACCGGCCGCGCCGTCCTGGTTCTCGGCCTTGATGGCGATCACGTTCTTTCCGGTTTTCGCGAGATTCGCGAGGACATTGACGTCAACCGGATTCTTCCATTCATTGCTTTTGGCAACTTCTTTGCCGTTGATCCACAGCGTGAGCGCATTATCGCAGGTGGCGGTGATGCGAGCTGATTCGAGATTTGCGGGCGTGTTGAAAGTGGTTCTGACAAACTGGGTTTTGATCTGATCTTTGCCCCAGACCCAGGTGGGAACCGGTAAATCGTCGAGGGCATCGCCGCTGTCTGTGGACTGCGCCTGGCGGCTGATGATGAATTTTTTGGGTGCTGCCTCGATCACGCCGATCATTGGCGCGACGAGGAAGGAGATCAGGAGGGAGGGGATTAGTTTTTGCATAGATACTTCAGTTGGAGGGTGTTTGAGGTGGCTTGCTAATGCCGATTTCGGAATTACAGCGACAATTTAGGATCAAGGCGGCGGGGTGAGTAGAAGCGATACTGGTTACAAACGGGTGACAAAAAAAGCCACCCCAACAAAGACCGCTTGCGCTCCAAGGCGGCAAGACGCAAGAGAAGAGGATTACCGAAGCCCTCCAGCCACACCCAGATGAGTGGTGTAATCATCCGATAGATCATTGGGTTAGGGTTCGCCTTACTTCTTGATACTCCGCAACTCCGGCTGGGTGGTCGCGGCTTCGATGGACTTGATCGCCGCTTCCACCGAGGCCACCCGCCGCTGGTTGGGTTCCGCGGGGAAGATGTTGTTCTTGGCCTCGTTGTTGAAGAGCACGATCAGCTCCTTGAGCTTCGGCACCGCGCTGCGGGCGGCCGTGCCGAATTTCACGATATCCTCCATGATCACCCCGGTGCGGCTCTCGCTGGCGTGGCCTCCCTGGGTCATGGCAAACTGGATGCCCGCATCGATGCTCTCGATGTAATTGTATTTCGCCAGGGCCTTGAAGGCCCCCATCCGGAGTTCGTTGGAGAACATCCGGTCCGCCGGACTCATCACTTTGACCGCGACGAGGAGTTCCGGCGCGAGTTCCTGCACGTCTTCCAGACTGAGGTTGTTTTCAAAATAGCCGCGGAGGCGATAGCCCGCCATGCCGTCAGGATTGTTCGCGATGGCGCGGATCGCCGGATACACCAATTCCGGATCGCTGGTCTTGACGCTTTCTGCCAGGGGGCCGGCGAACAAGGCGACGGCGAGCTGGCCTTGGGCGATCTGGATCGGATCGGCCCAGCTGATCGGCTGCTGCGGCTCGGCGGTTTTGGCCGTGGCTGCCAGGATATCCGGCAGCACGGGCTTGGCCAAGTTGTCGACGAGCTTGATGGCTTGTGCGGCCTTGTAGCGCAGCCAGCGGTCCTGATGCGAGAGCAGGCGCACAAACACCGGCAGCGCCGCGACGCTCTTCATGTAGCCGAGCGTTTCACAGGCACCCTGGGCGATATGCACATCCTTGCCTTCGGCCATCTTGATCAATTCCTGCTCCATCGACTTGGCTTCGGGACGCTTCGCCAGTTCCTCCGCCGCCCAGCCGCGCGCGACCGGCGACCAATCGCTGAAGGCCGCCACCAATTGCTTGGGCGTCATTTGCAGGCGGTCCAGGTCGAAGCGGCCGGAGGTAATCGCAGCCGCGACATCCTGCTTGGATAGCGCGTTGGTGGGCTTGGCGTCCTTGCCAGTGATGTAGAGGTTTTTCAAGGGCATCGAATACGTCAGCACGTAGGTGGCGTTGGGGCTCAGGCCGGCATAACTGCTTTTCCCGTAGTAGGTATCGTCATCGGTCGAGCCGGGGCCGTATTGTTCGCTGCCATCGTAGGTGAACGAGCCGTCGCAGCGGCGCACCAGGTCGAGGTGGGCGGACGCTTGCCTGAAGAATGCCGAGCCCGCGGCGGGGCTGCCGATATTGGCACCCAGGGCGCCCCACAGATAGCTGAAACCCTGGCCGGTGTGGCCGCACTCGCGGTTCTTGTAGCCGGCCGTGGCCATCTTGGCGAAGAATTGGGTTTCCTTGGGCCGGTTGCCCTGCATCGCATAGAACACCGCAGACATCGCGCTCTTGCCATTGTTGTCATGAAACGCATACGGCTCGTGCTCGCCGTAGGGAATGGTCCCCTTGTCCACAAAGTAGGCGAAAAACTTCGAGCCCCGCTCGATGGCCGGGTCGATCTCCGCATCCTTCACCCCGCATTTTTTGCCCATGACGATGGCCAGATTGGCCACCAGGCCGGCCTGGTTGACAGGGCCGTAGGGTGGGATGGATCCATGCAGCTTGCCATCGGCGGTGAGATCGGCGAAACCGTGACCGTAGGTGCCATACATGCCCTGCCCTTGCGCCGTGTAAATGGTGATTTCACGGATGGCGTGCAGGACTTCCTTGTCGCCGGTGCGCAGGTAATACTCGGTCAGGAACAGGTTGCGGTAGCCACTCTCCCAGACGTCCATGCCGATTTTCGACCGTTCCATGGTGGTCGGCCCCATCTTGTGGGCGAACTCCCTGATCTTGGGCATATTGTCAGGATTGCCGGTGGCCAACAGGGCCAGCCCGCTGATCGCGCCACACCAGTTCTCCGGCAACGGTTCCTTTTCCAACGCCTTGCTCGCCTCGGCGAAAATCTTCTTCGACTTCGGGCAATTGTACGGCGCGGTGGCGCTGTAGGTGCCCATGATGTTGAGCTTAAGTTCCGCCACGTCGGTCTTGCCGTCGCGCCAACGGGTCAGTTTCAGGATCCCTTTGTTGGTCTCCTTTTCCGCCTCCTGGATCGCCAGCGCGATGCTGCGGCGCGCATCGTCGGTGAACATCTTGCCGTTAATCCCGAGAATCACATCGTTGACCTGGATCACCCCGTCGGCCGGTGACTTGACCCCGACATGGGTGACGAGAATCTGCCGGCTAACCTCCGTGGTGCGACCTTGCAAGCCATCGAAGTGGGTTGCGGGTTTCAGATAGATCCAGCCGCGCATCCCGGTCGATCCCAGATTGTAGGTCTGCTTGGGGTTGACCCCGGTGGTTTCGCCCTTGGTGAGATCCGGTGGCCCCTCGGCCGCCATGGCAGGCAGGTTCAGCAGCATGGCCATGGCCAGCAGGGGGGATCCGATTTGATGGTAGGTTTTTGTCATGATTCTCAGGCAGTGGTGGTTGTCGTGATGGTGGAGTTGCGGATCAATGGGCAGCGTTCTGATACCGCAGACGCGGCAGTTGCGAAATGTGGCGGCGCTGCTGCGAAGCGACAACCACTAGAACGGGTGACAAACGGGTGACAAAAAAATGCGGGGTCGCCGGTGCGCACCGGCGGCCCCACTGGGATCCCGGAGAAAATCCCATTAACTCCGGAATGGGGATCGAAGACCCAAGACTTAAAGACTCAAGTCACGTGAATTCATGGCGGTGAAATTCATTTCGTGGGATTGGGTCGCTGGCCTCTGGCATCTCCTCACGGCGCGCCCATCACTTTAAGGCGTACGAATTTCCTGGCCGGGCCGGACGACGGGAACGTGTAGATCACATCGTTGCCGGAAACGGTCACGCCGCCGCCGGTGGCCGGTACGTCATCCCATGTTCCAGTTAGAGAGTCAGATGTTTGGATCACATAACCGGTGCCATACGCACCGGCGAAATCGGCTGATTTGGTCCAAGTGACGCTGAGTTTGCCATCTGCGGCTTTGTTGACGCCGGGCAGGGCGGTGTAGCCGGTGGTTTGCACGTTGCCGCCCAGGAAGTGTTCGATTCCGTTAGGCACGCCGTCTTGGTCGTGGTCCTGATCCATCGTCTGGCTGCCGGCGCCATTGGCGGTGGCCCAACTGGTGTAGGATCTAGCGATGACGAAGTTGCCCGCAGCAAGCGCGGTGAGCGTGTTGTAGTTGGTGGTGTCCGTCGGGACGTAATCCGCTGTCACCGCGTAGGTTCCAGCGGCGGTCTGGGTGGACGCGCCGCCTG
>JAIXQS010000074.1 GCA_027485615.1 Verrucomicrobiaceae bacterium
AAGGCGAATTTCCTCATGTCGCCTCCCCTCGTCGTCGCCTACGCTCTCGCAGGTACCGTCGATATCGACCTCACGACCGAGCCACTGGGAAAAACCCCCAAAGGCGAACCAGTCTTCCTCGCAGACATCTGGCCCACCAGCCAGGAAATCACCGACGCGATGAATTCCTCGCTCAAGCCCGATGTTTTCCAACGCCTCTACACCGGCTTCTCCGACCAAAACCCGAAGTGGAATGAAATCAAATCCTCCACCGGAAATGTTTACGAATGGGACCGCGAATCCACCTACATCCAAGAGCCACCCTTCTTCGACGGCTTTACCCCCTCCCCTCGCGACATTTTGGAAATCCACGGTGCCCGCCCGCTCGGCATCTTTGGCGATTCCGTCACCACCGACCACATCTCCCCTGCCGGAGCCATCAAAATGGACAGCCCCGCCGGCCGCTACCTCGTTGAAAAAGGCGTCGGCTTCGCGGACTTCAACTCCTACGGCTCCCCCCGCGGCAACGACCGCATCATGACCCGCGGCACCTTTGCCAATGTCCGCATCAAGAACCTCATGGTCCCCGGCATCGAAGGCGGCGTGACCATTCTTGGGGGAGCACACGCGCCCTCGCGTGTCGAAGAAGGCGCCCCGCCTTCTTCATCTGTTGTGTCCATCTACGACGCCGCCGCCGTCTATCAGAAAGAAGGCACGCCCACCATCGTCATCGGCGCCGAAGACTACGGTATGGGTTCCTCCCGCGACTGGGCGGCCAAGGGCACCAACCTCCTCGGCGTGAAAGCCGTCGTCACGAAATCCTTCGAGCGCATCCACCGCTCCAACCTCGTCGGCATGGGCGTCCTGCCCTGCAATTTCGTCAACAAGGACGACTACGAAAAAGTCAAGGATCTCGCCGAAGCCACCTTCGACATCCTCGGCATCGACAACGACCTCAAGCCAATGCAACAAGCCACCCTCCGCGTCCACAAATCCGACGACTCAACCTTCGATCTCCCCATCGTAGTCCGCATCGATACCCCCGTGGAGAAAGACTACTACCGGGCAGGTGGGATTCTGCCCTACGTGCTGGCGCAGATTTTAGGTTGATCCGGATCCACTTCAGTAACGGACTTTCGCCAGCAGGGCTTGTTCGTCCGAGAGCGAGTTCGACGCAACGATCTCAGGCGTGGCATCGGGGATCTTGATCGCGATCTGTTTAATTCGTTCGCGCTCGGTGTCCATCTGCGTGCGTTCGCGGGTGCCGCTATTACGATCCCGTTTCTGGATCGGACGGAAGGCGCTCCATGATCGCGAAAAGAATCATCCTCCAGGCCGTCGCCGAGAATTCAAATCGTCCCGAACAGCCGGTCGCCCGCGTCGCCGAGGCCGGGGAGGATGTAGCCTTTGTCGTTGAGGCAGCGGTCGATGGCGGCGGTGAAAACGGGGACATGCGGATGTGCGGCGTCCATGGCGGCGATGCCTTCCGGTGCGGCGAGCAGGGAGGCGAAGCGGATGCGTTTCGCCCCGGCTTCCATAAGGGTGGTAATCGCCTGCACGGCGGAGCCGCCGGTTGCGAGCATGGGATCGAGCAGGATGAGATCCGCCTCGGCGAGTTCGGTGGGATGCCTTAGGTAGTAGGACTCGGGCAGGAGGGTTTTCTCATTCCTCGCCAAGCCGATATGGGCCACCGCTGCGTGCGGGATGAGATCGAGAAAGCCATCGAGAAACCCGAGACCTGCGCGGAGAATGGGCACGAGGATGATGGGGCGGGCGACGCTTTCCCCGGAGGTGATTTCCAGTGGGGTCTGGCAAGGCACCACCGTCCGCTCCAGATCCGCCGTAACGGCAGGCACCATCAGCGAAGCGATACGGCGCACGCGCTGGCGGAACTCATGGCTCGGGCAATCCGGATCGCGGAGACAGGTCAGCTCGGCGGAGATCAGCGGATGGTCGATGTGGTGGAGCATGTCAGTCCTTGGAAGAGAGGATGCGTTTCACATCAGCAAGCTCCACGCCAAGCGCGCGGGCTGTTTCCTTGAGATCGCCGCCGGAGCGGTCGAGCACGCGCCCGACGATCTGGCTGGACACCCATGTCATCAGCGGTGTGTTGGCGGGCGCTGCATTGATCACCTGATCGAGACCGTGCGCCAGGGCGGATGTCCTGACAGGAGCCGAGGCCAGCGGAATGTCGGCAGGCAAAAGGATCTGCGAGGAAGCGAGCGCGCAGGCGCGGGCGATGGTATTCTCCAGCTCACGGACGTTGCCCGGCCAAAAATGCGTGCTGAGGGATGCGATGGCCTCGCCGGAGATGCGGATGCGAGCCATCCCGTTTTTTTTCGTGATGCGCTGGAGGAAATATTCGGCCAGCAGAGGGATGTCCTCCGGACGCTCGCGCAAAGGCGGGATGCGCAGTTCGACGACGTTGAGCCGGTAGAACAGATCCTCACGGAAACGCCCGGCGGAAACCTCGGCGGCGAGGTTCTTGTGCGTGGCCGCGACGATGCGGACATCCGTCTTCAGCATGTCGTTGGAGCCGACACGCGAGAAACCGCCGTCCTGCAGCACGCGCAGAAGTTTCACCTGGATCGAGAGCGGCATGTCGCCGATCTCATCGAGGAACAGCGTGCCGCCATCCGCCTGCTCGAAGCGACCCGCGCGGCGGGCGATCGCGCCGGTGAAGGAACCTTTCTCGTGGCCGAAGAGCTCGCTTTCCAGGAGGTTTTCCGGGATCGCGCCGCAGTTGATCGTGATCATCTCCTTCTGGCGGCGCGGGCTGTATTCGTGCACCGCCTTCGCGACCAGTTCCTTGCCGGTGCCGCTTTCCCCACTGATGAGAACCGGCGCGTCCGATCTCGCGACGCGCCCCACGAGCTTGAATACATCCTGCAACGCGCGGGAAACGCCGATGATTTTCACCCTCCCATCGGAACTCGGCTGTTCAGCTGTCGGACGCTCCGCGCTGCGCCTGTCCTCCACCGTCTGCAACGCCGACTCAACCACCGGGCGCAGCTCGAAGGAAAGCGACTCTTTCCGCAGCACATCGTGGGCTCCTTTCTGGGTGGCTTCGATGATCTGTCCTGTGGTGGGGAAACCGGAAGTAAGGACGACGAGCGTGTCGGGGCTTTGTGCGCGGATGCGGCCAAGCAGGTCGAGTCCGTCGAAGGGTTGCAGATCGACGGCAGCCACCACCACGCTCACCGTGGTCTTCTCGATCACCTTGATCGCCTTGCCCGCGTCATCGCAGCGGAGGATGCGCAGACCCTTCGCGGCAAGATGCTTGGTAGCCCAATCCAGGAAATCCAGATCGGGATCGACAAGCAACAGGGTTTCTTCGGAAGCGTCTTCGGGCATGATCCTCGGCGAGGCGCGACATTCCGGGATGTACGGGCGGAATGCAAGGTGCAAGATCGCGTGAAAGGAATCGCTCATTCGTATCATTTCACACCACACCGTACGCCAGCATGGCATCGGCGACCTTCACGAAACCGGCGATATTCGCCCCGGCCCGGTAGTCCAAGGGTCTTCCGTGTCTCGCTCCGTATCGCACGCATTTCGTGTGGATGTCGGTCATGATCGCGACGAGTCGCGCGTCCACCTCCTCGCGGCTCCAACTGATGCGGAGCTGGTTCTGGCTTTGCTCAAGGCCGGAAACAGCGACGCCGCCCGCGTTCGCTGCCTTCGCGGGGCCGAACAGCACGTCGTTCGCGAGGAAAATTTCGGTGGCTTCCGCGGTGCAGGGCATGTTCGCGCCCTCAGCGACGGCGCGCACTCCGTTTTTCACCATCGCTGCGGCGTCCTCCGCATCCAACTCGTTCTGGGTGGCGCAAGGGAAGGCGAGATCCGCCTTCACACCCCACGGGGTTTTGCCCTCATGAAAATCGCAGCCGAATTTCTCCGCGTATTCCGCGATGCGACCGCGGCGGTTTTCCTTGAGGTCGATGAGCCAATCGAGCTTCTCGCGGGTGATGCCCTGCGGATCGTAGATGAAACCATCCGAGTCTGAGGCGGTGAGCACGGTTGCACCGAGTTCGATGAGTTTCTCGATACAGTAAAGCGCCACGTTCCCGGAGCCGGAGACGAGCGCCGTTTTTCCTGATATCCCCTCCCCTTCCTGGTTGAGCATAAGGCGCATGAAATACACCGCGCCGTAACCCGTCGCCTCCTTGCGGACGAGGCTGCCACCGAAGGACAAACCCTTTCCTGTCAGGATTCCGGCGAAGCGGTTTTCCAGGCGCTTGTATGTCCCGAAAAGGTAGCTGATCTCCCGAGCACCGACGCCGATATCCCCCGCCGGCACGTCCACGTCCTCACCGATGTGGCGGTGAAGCTCGATCATCATGGATTGGCAGAAACGCATCACCTCGCGGTCGGACTTGCCCTTGGGATTGAAGTTCGAGCCGCCTTTCGCACCGCCCATCGGCAGACCTGTCAGGCTGTTTTTCAACACCTGCTCGAAGCCGAGGAATTTCAGCACGCTCTGGTTCACGGAGGGGTGAAAACGCAGCCCGCCCTTGTAGGGACCGATGGAGTTGTTGAACTGCACCCGCCACGCGCGGTCGGCGCGGATGCCGCCCTTGTCGTCCTCCCACGTCACGCGAAAGGTGATGATGCGATCCGGCTCCGTCATCCGCTCGAGGATGTAGGCGTCACGGTATTGCGTATGCTCCGCCGTGAAAGGGATGAGCGTTTCCACCACCTCCCGCACCGCCTGCTGGAACTCCGTCTCGCCCTTGTTCCGTCTCCTAAGCCCGTCCATGAACGCGGTGATTTCCCTTTTGATCGCTGGATTTGTTTCCATGCTTCACATCCTTCCACAAACCAGGAGGAAGGAAATGGGATTTTTCCGGAATGGAGAGCGGGCTTCAGCCCTCCGTGGTTGAGATAAGTCTTCTAGCTGTTCCTCGGTTTTGCAATTTCGATGGGGAGGAGCTTTTTGTATCGGGTGAAATCCTTGTCCTTCGAGAGAATCGGCATTTTCCAGAGCACCGAGCACGCGCAGATGATAAAATCGTTGTTCGATCCTTGGATACCTTTGCTTCGGCAAAGATTGAAGAAGCGAGCCGCTGTCACGAATACTTCCGGACCCAGCACCCCGTCGGGAAAGGCTTCCAGTTTGTCCGCGAGATGGTTGAACACCTTCTCCTCCTTGATGCCGCAAAGGATCTCCATCCGGATGCATCCGATCATCTGAATCCGTCCTTCCTGGATCAGATTGAAAAGCTCGTCCACATAACCGGATTTCGTGCCGCTTTTGCGGAACGCCTCTGACCAGACGTCGGTATCGACGATCACCCTCACCGGACTTTCCTTTGTGCCTTGTAGTCGAATGTCGCGTCGAACTCGACTTTGCCGAACATCTCGGTGACCTTGGTCTGCTCACGGCGCTGGACATATTCCGCAAGCGCCTGGTTGACAGCCTCCTTCTTCGTCGTGATCCCACCCAGCTTCATCGCCTTGGTCAGGAGCTTTTCGTTCAGCTCAATGTTGGTTGCCATGTGCGGAGATTTGCACAAGAAAATGTGCGGGTCAAATCCGTTCTGAAAATCGCCACCCTTCGCAGTTGCGATACGCATCACACGCATGGAAGATCCGCGCGTGGCGGTTTTCCTGGCGATCGAGAGTTCCTGTGATGAGACGGCGGTGGCGATCCTGCGCGGCGAGCCGGGCGGGGCGGCGGAGGTGTTGGCCAGCGAGGTGGCGTCGCAGATCGAGGAGCACCGCGAGCACGGCGGGGTGGTGCCGGAGGTGGCGTCGCGGAGCCACTCGCTGAACCTGAACGCCCTCGTCGAGCGGGCGCTGGATACGGCGGGGATCGGGATGGGGAACGTGGATGTGTTCGGCGCGACGATGGGGCCGGGGCTGGCCTCGTCGCTGCTCGTCGGCAGCACGGCGGCGAAGGCGATGGCCTGCGTTTCCGGGAAACCCTTCGTCGGAGTGAACCACATGGAGGGGCATCTGCTTTCACCGTTCATGGATCGCACCGCGGTGCCTCCACACATCGGGCTGATCGTTTCCGGCGGCCATACTCTGCTTATGGATGTGCGGGCGGCGGGCGATTATAACCAGATGGGCACCACCCGCGACGATGCGGCGGGCGAGGCTTTCGACAAGGTGGGGAAAATGCTCGGCCTCCCCTACCCCGGCGGCCCGGAGATCGAGAAGGCGGCGAAAAATGGCAATCCGGCGGCCTACGATTTCCCCCGCTCCATGATGCAGGCGGGCGAGCTGGATTTTTCCTTCTCCGGACTGAAGACGGCGGTGCTCTACACGCTTCAGAAAAACCCTGGCGCAAAAATCGCGGACATCGCCGCGTCGTTCCAGACGGCAGTGGTCGAGGTTCTGTTAGAAAAGACCCTCCGAGCGGCGAAGCTGGCTGGCGCGAATGTCATCGGGCTTTCCGGCGGCGTGAGCCTGAACCGCGCGGTGCGGGAGGCGTTTTCAAAACGCTGCGAAAAGGAAGGCATCGTGTTCGCGGTGGCGGAGCCGGGTGTTTGCACCGACAACGCGGCGATGATTGGCTTCGCGGGTCTGCTGAGATTTTTCGCAGGGAAATGCGATGCGCTCGATGGAGATATTCATCCGAATCTGAGACTTTAATATGGAGAAGGGGATTGCATCCCCTCTGCACAACCAAAACGAACCCATTTCCCGATTCTCCATAAAGGGGTTTCAAACCCCTCCTCCATATTCATTTCCCGACCAACTCCGCCACACCGATCTCGCGGGCGAGTTCGTTGAACTCGGCGATCTCGGCGGGGGTGAATTGGAGTCCGCCCGCGGCGTCGGAGACCTTGCGTGCGTTCGCTTCGATCTGGCCGGGGAGCATGGCGTTGTCGTTGCCGTGGCCGAGTATGTCATCGAGCACCGCCTTGAGGTTCTGCATCTGTGAGCGGCCTTTCGCGAAATGTCCGCCCGAGATCGCATCGGGATGGATGACGTGGAAATAGAACACCATGGTGGTTTTCTCCGCTTGATCAGCGTTTTCACGTCCGCGAATTGTGGGGATGGATCCCCCGATCAGGCCGCCGAAAATCTCGTTGAGCAGGCACATGCCGTAGCCTTTGTGGCCGCCGAAAGGGAGCAGCGCGCTGACCTCGTTCGGGTCGGTGGTGGGCTGGCCGTTCTTATCGACGGCGGCTCCGGGAGGAAGTTGTTTACCTTCGCGTTTCAGAGCCTGCACGCGGCCCATCGCCACGGTGGCGGTGGCCCAGTCCATCACAATGGGGAAGCCGTTCGCCTCTTGGGAGGGGATGCCCCATGAGTGTGGGTTCGTGCCGAGAGTCGGAAATTTCCCGCCGAAAGGAACGACCTCGGCGAGGGTAGAGGTGCAGTTCGTGTAGGCGAAATATCCGCGCTCGGCGGCTTCCATCACATAGCCGCCGCCCCATAGGTAATGGAACGCATTGTCCACCGCGATCTGGGCGATGCCGTATTGGTCGGCGAGCTCGATAGCGCGGTCGATGGCGCGGTAGGCGACGGCCTGGCCGAGCTTCTTGTTCGCGTTCCAGATTTCCGAGGCGGGGAAACGGGAAGGCAGCACCTCGATTTCCGCGCCGGGCACGCAGCCGCCGATGGCCGAGCCGAAAAGGTGATCCAGGTGCAGCGCCTTTAGGGCGTGGTGGGTGCGGATGCCGTGGCGCGCGGCCTCGGCGGCGAGTTTCGTGCCAAGCACGGCCTCCTCATCGTTGTAGCCGCGGGATTTGTAGGCGGCGATGACGAGTTGGTCGTGGGCTTCGCGGGAGACGGTGA
>JAIXQS010000143.1 GCA_027485615.1 Verrucomicrobiaceae bacterium
AACCAACCGGGACCGGTTGGTTTTTTAACAAGTGGTGGGGCGGCGTCAATCAAACTTGCTCGTATACGCATACAAGGATCTCGATTTTTACGAAAGGATTCTTGTAAATGCCCCCAAAAATGCCCCCAAGAGTTTGGTGCTAAGCAGCTAGCATCGCAAGGCGGGCGGCGGGAACTCGCGCACCCTTGCATCCCTGCGAGTGGGCAACCTGTTGACTGCATTTTTCTCTACTTTAGAGACGGCAGTCGCCTATCCCGCCCTACTTAATTCAGCGCACGCCACCGTATCGCACCGAACTTATCGGACAGAAGCTGCCGTTTCCCGAGGTTTTTTTACCGGCAGACCGCCCGCTAAGGCGTGCGTAAGGGGAGAGGCTCAAACCCCCGGGAGGTCGATGGCGTTGTCCCGCATGGGGGGTAGCCCCCACCCCTCAGGCTGCCAAGTATTCGTACAGGGTTGCGCGGCTGATCTTGAACTGGCGGGCAAGCTCCGCCTTCGTTTCACCAGCGGCAGCACGGGCTTTCAGGTCGGCCACCTGCTGCGCATCGAGGGCGGGCTTCCTACCCTTGTAAACGCCCTTCACCTTGGCGATGGCAATCCCTTCACGCTGACGTTCGCGGATCAGCGACCGCTCGAACTCGGCCACCGCGCCGAGCATGGTCAGCAGTAGCTGGCTCATCGGGGAATCGTCACCAGTGAACGACAGACCTTCCTTCATGAACTGGACGATCACGCCCTTGGCGTTCTGCTCCCGAACGATCCGGCGCAAGTCCTCGACGTTACGCGCCAGCCTGTCCATGGAATGCACCAGCAAAACATCGCCGTCGCGGAGGTATTCCAAACAGGCTTGAAGCTGCGGGCGGCTCGTGTCCTTGCCCGAAGCCTTGTCCGTGAACACCTTGTCGAGTGCCACGCCCTCAAGCTGCCGCGCCTCGTTCTGGTCGATCGAGGAAACCCGCACATAGCCGACTCGTTTACCTGACATGATGCCTCCCGTCGAAAGTGTATGGATAGGATTATAGACCTTTTACAGATTGTGTCGAGTAATTACTAACCCAACCCTATCTGAACAGGTATTCGCCTTTTTCGGACTGTCTGGCTCGGGTCTACCCATGCCGTACTGGGCCATACCGGATCAGCTGATACCGGACTGCACCGGATGCCGTTACGCCATACCGGATGGTGTGATACCAACCAGCACCCCAAATGGGACACATAAGTGATACGGACAGGATATTTTGAATTTCCTCGGTTTCGCGGGTGTATATTTCTGAATAATCAAAGAGTTAGCCGACCGACCTCCCCCCGATAATCAAAACATTCCTGCATGAGCCGTGATCTGTTTATGCACTCGGATGGTGCGCGTCGCTACCAACCGAACAACAGAGGGGCAGATGCCGATCACCGTAACCTCTCCGCACCGCAGGTCGAGCATTTTTCGAGCCCTCCTTTCTTAAAACAATTCCGCTGCTGGCTCATACCCCACAGACGTCCCAGCGAGATAAAATAAAAATGTTGCGTTGCTTCAATATAAAAATGCTAAAAAATTTAAGGAGGTCGGATGAAAAAGATTTTAATGACGGCAGTTCTTCTCAGCCTTGCTGGATGTGCCACGGGATTCTCCAAACCCGGCGCGACTTATGAACAATACTTGGCTGATCGGTTCGATTGCTTGAAAGTCGCATCTGGAGCGTATTGCGTGAATGGCGGCCTATTTGATTCATGCATGGGTCAGAAGGGCTGGTCAGCGGACTCTAATGGCTTCACCCCCCCCAAAGGATCAAGGGTTCGAGCCTGCAATTAAGCTATGGAACGGGAGCGCCGGTGGTTGGACGACTCCAAGCGGAATGACTTCGCTACCGACCGTCTGCTCAGGAAAGAAACCCAACCTGACGTGAACATGACTTAGGAGGTTGTCGTGAGGGGTAAAACCGAGTGGTATGTTTACGGTACATGAGCGGCGCCTTCGGATTTTAAGTCTTCGATTTGAAAGGAAAATGCTTCATTTCCGACTGGGATTTTTAATCTATTGGTCGTAAGTTCGAGTCCTGCACGACCTACCAAGCAGTCCAGATTGCACTAGCCGTTTTCCTGCGGTAGCTTAGAGGTGTCCTCGGCAGAGCGGATTGAAGTCGGGTCAGGGCTGCCAGCCAATTGAACAGTCGAGTCAACCCACGAAGCTGTCGGGGACACCAAATCCATACCTATCCGCTAGAACGGCGGACTGTTAATCCGCAGGTCTCAAACGATTGCACCAGCCGCTCCCTTGGGTAGCTTGGGAATGTCATCAGCGGAGCGGATTGAAGTCGGGTTGGGGTTGCACCTAACTGTCGCGTCAACCCAGTAGGCCGCTGATGACATCAGCCTACAGATACACGTCCACGGTATGGCAAACAAGAAATTGTGGAAACAGATGCGCGTACCGCTGGTTCTGTCTGTTGTTGGCGGCGGGATAGACATCTATTTCGGAACAGCCTTCGTCACCCCGATTACCATGTGCGCCGCAACTTTTTATGTTTGGGCCAAAGAACCTAAGTCGGACTGATTCATCCTGTCTCTCAGCCTAAGACCACAGCAGACGCATTGCCCGTTTCGGCGATCAGTTTGTCCTTCGGTACGCCCTCGACCTCGACCAGTGCGAGATTGGCGCGTTTGTTCGGCTCGTCGCTCATACCCACTCCCCAGTGATACGCCGCCAAAGTGCCTGTACGCTGGTGTAGCTGCGTTCGCACTCCGCCACGTTACACGCAGCCACAATCTCCGCTGCGATCCGCATAGCCTCGTTAAACGGTAGCCCATCGGCTTGCATGATTTCCCAACACAGGTTGTTCACGCGGTGCAGTTCGTCTGCCGGATAGCCTTCCGCAATTTCATGCTCGATGACGTCGAACCGGAACAGGCGCAGCTTTCTAGCCAATGCTTCGCGCTCTGCGTCAGTCATCGTTTCCAGAGTGGGGGCAACGGGGGCAGCGGGGAAACCCGCATGAATGCTTGCTTTTTCATGTCCCCGCAGGGTTGATGCAGTTGGGGGCATTGGGGACAACGCCGGTTTCGTTTGCCGCTCGCCGTCATTCAGGCGAAGCATTTGTCCCCGCTTGTCCCCACGCGGAATCAGATTTTGGGGGCGGGGTAAACCCGCATGGATGCTGGCGGTCCCCGTTGTCCCCACTTGCCCCCGCGCTTTTTGGATAGGTTCCAGCAAAGATGAGAAATCAATTTGCATGACCATCCTCCCAGATGCTGTTGGTTAAGACGTAGACGCGTGGCGATCCACCAGCCGCTGGAATGCGTGGCTTCTGTGTACTTCGCCCGCCGCCCTCCGGCTCGATCCAGCCAGCAGCGATCAACACCTTGGCCGCCCACTTGGGATCGAAGCCCGCACAGACTTCTTTCTTGAAGGGGTCGGATAGCACCAGATACTGACGATCGCCACCTTCCTTGACCCGCACGAACCCGGCTCGGTTGTAGACCGTTCTGTTCGACTCGCCGTGAAAATCCTCAAACCGGCTTTCACCGTGCGCCTCGATGAACCCGCGCACCTGCTCAAACAGCGCACGTTCCTCGCGGTTGCCTGCGCCGCCGTAGTTGTCCAGCCACGATCTAAAGCAGGTCGCGGCCGCGTCGATGGCATCGCCCTTGCCCCATCCGGTCAATCCGCTTTGGGTCGCCAGTTCGCCAGCCATTGCGATCAGGGCGAATCGGCGTGCTACTCGGATTACCTGCCCTTGTGCGCCCTTCGGCACGTTCTCTACGATGAAGTCTGCGATACCGCCTTTCAGAATCTTGGCGAGGTTCGTGCGTAGCTTGACGATTATGTGTAGCCACTCAACGCCAACCGCGCCGTAGTAACGGCTCGATGCATCCTTTAACGCCGTGGCAAATCCTTCCGGCGATTCGTACCCATGCAGGTTCCCGAATGCGCCCATGCCGCAGCCCGCATCGGCATCGAGGTCGGCAAGGCGGATTTCCTGCCCCGCGTTTGCTTTCTTCCCTGCCTTCGCCATCATTGCCGACAGCGATTCCTCGCCCGCCGACAGCACCAGTAGTCGCCATTTCGTCGGTGCGCGTGCCGTACCCGTACGCGACGATCGCACCTTGCCCTGCCCATTCGCCAGCATGTACGCCGCCTCGCCTGCGTCTTTCGGTTCGATCTGCGAAAGTTCATCAAGGATTAGCAGCCCATCGTTGTGAAGAGCCGCCATTCCTTCCAATCCGTTCGCAGTCGCACGCCATAGCCGGATGTATTCGTTCGGGCTGCCCCAGACGGATGCCGCCGCTTTGAGGATCGTTGTCTTGCCGCAGCTGGACGATCCCTTCAAATGCACCGCGCCGCTATCCTCGCCAAGAACGTCGAGCAAGGGCGGAGCGAATGCAGCGGATAGCGAAAACATCAAACGCGAATTGCCGACAGCGTATGCCCCCACCGTCTGCCGCCATTCCTCCGGCGTGCCAGCAATCGACAGCGCAGGTTCTAGGGCGTGCGCGTTCTGGAAAACGACGATCTCGCCTTCCTGCCCGATCGACTCTGACGGCGTGACATATACGCTTGCATCCCAGCCCATCCGATCAACGCAGCGTGCGCGATGGTCTACCGGCAATTGCAGGTACGCCGACAATAGATCACGCGCTCGGCGGTCGGTCGAAATCTGCATCCCCTGCCGCACTAGCTCGCGCCGTACATCGTTGCCATCACCTTGCAGCAGCTCCATCGGCATCGCCCATTGATGACGGATGCCATCCCGGTCGTGCCACTCGAGCAGCGCACCCCAATCGGAACTTTTACCATCGCGGGTCGAGGCAACGACTCGCAAGGGCGAACAGATGAACAGATCCCCGCGGCTATCTTCGCAGTAGTACACGCCCTCCTTGCGAACCTCAAATGTGCCACCGCCGTATTGATAGGTACTTGGTTGGGCAGCATCCATGCCGCCCGCCTCGATGACCTCCTGCGGTTGGCTGATCGCTGCGTCGATCGTTGCCTTGATATCGTCCATTGATAGCCACTCCGCTGCATCGTTGAAATCGGTTCCTCGTGTGTCTTGCTCGTGCCATTTGGGTAGAGCGACCACGCCGCCGACTGCATGGGCAGCTTCAATAGCTTTTTCTTTGCCGGTGTTCCGTTCCTTGAATCGGTCATCGTCTGCCGCAAAGCAGATCACGGCGTTTGGGTAGCGATCACGCACCATCCTCGCCACTTCCAACAGGTTGCCAGCGTCGAATGCAACGATGACGGGGTAGCCGGTTGCTGCGTGAACGGTTGCGCCGGTTGCATAGCCCTCAACGATGACAACGACAGGCAGCGTTCCTTTATCTTCAATGCGACCAATGAGAAATGACGCGCCCGACTTGTTTGCGCTCGGCAGGAATCGCTTGTCTGCGCCGGGATCGGCAGGGATGAATTGCAAGGTTTGGATTTTGCCGCCCGCATCGAAGGCAGGAACGATCAACGCGCCTTTGCATTGCACGCCGCAGATGGGCAAATCGGTCTGACAGATACGCAGACCATAAGAGGCGACATGCTTGCGATCCAAGTAGGCGAATGCTTCGCACGGCGCAGCATCCTCCCAGATGGTCAACGCACGCGTTGCTGCTTGCTCTTGCGCGATGCGCTTTTGGTTTGCTCTGCGCTCGGCTTTGTCCCGCATTTCCTCGGCAAGTTTCCTGCGCTGCGCTGGCGTGAATTGCTTCCCGCTTTGATAGCGCCACTTCTGCCAGCCCAAACCATCCTTATGATTTTCAAATCCACCTGCAGGATTCCCGTCCATATGCAGCAAGTACGCGGCATCGTCTTTGCCACTCCGGCCACCCTCAACATCGGCTCGGCGCAGGGAACCATCGGCAATCAAATCCTCGGGAGGGATGATGCTTCGCTGTCGCATCGCATCGCGGAACTGCTCGATAACGTGGGAATGGTCGATCACTATGATCATGACGCCTCCCTTAGGCCGAGCCACGGCTTTTTTTGATTTGGGAGGCAATCCACTCTTCTATTTCGGCTTCGATCCAGCCAACGCACTTCGCGCCAAGTGATATTGGCTTGGGGAACGTCGGATCGTACAAAGCAGGGCGGCTGCTTTGCATTTTCGAATAGATCGTGGAACGAGAAAGCCCGGTGCGGGCTTGGACATCTTTGCGCCGAAGGATGGTTAGCGCTTTAGGGGTTGATTCGGTCATGCAATAGCTCCTCGAAGGCGCTTTGCGAACCGACAATACAGAAAGGCTCGCACAAGCGCGTTACGCTCATGCAAGCCTCGGTACCTTTGACATCGGGTTGGATGTCTTCTATTCCAATGTTACGGAACCCCTCAATGTCGGGCGCTATCCCGACTCCTAAGGAGATGACCGGCTTACGATGGTCAATCTCGAGAATGGTTGCTACCCATTCGGCTGTAACCGTGTTGGAATGTTACAGCGTTTCTCGGAAGAAATTCAAGCGGTTTGCCTCAGCATCCGTGGTGTTTCTAAAATAGAAATTCCAATGAAGTGGCTTTGCAATTGTACGGCTGTGTCCAAGTGGCAGCGGGTAGGACAAGAGCCCTTGGCATGGGCGCGAGTCCTTTGATTCGCTGAAAAGAGAAGGTAGTACGCTCTCACCGTTTAGCGCCGCTCAAAGGAAGAATTTCTGCGCCAGCGCGCAGTTTGTCCAAATAGTCCGCCCACTGCTGCATCATTTCCTTCCGCTCTTTGATGAATTTCGTGCGGTTGTAAGCTCCGCCGAGCGGATCAGCGACTTTGTGCGCCAGCTGATGTTCAATCACTTCAGGCTTGGCGTGTAATTGCTCTGCAAGGATGGTGCGCGCCATAGCTCGGAACCCATGCCCAGTGATTTCCTTTTGCGTATCGAAACCCATGCGCCGAAGGGCAGCGTTAACAGTATTCCCGCTCATCGGGCGCTTCGGATCGTGTCCGGTGAAAACGTACTGATGTCGCCCTGTTAACGGTTGTATTTCTCGCAGTGCGTCTACTGCTTGGCGCGCCAGCGGCACGAGATGAGCGGTTTTGGTTTTGCTGGTGGTGTAACGCCACTCAGCGGCCTCAAGATCAATTTCCGACCACTTCATGTGCCTTAGTTCGCCCGGGCGGCAGAACAGCAAGGGTGCGAGCTTGAGCGCCGCTCGAACCGTCAGAGTTCCGGTGTAACCGTCCATGGTGCGAAGGAATGTGCCGACCTCTTTGGGATCCACGATTGCGGCAAAGTGCTTCGGCACAGAGGAGGAGAGTGCGCCTTTGAGATCGGGGCAGGGGTCGCGGGTTGCCCGACCTGTGGAAATCCCGTATCGCATGACCATCGAGATATCGCCTTTGGCGCGGTGAGCCGTTTCAATTGCTCCTCGATCTTCGATCCGCCTCAGCACTGCCAAAACGTCAGGTGCAGTGATGCTGGCGATGGGTTGCGCGCCAAGCCAAGGAAAAATATCCCGCTCCAAGCGGGCGATGATTTTACTCGTATGGCCCTCCGTCCTAGTGGTCTTGAATTTGTCAAACCACTCGCGGGCCACCACCTCAAAGCTGTTGGCCCTTAGCTCGGCCTTTGCGGCTTTCAGGGCCTTTTTCTGTGCAGATGGATCGATGCCTTGGGCGAGCTGCTTGCGAGCCTCCTCGCGCTTGTCTCTGGCTTCTCTCAAGCCGACAGCGGGATATGCGCCGAACGAAAGACGTTTCTCCTTGCCTTCGAAGCGGTACTTCATCCGCCACAGCTTTCCGCCCGAGGGGGAAACCTCAAGGTACATGCCCCCGCCGTCAAACAGGCGGACGGGCTTTTCTGCGGGTTTCGCGTTCCGGATTTGAGCATCACTGAGGGGCATGGCATACCTCTTTGGGGGCATCGGCACAAATGGAAGGCCGCGTGCCCCCAATGATGCCCCCAAATGTCCCCGGATTTCAATAGATCATTTCGGAACGTCGCAGATATGAAAAAGGCCGGAACCTTTGATTTATCAAGGGTTTCCAGCCTTTGTTGGAACGTTTCGGAAAAGTGGGTGGTGGAGGCGGCGGGAATCGAACCCGCGTCCAGAAGCCCTCTACAGACAGTTCTACATGCGTAGTGTCGTCATTTGAGTTTGACCTTGCCGACGCGGACGCACACGCTGCAACAAGG
>JAIXQS010000070.1 GCA_027485615.1 Verrucomicrobiaceae bacterium
CTCCTCCGTCACTTCCAGCAAACCGAGCAGCGAGCCCACCGAATAGGAAACACCTTCCACCGCCTTGATCTCGGAAACGATCCCGTCGCAAAGCGTGGTCACGCCCATCACCGCCTTGTTCGTTTCCACCTCGATGATTTCCTGATCCGTGCGCACCGCATCACCCACGGCGATGCCGAGGCGGATCACGGTGGCCTCGGCGATGGATTCTCCGAGCTGGGGCATCAGGATGGGGACGGTCGGCATGGTCGTGTATTAGAAGGAAAGGAGTTTTCGGAGCGCGTCACAGATCGATTCCGGTGTCGGGCGGTGCGCGGCCCAGAGCTTGGGATGGTAGGGGACGGGGGTGTCGCGGGCATTCAGGCGCTGCGGCGGGGCGTCTAACAGATGGAACCCTTCCTCCGTGACTTTCGCCACGATCTCCGCCGTCACGCCGCCCCACGGGAAAGCCTCGCCCAACGCAAGCAAACGACCCGTCCGCGCCACCGAAGCGAGCACGGTATCGAGATCGAGGGGCTTCACCGAACGCAAGTCCACCACCTCGATTTCCCAGCCGTCCGCTTGCAAACGATCCGCTGCGCGAACCGCTTCATGCACCATCGCGCTGTAGGTAACGACCGTGGCGTGCTTGCCCGGTCTCGCGATACGCGCCTGGCCGATGGGGAGCCCGTCGCCGTTGATCGATTTCGCCTTGAGCCAGCGATAAAGGAACTTGTGCTCGCAGTAGATCACCGGGTCATCGAGTTTCACCGAATCGACCAGCATGTGATAGGCGTCGGAAACGGTGGCTGGCGTCACCACCACCAAGCCCGGATACTGGGCGTAGATCCCCTCCATGCTCTGGCTGTGGAAAGGGCCGGAACCCGGCGTGCCACCGGAGGGCAGGCGCACCGTGATCGGGATCGGCATGCCCGTGCGGTAAAAATGCGTGGCCGCCTGGTTGACGATCTGGTTGAACGCGATCGACGAGAAATCGGCGAACTGCATCTCGATGATGGGCCGCATCCCTTCGATCGCCGCGCCCACCGCGAGGCCGATCATGGCATCTTCGGAAATGGGGCTATCAAAGACACGGTTCGGAAACGCCTCGGCCAATCCTTTCGTAGCCTTGAACGCACCGCCGAAATTCGAGATGTCCTGGCCGTAGAGAAACACGCGCGGATCTTCGCGCAGCAGGGTTTCCTGAGCCTCGCGGATCGCATCGATGTAGGTCACTCCGCTCACTGTGCGTTCAGGGGGAAACGGGTTGATAAGGCCGACCAATCTTCGCGATACGGGTCGGGGGCGGGTTCCTGCTGTGCCTGGGCCACCGCCCTTTGCACCTCGTCCGATGTTTCTTCCTGCCAAGCCATGATTTCCTCCACTGTCGCGAATCCGCCCTCCACAAGCTGCCGCATCGCCACCTCAATGCAGTCCCTTCCATAGTGCCCGTGCTTCGCGGATTCCGGCACGTAGGAGCCGTCATCATGCTCGCCATGCCCACCAAGCCTCAGCAAATGCGCGACGACCATCTGCGGCCCGCCGCCCGCGCGCGCTTTTCTCACCGCATAGCCGATCACCGAGGCGCAGGCGATCAGATCCGTGCCGTCCACCGAAAACCCGCCGATCCCGTAACCCGCCGCGCGTTCCACCAGATCCGCGCAAGCGAACTGCCGGTGATTCGGCGTCGAGTAGGCGAACTGGTTGTTCGCCACCACCACCACCATGGGCAGCTTCTCCACCGCCGCCATGTTCAGTCCTTCATGGAAAGCTCCTGTGGAAGTCGCGCCATCGCCCACCGAGGTAGCCCCCACACATCCGTCGAGAGTCCCTTTGAGCCGCTTCGCAAAAAGCATGCCCGCGATCAGCGGCACCTGAGCGCCGAGATGGGAAATCATCGCCGGCATCCCCATCTCAGGCCGGCCGCGGTGGATATTTCCATCGCGCCCCCTCATCGGCCCCTCCACGGAACCGAGATACGTGCGCGTGCAGTCGATCAATGGCTCGCCGAACGCAGTCCGCCCCGCCTGATCGCGAATGAGCGGCGCGTAGCAATCTTTCCCTTGGATCAGCGAAGCGCCAAGTGTCGCGCTGACCGCTTCCTGACCCCTGCCGAGATAAACACCGCCGACGATTTTCCCCGCCTTATAGAGGCTGGAGAGTTTGTTCTCAAGAATGCGCGCCCGAAGCATCGCGCGGAAGGTGGCGCGCAGGAAATCCCCCTCAGGGGAAACAACGGCGGTCTGGGCTTTCTCTTCCGTAATCAGCACGCGCAAAGGCTAAGTCGCCCCCCGCCTCCCCTGCAACCGCTTTCCTTCGGAGAAACGAAGCATCTCCGCCAGCGCGCTATCGGACAAGGCTCTCCGGTTTCGGGATTCCCGTTTCCCTGGGATCCGTAGACTCGTCGGCAGGGCAGTACGAAAGAAAGGAATTCAAGCCGCCCTTCTGTGCGGGAGAAGACATTACGCATATCCTTTGTCTCGGGTGATTGAAGCCGGGGAATCGGGCGATATCTTCTTGTCAGAGATCCGGAGCGGCACAAAATGGCGCGCATATGAGCGATCAACCGCAGTGGTATGTAATGCAAGGAGGGGAGCAATCGGGTCCCTATTCCGGGGAGCAGTTGCAGGAATACGCGACAGGCGGGAACATCGCGCGCGAGTCGCTGGTGTGGGCGGAAGGGATGGAGGAATGGCTTGCCGCCGAAAAGATCGAAGGGCTGTTCCCTCCCTTGCCCACCCCGGTTCAGACGGTATCGCCGGGAATGCAGGCACCCGGTTCGGCCTCTTCACAAGCACCGCATTCGGGTGGCGACGGCCAATATCCCCATATGGCGGTGAAA
>JAIXQS010000171.1 GCA_027485615.1 Verrucomicrobiaceae bacterium
CAGGTACATGATGCCGTCGATCAGCAGCGGCTGCTGCGACTGCGGCTGGTTCGAGTCCAGGCTCAGCGTCCAGACCGGCACCAGCTTCTTGACGTTGGTGCGGTTGATTTGCGTGAGCTTCGAGAAACGCTGCTGGCCGTAGCCCATGCCGTAGGTGGTCACGTCACCGGCGGTCTTGCCGTCGTTGATCAGGTCAGCTGCCGTCGGGCCCATGGCCGAGGCGGGGGCTGCAATGGCAGTGGCAATCGTGCCGGCCAAGGCCATTCTAAAAATCGTGTTTTTCACTGCTATCTCCTCTGGGTGTGGTTGGCTTGCTGCAAGCTTCATCGAAGGATAATCAGGGGTTCCTCCTCGTTGTATCGGCTGAAAAACTAATCGCTGTCCGGCTGCCGAGCCGGATGAGCGGCAGCGATGGGAGCTAGTGCCTCACACGCGTCATGGATCGCTCGCAGAGTTGGACAGGTCTCCAAGTCGACCCCAAAGCGCATCGCGCTGAACATCTGCGGAACCAGCGCACAATCGGCCATCGTCGGCGTATCGCCATAGCAGAAAGTACCGCGGGTGGGCGAATTCGCAAGCTCGGCTTCGAGCGCCTCCAGCCCCAAACCGAGCCAGTGCCGGATCCAAGCGGTCTTCTGATCTTCGGATAGCGCCAGCGGACCAGTCAGGTACTTGAGTACCCGCAGGTTCTGTAGCGGATGGATGTCGCACGAAATTGCCAGTGCAAGTTGCCGCACGCGGGCGCGCCCCTCAATCGAGGCTGGCAGCAGCGGCTGCTCGGGAAACTTCTCGTCGAGATACTCAATGATCGCCAGCGACTGGCTTAGCCTGAAGCCTTGGTCGTCAAGCAGCGGTACCAGCTGCTGTGGATTAAGAGACTTGTACGGCTCCCTGAACTGCATCCCGCCGTCGCGGGTCAGGTGGATTGGCACATAATCATAGTCGAGACCTTTGAGGTTCATCGCGATCCGCACGCGGTAGGCGGCAGAGCTGCGGAAGTAGTTGTGCAGAACCAGCTGGTCGGTTGTGTCGCTCATTGAAATACCGCTCCTCGCCTAAATCGCAACGAACACGCGGCTACCCTCGATCTTCACCGGGTAGGTCTTCACATCCTCGGTCAACGGCGCGCACATCGCCTTGCCGCTACGGATGTCGAACTTGCCCTGATGGAGCGGACATTCGATCTCGTGCCCTTCAAGGAAGCCGTCGCACAGCCTTGCATTACCGTGGGTGCAGATGTTATCGGTTGCATATACCTCGCCCTCAACCTGGTACAGCGCAATGCTCTTCCCGCTGGCGTCGATGCCGACCACGTCTTCATCCGGCAGATCATCCACGCTGGCTATGTCAATCCAGTTATGGCTCATGTTTTTCTCGTTCAGATCGGATAGATGATCGAATTCGGGATCATCTCGGTGTCGTAGATGCACAGCCGCGAGACGAACTTCAGCTTGCCGTCCTCACGCCGTATCTTGTCCAGATAGCGACCGACATTGAAGACAGTCGATTCGCCGGACAGCTTGGTTCGGAAGACCGCATAGTTCGCCTCCGCGATGATCACGCCATCTTTATCCTCCCGGATCACCGGCATGCCGACAACGTGGCGTTGGTAATACGGGTCGTGGTAGAGGGTCTCGTGAATTCCATACACGCGGTCCTTCAGCATGTTCTTGCTCAGTAGCGCAAGTGTCGAAAGCGGGAATCCACGCTCGAAGTTTTCGCGCGGCTGGATCTTGTATTCGCAGTCGTCGACAAAAAACTCCACCCACTTGTCCCACTGCGCGGAATCGACGGCCGCTGCATAATCGCCATATAGGCGGAGCAGGTCGATGACGGTTTGGCCGTTGGTTGCAGTCGCCATGTCCATCACACCTCCATCACTTTGCGCCAGTAGTTGTACATGCCCCTGATCAGGGTCTCGGTCACCATGTGGTCGGTGTTCTCGCATTCATAGCCACCCAACTCGGCCACGGCACGGTGCGAGGGCTTCTGCTCGAAGCCGAACTGCGACAGTTCGATCACTTCACCGTCGTCGGCCGACACGAAGCCGGCCGGGCCGAACAGATTGGCCTGTATCAGCCGCCGCTGCGTCATCTCCGGTGTATCGTCTTCAAAGCCGAAATGGGTCCAGACGAAATCGAAGGAGCCGTGGCCATTCGGCTGGATGTGGCGGGTCGATACGCTGTTGACCTGCTGCTGGAAGATCACGCTCGGGAAGATCGTCATCATCAAGGCCGTCGGACCGTTCCACCAGGCCTCAGGCACGATGTCGATCAGGCGCTTGTCCAGCACCTCCATGTTTTCCTTGAAGCTGGTCACGCCCTGCGTGACTTCTTCTTTCTTGCCACCGGTACCGCGAGTCGAGATCATCGCTGCGTGCCGGAAGTGCTCGTCCATCTTCAGCTCGGACTTGTTGTCCGCACGCCAGAGACCGTAGGTGACGAACCAGGTATGCAGCAGGCCCGGGTGGTACGGGTCCTTGATGTTCTCCTGCATCAGCTTCCAGTTGCCCGGAATGCGCTGGCGGTTGTAACCAAGGATGGTCAGCTTGCGGCCATTGAACAGGCGATCGAAGTAGCCAAGAATGGTCGGACCTAGATAATCCTCGAACGGCTCGACCTCATGGTCGAACGAGGCGAAGACGACGCCGCCTCGCGTTGCTACCTTCAGCTTGTTCAGGCCGTGGTCTTCCGTCTTGAATTCCTTCGGCATGCCGCCGTTGACCTTTCCATCCTGCTTGACGCCGCGACGAAACGGCACGCCCTGCAAGTCGCCTTTCAGCGAATAGTTCCACTGGTGGTAAGGGCAGACAAGTTCCTTCTTGTTGCCGTGGCGTTCACGGCAGAACTGCATACCGCGGTGTGCGCAAACGTTCTCGACGACGTTGATAGCGCCGTCCATGTCACGCGTCATCACCACCGAGCGCTCACCGATCACGGTGCGCTTGAAGTCGCCCGGATTCGGCACCTCCGCTTCGAGACCGATGTAGCTCCAGTGCCCCTTGTAAAAAAGGCGATCGAGTTCCTTTTTGTAGATCGCCTCATCGGTGTAGGCCCAGAACGGAATGCGGCTCGATCCTTCGGTCTCCCACACATGCGGCTGCTTGAATACTTCCGGCGTCTGTCCCATGTCGCTCTCCTTGATCAGGTTCAGGCAGCCACGCGCACGACGATGTCACCGAGACCGTCGATGTGGCCCCGCATCAGGTCGCCTGCGACGACGGCACCCACGCCTTCGGGCGTGCCGGTCATGATCACGTCGCCCGGTTCCAGCGTCTCGTAGCGCGACAGATAGGCGATCGACTCCGCGACGGACCAGATCAGCTTTGCAATGTCGGAGGACTGGCGCGGCTGGCCGTTAACGGTCAGCGTGATGGCGGCGGATGACAAGTGACCGACGCTGGACGCCGGATGAACCGGCCCGATCGGTGCCGATTGTGCGAAAGACTTTCCGAATTCCCACGGGCGCCCCTTGTCGCGTGCGTCGAGCTGAAGATCGCGCCGGGTCATGTCAAGACCGACCGCATAGCCGTGTACGTGATCCAGCGCCTGTTCAACCGGAATGTCCCTGCCGCCTTTGCCTATCGTGACGACCAGTTCTATCTCGTGGTGGAAATTTGCCGTCATCGGCGGATAAGGAATGGCGGTTTCCGCTTCGCTTGCCTGTACGACCGCACAGGCAGGCTTCATGAAGAAGAACGGCGGATCACGATCCGGGTCTTTGCCCATTTCACGCGCATGCGCAGCGTAGTTACGGCCAACGCAGTAAACACGATTAACAGGGAACAGTTCATCGCTTCCGGTGATGGCCAGCGCATAAGTGGGCGGTACAGGTACGGCGTATTTCATAGCGATTCCTTCGAGTCGAGGAGGTATCAAAGACGGGCTTCGCGCCACAGGCCGAGCGCCTGCAGTGCAGGACGGTCGGAGTAGCTGAACAGGGTCGTGTCGCGACGGGCGTGGAATTTCAGCGTCTGCCAGGAAGGCACCACGAAGATGTCGTCACGCTGCAGCTGCCATTCGGTGTCGCCAACCGAGACGGTCGCTTCGCCTTCCAGACAGACATAAACCGTGCCGTCGGTGCTGCGGCAAGGACGCGTCTCGAAGCCGGCCGGCAGTCGCTGCGCAAACGCTCCGATGGTCGGCATGGGCGATGCGCCTGTGGCCGGGTTCACGAAACGCAGCTTGTGACCAAGATGTGGATCGGGCGTGCCGATGGCGATCTTGTCGAGCGATTCCATCGTGCGTACGAACGGGTAGACGAACACGCGAGTCGGCTCCGACGGGGTCTGGTAAAAATCCACCGGCAGCATGTTGTTGCCATACCGTGCCAGCGCATCGCCTTCAGGGCGCACGGTATCCTGCGATGCGCTCTGGCCGTGTTCCGCAAAACCGGCGTCGAAGAAACGTACGGTCGGGATGTCGAGGCCGTCGAGCCAGACAACGGGCTGGTCGCCGAGGTTGCCGTGGTCGTGGAAGGTCCATGACGGCGTGATGATGAAATCGCCACGTCGCATCGTGGTGCGCTCGCCATCAACCGCCGTATACGCCCCTTCGCCATCCATCACGAGGCGCAGCGCCGACTGGGTATGGCGGTGTGCGGGCGCGACTTCGCCGGGCAGGATCAGCTGCAGGCCCGCATACAGTGATTGCGTAATCGCCGACTGGCCGGGCAGGCCAGGATTTTCCAGAATCAGCACTCGGCGCTCGGCCTGCTCCGCCGTAATCAGCTGGCCGGCCTCCATCACCTTGTCGCGCAGGTTGGCGTAACGCCACAAGGCAGGCTTTGCCGGACTGGCGGGCTGTCTCGGCACCAGCGCACCCAGCACTTCCCACAAGGGCGTCATGTGATCATCTGCGATGCGATCGTAGTACTGCTGGCGGGCGCTCTTCTGAGTCATTGCCGTCTCCATCGTTGCCGTCGTGTCGTGCATGGGTTGTCCGGATCAGGTGCCGCTGGCGTAAAACGCGTCGGCGTAGACTTGCTGTTCATTGATGCCACGCTGCTTGAGCAGCACGGCCGTGGCCTCCACCATTGGCGGCGCACCACAGACGTAGGCACGCCATCCCTGAAAATCGGAGATGTCCTGTGAAATCGCCTCGGTGATCAGGCCAGTCCGGTGCATCGAGTTGCCGTCATCGGTAGTGACCACGACCTCCAGCTTTAGCGAAGGCAGTGCTTCTTGAAGCGCCCGGACTTGCTCTAGTCCATAAACGTCCTCGGGCGAGCGGACCCCGAAATACAGATGAACGGGGTTGTTCATTCCGGCTGCGATGGCACCACGAATGATGGACAGGATCGGCGCCAGCCCCGTGCCTCCGGCCACGCACAGCATCGGGCCTTCATGTCGCGTGCGGAGATAGGCCGTGCCCAAAGGGCCGCTGGCCCGTATCGCGTCTCCGACTTTCAGTTGGTCGAATACATAGCCAGATACACGGCCGCCCGGTACCAGGCGGACATGGAACTCCAGCTCGCCGTCGGAAGACAAGCCAGCCATCGAATAAGGACGAATGTGCTCGGGCGTGAACTGCAGCGTCGCGTACTGGCCCGGCGAGAACGACAGCGGCTTTGCGGGGCGCAGGCGCAGAATTTTTATGTCGTGCGTCGCATCTTCGATCGATACCACAGTGGCCTTGATGATGCGCGCCGGGTGAGTCACAACCTCATCAGGCTCCGGAATTTCGATCACGCAGCTCTCGGTAAGCACGCTGGTGCAGGCGAGGACGAAGCCGTCTTCGGAAGGATTCGTGATCTTGGCTTCGCGTCCCGTATCAACCACGCTGCCGCTGATAACCTTGCAGCGGCACGTCCCGCAGCGACCGGCCATGCAGCTGTACGAGATCGGCACGTCATTCGCGCGCAGCGTCTCCAGCAGATTGGCACCGGTCGGCACTTGCAGCACCTTGTCCAGCGGATGGACGACGAGTTCCATGGTCTCCACATGTTCTTGTTGCAATGTGAGGCCGAGTATAGGAAGCCGACCAAAATTAAGATATAGAATTACATGAATTCGTTAAATTCATTTTTTGAATATTGCTACCATGGAGCTGAAAGACCTCGACTTGAATTTGCTGGTGATCTTTCAGCAATTGCTGCAGGAGCGCCGAGTGTCCTCGGTTGCCGTCAATCTTGGCCTCACCCAGCCGACGGTCAGCAATGCACTAAACCGCCTGCGGCAGCAGTTGGGGGACGATCTGTTCCTTAGGACATCGAAGGGCATGGAACCGACCGCCTACGCGATGCAGTTGGCTGAGCCGATTAGCTATGCGCTGTCAGCGCTGCAGGAAACGCTGAACCAGCGCACCCGCTTTGAACCCGGCACCAGCCAGCGCAAATTCATGGTCGGCATGAGCGACATTGGCGAGATCTACTTTCTGCCTAAGCTGATGGAATTGCTGGCCGAGGTTGCGCCGGGCATTTCGCTGTCGACCATCCGCACGACTGGGGCCAATCTGGCGGACGACATGGAGGCCGGCAGGATCGATCTGGCAATCGGCTGGCTGCCGCACCTGAAGTCCGGCTTCTTCCAGCGTCGCCTGTTCGTGCAGGACCACGTGTGCATGTTTCGCCGCGGTCACTCGCTGGACAAGGCCTC
Source organism: Verrucomicrobiaceae bacterium (assembly GCA_027485615.1). Taxonomy (GTDB): domain Bacteria; phylum Verrucomicrobiota; class Verrucomicrobiia; order Verrucomicrobiales; family Akkermansiaceae; genus Luteolibacter. The sequence goes on from JAIXQS010000171.1 coordinate 6,596, forward strand.
GCGCTTGACGAAAAAAGAATTCGAGGCCGCCGAACATGTCGTCGTGTCCGCAGCGGGTACCGGCCATGCCACGGTCGACAGCTCGATCGAAAAGCTGGGCGTAAAGCGGAAGGTAGTTCTGACGGTGCCTCATTTCGTTGCTGTCGGACACATTCTTGCGGCGACGGACATGGTCGCCACCGTGCCGGAGCGGTTTGCCCGGCACTGCGTCGAACCGTTCGGACTGAAGTACGCGGCGCTGCCACTCAAGCTGCCAGAAATCGGGATCAATTTGTTCTGGCATTCACGCTTTCACAAAGAGCCCGGCAACCAATGGCTGCGGAGCCTCGTGTTCGACCATTTCAGTGACTGAGAACATGAAAGCAGGCAACCCGCCGACGACAACAAAGCGACCGGTGGTGCCCAACAACCCTGTCGGTATGGGAAGGTTGAGTCAGAACGGCGGGGGTACATTTGGGGGTATATCTTTTTTATGAGAGGACGAAATCAAGTATTTAAGCGGGGTTTCGCTGGGTGTTTGGTTGCCGCCGCCTCCACCACTTGTTAAAAAACCAACCGGTCCCGGTTGGTTTTTTTTCGCCGAAATGCCACCAAAGCCCGCTTGTTACCGCGGGCGCATGAACCTGCAAGCCGAACGCATCGATGCCTATTGTCGGCAGCTCAAGCTCGACGGCCTGGCTGAACGATTCGAGGCCATCGCCGGCTTGGCTGCCGAGCAGGACTGGAGCTTTCTGGAATCCCTGGAGCAGGCGCTGGCGCATGAACGGGATGCCCGGCAGGTGCGAACTCGACAGACGCTGGCCCGGATGGCGTCCTTCCCGGTCATTAAGACGCTGGAGCAGTACGACTTCGAGTTTGCCGCCGACACCCAGAAGAATCTGATCGAGGAACTGGCCACGCTGCGCTTCGTCGAGCGCGGGGAGAACGCCGTGTTCCTTGGCCCTTCCGGCGTCGGCAAGAGCCATCTGGCCATCGCCTTGGGTTATCTCGCCACGCAGGCCGGCATCAAGACCCACTTCGTCACCGCTGCCGATCTGATGCTGCAGCTCGCCGCTGCCCAGCGCAAGAACCGGTACGACTCGGTCATGCGTCACCGGGTGCTCGGGCCCCGCCTGTTGATCATCGACGAGATTGGGTATCTGCCCTTCACCGGCGATCAGGCCAGTCACTTCTTCCATATCGTCTCCAAGCGCTATGAACGGGGTGGCTCGATGATCCTGACCAGCAATCTGCCGTTTGCGCAGTGGGACGACACCTTCGGTGACAACCTCAGGCTCACCGCCGAGATGCTCGACCGCATCCTGCATCACGCGCACATCGTGCAGATCAAGGGCGACAGTTACCGGCTACGGCGGCAAAAGAAAGCAGGATTCCTGGGGATACCAGGCAAGGCAGTGGCTCAGAATCCGGTCGCGTAAACCGGTGCTGAGTGGCTCAGATTTACTTCGCGGTTGACAGCAGTCCATTCATAGGCTGGGATTGTCTACCAGACCGGGTGCAGTCCACTATCAAGCCTACACCCGATGTTTAATCGAAACGATAAAACCCAGTCATGTTCATGGGAGAACGTAACCGCAATCTACCAGCGTTACGGCATTACTTGTGCGTATCTGGTTTGCTAAAGGGTATACAGTTAATATCAAAAATTAGTAAAAACCACGGCCGATATGCGGGGATGAGGCAATGAGGATCGTTCGGACACCTAACAAGACTATTGCGGTCGTCGCTATGGCTCTCGTGCCTTTTATTGGTCATTGTGAGGATAGCCGGTCTACAGGAGCTGAGCGCTCAGACCACAGCCCTTACAAAGGAATTAGGCGCTACGACACCTCCAACCCCAATACCGGAGCTACGCAGTCGAAAGATCGCCGTTCTGTAGGAAGTACATCCTCGAAGGAGAGTTCTTTTACCGAAGCTGGGCGCGTAGACGATAGCCCTTATAAAGGAATTAGCCGAAATGAAACTTCCATCCCCTCTGACGGAGCTGCGCAGTCAAAAGACCGCCGTTCTGTAGGAACTACATCTGTGAAGGAGGCTGCTTTTGTGGGGCCTGCAGTCAGGGTCGGGGTTTCCCACTCCGCAACTACAGCGAACGTGAGCGTGACACAAAGCGGAAATCATTTCTCATTTGATGGCGTTGGAAAGCAGTCGATCATTCCATCGTTGGGAGCTAGCTATACGTTTAAAGTATCGGATTCCGGCTATTTGACTATTGGCGGAGATTACTATTTTTCTAAAGTTGAGCTCTTCAATATGTCTGTTGGTGTTGCTAACTCGGGAAGCGCCTCTTTGAGAGTTAAGCAAAGCAATCACATCGCTGTCTATGTCTCGCCGGGTTACAAATTAAACGAACAAACCATGCTTTACGGAAAGCTCGCTTGGCACCAGTCAAAGATGAAATTGCACGTTAGTGCGAGCGCAGCAAACGGTGACACCTACGAAAGATCACTCTGGAACGCAAAGGTCAATGGCCTCGGATACGGACTGGGAATCAAATCGTTTTTTGATGACAAGACCTTTATTGCGGCTGAGGCAGAGCGTATAAATTATAGAACCGAAGACTTTTTTGACTTGAATACAGCTTATGGCACTACATCAGGAACTGTTTATTTAGGCCATAAGTTCTGAGTGTCTGTTTGAAAACTCACTGCGGGGTCATCAAGCGTTGCAACAGCAAACTGCCGAGCGCGACATGAATAAGGGCCGTCGACACATCGAGTCGCATTTCATAGTCGCGCACCAATCGTCGCCACTGCATCATCCAGCCGAAAGTGCGCTCGACGATCCAGCGACGCGGTAAGGGCGCAATGCCCTGCTGGCCGACCATACGCCGCACGACCTTGACGACGAAGTCGAGGAAGGCTACGCACCTAGCGAAACACTTTTGGGGGCATTTTTGGGTGACGTGCTCCCCAAGATTAGTCCGGCCGTGATGTAGAGTCTGCCTCTTGGGAGGCAGCATGAAGAAGCGATTTTCAGAAGAACAAATCATCGGCATCCTGAAGGAAGCCGAGGCGGGCCTGAAGGTGAGCTGAGCCGAGTCTCGACCCCGGAAACCGCCTCGATCAGGAAGCAGGTTCCCTTTCAGCCATCCCCCTTTTCCCAACGCGACTCGGCCCGTCGCAAGATCAGTAACGCGGCATCGCGCCGCCCCAGCAGCGAGAGCAGCCGCAGGTCCGCCTGGTGGGCATGTTCATACGCCGCCGCAGGCACGGTCACGCCGTAAGCCTTGAGTTTGTCCAGTTCGTCGATCAGGTCCTGCGCATTGTTCAAGAGAGACACCCCGTTCACCTTTGCCGGAACGCCGGCCAAAGCAGGTATTTTTCAGCGAGGCCTGCGCGATGGGCGCAGCGGCCTCACACCATCATGTTGACCCACTGCCCGGATGACGCAGCCTGCGGCTGCAATGCACCATTCTGGTCGTAGACCAGCTTGCGGAAAATTTCTCCGGAGACCCGATCCGACATCAGTACTGTGAGCGAGTTGCCGCCGACGTCGATGTTGAATGCCACGTTGAACGCCGGTATCGAGGC